>JADDQE010000070.1 GCA_016781525.1 bacterium | reverse complement strand
GCAGCCGGCCCAAGGGCCGCACCTCATTCATCCTCTTCGGTTGTTAGGAGTGTGTATGTTCACGTCTACCCGTCGTGCGTCCGTGCTCATCGCCGTGTTCATGCTTGCCTTCGGTTGGTTTGGACCGAAGTCGGCCCAGGCCCAGTCTGGTCAGCAATGTTTCAATGTTCCAGGTATCAATAATTGTATCCAGGGTCGCTTCTTGGAATACTGGCGCGACAACGGTGGCTTGCCAGTGTTTGGCTACCCGATTACTGCCGAATTCCGTGAAAAAACGCCCGAGGGCGAGTTCACGGTGCAGTACTTTGAGCGCAACGTGCTGGAATACCATCCTGAGAAGGCGCGCCCCTACGACGTGCTCCTCGGCCGGCTTGGCGATACCCGGCTGCTCCAGCTCAAGCGGGATTGGTTCTCGGAGCCAAAAGGCCAGCCAACACCGGGCTGTAGCTGGTGGGCCCAGACCAGCCACTCGATCTGTGGCGACTTCAAGAACTACTGGGAGCGCCACGGCCTGAATGATCCCAAGCTTGATCGGACGGCTCGCTCGCTTCAGCTCTTTGGCTTGCCGCTGACCGAGCCCAAGATGGAGACCAACTTGGCGGGCGATACGGTCTTGACGCAGTGGTTCGAGCGCGCGCGGCTGGAATTCCATCCAGGCAAGGGTATTCTGCTTGGGCTGCTGGGTAATGAAACCCGCAACAACGCGCCGCCCGCAGGTGGTACACCTCCGCCGCCACCGCCAGCAGCAAATGCTTGCGCCGGTATTGCGGCACCCGTTGATGCGCACATCGCGCCGAACTGTGTCAAATTTGGCCAAGAGTTTTACGTCAAAGTCGGCGGCTTCGATCCCTATCAGGAGGTGGGCTTCTGGATCACCGATGAGCGTGGTGTGACCGTGGGTACCGCACAGACCCTGTACGTGAATGCCAATGGCGAGCTTGACGGCTATATCGATACGAAGGACTATTTCGGGTACGAGCTGGGTCCTGGCAACTACGTCTTCGTCGTGCAGGATGTGGCGCGCGTGTACCGCCCGTCAACTGCTCCGTTCCGCGTTATCCCCTAACTAACCCTTAGCTAAGGAAACAGCCGCTTCCCCAAGGAGAAGCGGCTGTTTTTATGCAGACGTTTAGCTCCCTGCCTGACTAGCTCGCCGATCTGGCGTGAAGTACGTGTCGCTTCACCGCAGCTTGCCGATCACAAGTTCACAGCGCCCACAAATATGCCGATCATGACGATGCAGATAATGACCTCGACAACCGTCGCGAGCAGCGAGCCGAGAAGGTAGCCACCGCTGGCGCGCAGGACCTTGCGCCAGTCACGATGGCGTGAGAACTCTACCAACGCAATCGCCGCAATCGAGCCGATGATCGCGCCGGGAACGCTTAAGAGCACAAACCCGACGATACCACCGACAATACTTGCGAGCGTAGCCCAGGCGGACGCGCCGCCTTTGCTGGCTCCCACGTAAGCCATCCACCAGTCGGCGGTTCCCCCGATCACCGCTAGAATGAGCAGCAGTGTCAGGCTCGGCCAGCCTACTTCTACCCAGCTTGTACGCCAAGCATAGTACAGTGCCCCTAACCATACCAGGGGCGGACCGGGAACCAACGGAAGCAGCGCCCCGAGGACCCCAACCCCCATGATAATTGCCGCCTCAATCATCACCTGACTCATAGCTCCTCCATGTCTGAGGCTTGCTGTGCATTCCCTATGCCTGCGTTAAAGAGCCGGCGGAGCATACTCGATGCGCGGAGCAGCTGGTCGCTTCGACTTCAGTAGCTATCGACCAGTGAGCGAGTAGTTAGCCGGCCTACAAGGTCGGCCGGAGATATGTTCGCGCCCCTGATGATAACGCGGTGTGGAACGGCAGGGTATAAATCAAAGAAGTTGTCGGATGTGCGATACTCGATGCCTGCGAGATCGAACTCGACACGGTGCTGGAAGACTGCGGACTTAAATTCGATCTCGATGCCGCCCTCATCGTGTGCCACCACCTCGTGCTCCACTGGTGCACGGCGCAGGTTCAAAAAGCGGGGTGCCGTGAAAAAGATCGTCTGCTGGGACAGAATTTTGTCGTTAACCTCGAGCCAGAGCCGGAGGTACAGCCGCCGCCGGCCATGCTGCTCGATCGCGTCCGCAAAGTCGATCGTATCTTGCTTGACCGACTCACCGTAGCGCAGCGCGACCGCCTTGCTGCCTTCGAGTAAACATTGGTCGTCCAAGTTGTAGAGCGCCCACTTCACCACTCCGCTCTGGGGCTTGGCTCCATCGTAAACCGTGTAAAGGTTGACCTCGTGGATCGTGTTGACGATGTAGTTACCCTTGCCTGCTATCTCTTCGCCCGGTACGTGTGCGGAAACCAGCGCTGGCGCGAAGAAGCGCCGAGCTTCGTAGTGCAGCGCCTTCCACCGCCCGCCAAACTCGAGACTGCTCCAGGAAAAGACCGGCCAGCAATCGTTCAGCTGCCAGTAGAGCGCGCCCATTGTACGCGGCATCGAACGCCGGAAATGCTCGATGCCTACGCGCATGCAGTAGGCCTGGTTGAGCTGCGACAAATAGGCGAGCGAGGGGTAATCTTTGGCGTACCGATACAGGCGCGAAACATAATCGGCGATGATTAGGTTGCCGGCCGCGTTTTTCTGGTGATTTTCCATCGCCGGGCCAAAGACGTTCATCTCATCGTGAGGACAGAAGGTGGCGGCGACCACCGGCGAGCTATACGACTGCATGCCGAACTCGGAGCAGAAGCGGAATTTCATCTCTTCGTAGCGCTTCACCGGATAACGTGCGTGCCAAACGTCCCAAAAGTGGCTGTCGCCGCCGCTCTCGTTGTTGTGACCATGTTCATAGCCTTGCGGATTGTGTGGCGAAGAAGGCCAGTAGGGCGTCACGCCGTCATACCGCGATACCGCGGTCGGCAAAATATCATAAAACACTTTCTCGTAGGCGGCCTTGCGCTCGGGCGTCGATAAGATATCCTGCGGCTTCTGCTCGAGCTCGTTGTTGCCGCACCACAGGGCGAGACACGCACGGTTGGCTAAGCGGGGCACCTGGTACGCAGCTTCCTGCTCCACCAAGCTCAGGAATGGTTCGTCGCCTGGGTACAGCGAGCAGGCGAACATAAAGTCCTGCCAGACCATCAAGCCCAGCTCATCACAGAGATCGTAGAACTCGTCCAGCTCGTAGATGCCCCCGCCCCAGACGCGAAGCATGTTCATGTTGGCTTCGGCCGCCGCTGTCAGCAGGTTCGCATAGTCCGCACGGGTGAGCTCACTGACAAAGCTGTGCGCCGGTATCCAGTTTGCGCCTTTGGCAAACACCGGCACACCGTTGACGACGAACTGGAAGCTTTCGCCCCATTCATCCGAATGTCGATCCAGCACGACCGTTCGCAGACCGGTACGCTGGCGCCACTGGTCAAGGACGCGCTCATCGTCCAACAGCTCGACCTCAAGATCATACAGCGGCTGTGCACCTAGCCCGTTCGGCCACCAGAGCTGCGGCTGTTCGACCCGCAGCTCCACGAGTCCGCTGCCGCTTGCCGTGATGACGTGCTCGCCCAACGAGAGCCGACAGCGCACCCGCGCATCGGGGTTTGGTCGAGCGAGCTGCGGCTCGATTGTTACCAGCACACTCCCGGCGTCATGGTGTTGTTTGACCCGTACGTGCGAGATGCGATTCGTGTCCCACCCGTGGAGCGCAATGCTTTTGTAGATCCCGCACGTGGCAAAGCGCGGCCCCCAATCCCAACCGAAGGAGCAGGGTTCTTTACGGATATTTGAAGAGCCGCCGACAGGATCGTTCCACTCGGGATAGCTGTGGAGCTTTAGCCGCGCGCGAATATAGTCCATCGGGTTGGCAAAGTGCACGGTCAACGTGTTGCGACCGGGTTGAAGCCACTCCCGCACTGGAAAGCGATATCCGACAAACATGTTCTCGGTACGGGCGATTTCCTGGCCGTTGAGTGTAATCGTCGCCAGCGTGTCTAAGCCATCGGCTACCAGCTCTACTTGCTCGTGGGCTAGCAAACTATCCGGTACGTCGAACGTGCTCGAATACTCCCAATCAGCCTCTTCGATCCACTGTAGGTCGAGCTCGTTCGAACCCCAGAAGGGATCGGAGATCAGCCCGTTCCGGTGTAGGTCGGTGTGAACACAGCCTGGAACGTGTGCCGCGTGAAACTCTGCGGACCCCCGCTGGCGAAATTGCCAGGGCCCATTGAGCGACAATATCTGCACTGATCTGCTCCATTTCTTGATTGAAGTGCGTAAAGATCAGCAAGTGGTGGTCCGCGACGTATGTTGTTAGGGGCTCGTTCGAAAACCGGTAAAGCGAATAGGCGCGACTTCGGTCGTAGTTACTTGTGCTAGACGCCGCCACTTGACGCTACGTGCCAGGATTGCCGCATGGTCCGCGGGAGTATCGAATACCTGCATGTGGCGACGACCAATCGAGGCGGGCAGTTGTGCTGAGCGTGCAAGTAAGCTCCCGTTGACGTTCCGGCCCTAGGCGGCCCGTGGAGTTGGTACTCAGAATATCAAACAGCACATAAACAGAGTGGAAACAGTAAGCACGCTTTAGTGGCCCTGTACCAGCCCAACTTGCGCTCTCGGACCCTGTACGAAGTTGTGTTTCGACGGCACGGCTAAATAGAGAGCGATGTGCCTCGCATGTTAGCCGTTACACGCCTACTTGTAAAACATCAGACCACCTGTAAAGGCGGCGCTACAGGAACCAGAAGAGCGCTACTCTTCTCGCATAAAATCTTCCGCATTCCGGGGTGTTGTCGGCTTCGGTGCATGGCGGGCGATTTCGAAGTTGCTCGGCATTGGAGCCATCGCCTCGGGGTCGCCCTCGACTTCCTGGCCACCCTGAGTATGTGGACGATCGACAAATTCGTGCTCGACCTGCTCCTGCACGAATTTTTCATGCTCCGGAATGTGTATCGCTTGCTCGAATTCCTGACCCAAGCGCTGTTGCACTGGTTCGACGGCCTGGGCTGCTTCCTGACGATCGTGCTGCAACTTGTGCTGCATATCATCAAACCGGGCGCGCTGGGCGGCAACTTCCTCCTCGGGATTTGGATTATGCGTGTAGCCCTGCTCTCGATCCGCGATGCCATCCGCCAATTCACCCGTGACTGTACGCCGTTCGCTCATTGCATCGCTCCTTTCGACCAACAGATCCGCCAGCGTGGCTGACCGACACGGCCTGTGATGCTAAGAGTTTCACGCAAGGTGCGTACCAGCGGAACAATGCTAGATAGTCGGATTGGCCGTCTCAGCTCTATGAAAAGCCCTTGCCTCGATGGAAATTAACAAAAAGTATATTGTTTGATATACTGCTCCATACAAAGCCCCCTCTTGTACAAAGTGCTTATCGTGGAAAGGAGGAACGGTTCCTCAAACATCACGACTATTAGAAATGTCGGGTTGGTCGTTACATCCATTTTGAAGGCTTTATGCTTTATTAGGAGAGTACAACGATGGGTCGCTCATTACGGCGCGCAAAAACGTTTGCCTTGACACTCGTCCTGGCCTTGCTAGTTCCGATTTTAGCGGCGTGCGCGGGCAATGCTACAACGCCTACGACTTCAGCGCCGGCCGCAGGTGGCGCTTCGCCCTCGGCCGCAGCCGCAACATCCCCTTCGGCCGCAGCAGAAGCATCGCCGTCGGTCGCAGCAGAAGCATCGCCGTCGGTCGCAACATCGCCGTCACCTGAAGCAACAGGGACAGCTGCTGGAGCCGCGGCTGAATCGCCAATCAACGAGAAAACGTTTGTCGCCGCCTTCAACCAGGCGCCGGACACATTGTTTGATTTAGAGTCACAGTCCTCGGTGACATCCCAGGTATTAGCGCCCACGACGGGCTTCTGTGTGAACCAGCTCACCTACGAGTACCAGCCCACCTACTGTTTCGACGAATTCCCAACATTCGAGAATGGCGGTGCGGTCACCGAGACTGTTACGATCGATCCGGAGCGGGTCAGTGAGGAAACCCCGATCGTGGTCGAGGGTCAGGTGGTCACCGATACGGCGACAGCCGAAGCCGCCGGCATCACCATCCCGGTTGAGCTCCCTCAGCTGACGCTGACGTTCAACCTGAATCCGCAGCTGCGCTGGGAAGACGGCGAGCCGGTCACCTCCGCCGATGCGGAAGAGGCGTTCCGCGTCCAGAGAGACCCGGAGCTACAGGTTGCGACGCGCTACCTTATCGAGCGCATCGTGGACGTCGAAGGGACAGATGACACGACGGTCGTGCAGACCTACGCGCCGGGCTATCTGGAGTCGGACTACTACACCACGTTTATCGGCTTGGTGCCCGAGCATCAGTACGGCGGTCAGAGCATTGCCGAGATCCGCGACCAAGAGAGCGTTCATCCGTTCTCGTTTGGTCCGTACATGGTGCAGGAGCATGTCCCGGGTGAACAGACATCGTTTGTCTCCAACCCGTACTTCCCCACTCAGCCGAAGATTGGCACCGTCATCTTCCGGTATGTGTCGGACGCGGACCAACTGCTTGCTCAGCTTGAGAGTGGCACGATCGACTACGCTGGAACGATTGGCCTTGGTCTGAACCAGACCGAGCAGCTTGATGCATTGGCGCAAGGCAACCAAGCCGAGGTGCAGTATGTGCCGGCCACGGTCTGGGAGCATATTGACTTCGGTATCCGGCGCGGCGATAACCAGGAATCCTTCTTCGACGACGTCCGGGTACGCCAAGCGGTTGCCTACGCAGTCAACCGCCAAGAGATCATCGATCAGGTACTCTTCGGCAAGACGACGGTGATGAATACCTACGTTCCCCAGGATCACCCGTCGCACCCTGAGAGCGGCTTGGAAGAGTACGCGCACGATCCGGAGCAAGCTCGGCAACTGTTAGATCAGGCAGGGTGGACCGCGGGCGCAAACGGCACCCGAACCAAGGGTGGGCGCGAGTTCACGGTCACGATGTACACGACGCAGGGCAACCGCCTACGTGAGGCTGCGTCCTTAATCATTCAGCAAAACCTGAAGGACGTCGGTATCAATCTCCAGCTCGAGTTCGTGCCTGGCCCAGAGGTGCTCTTCAAGAGCGGCGCCGAAGGTATCCTCGCAGGTCGTCGCTTCGACATGGCGCTGTACGCTTGGGTCTCGGGCGTCGATCCGTCGCATACTCTCTACCTGTGCGACGAAATCCCGACGGCTGAAAACGGCTATGCTGGCCAGAATAACCCTGGCTACTGCAATCCCGAATTCGACCGCGCGGCACGCCAAGCGCTCAACGAGCTCGACAGGGAACGCAAGCGCGAGCTGGATCAGGCGCCAGAGCTGATGTACAATCAGGAGCTGCCGTCGTTCCCGCTGTACCAGCGCCTGAACGTCGCGGCGTTCAACCCGGCGGTGACGGGCATTAAGATCGATCCAACCAGCACGATTGACCTGTACAACCTCGAGCAGATCGACATCGAACAACAGTAGGTCGAGGCAGGAGCAGGTGGCGGTGAGTGGGGATGGATTTCCATCCCCACTCAACTGCCTTTATTGGTCAAACGTTCGGTACGGTACTTGCTAGAGAGTGCCCATAATCGGTGAGAATTGATGCACGTTGCTCTGCATCATGGATAACCCGCGCTTGCCCGTGCGCTGCTGCCACTAAAGACGATGAACGTGATTTAGGAGTACACGCAGTATGGTTACATTTCTCATTCGACGATTTTTCCAAATGGGCCTCGTCCTGCTATTGTCAACCATCGTCGTGTATTTGATTTTGAGCTTTGTGCCGGGCGGGCCCCTCGATAATCTCCTCCAAAACACGGATCCGCGCACACGGCCAAGCCAGGCGGACATTCAACGCCAGATGAAAGCGATGGGCCTCGACAAGCCGTGGTATCTCCAATACGTCACGTGGTTGGCGGGCGATACCTGGCTTGATACCATTGGTCTAGAAGAGTATGCCGGGACGCGTAAAGGGATCATCCGCGGCGACTGGGGCGAGTCCTATAAACTTGAGCGTAACAGGCCGGTGCTGGAAGTCATCGGCCGGCGTTTGCCCGATACACTCCGCTTGATGATTACGGCAACCGTGGTCTCGTTGGTCTTTGCGATTCCCCTGGGCATCTATTCGGCGGTGAAGCAATACTCGAAACTTGATTACTTGTTAACCAGCTTCAGCTTCTTAGGCGTTTCCTTACCTTCGTTCTGGTTCGGCCTCATGCTAATTGCGGCGACCCTAGCATTTCAGCGGAACGGACTGTTTTATTTTCCGCCCGGCGATGTTCTCGCTATTCGAAGCTATACAGTACCCGGTCTAGGTGTTGTCGAAGCTAAATCGGTCACCGACCGTATTTTGCATCTCGTCTTACCGGTGACTGTACTAAGCGTGATTAACCTCGCGGGTTACAGCCGTTTTATGCGCTCGTCGATGCTTGAGGTGCTGAAGCAAGATTACGTGCGTACCGCGCGTGCCAAAGGGCTGCGCGAGCGTGTGGTTGTGCTCAAGCACGCGATGCGCAACGCGCTGATTCCGCTTATTACGATTTTTGTAGGTACCATCCCAAACATTTTTGGCGGAGCGCTGATCACGGAAACAATTTTCAACTATAAGGGTCTCGGCTTCCTGTATATTCAGTCGCTGGGACAGCGTGATTGGCCGATTGTCACAGCTTTTCTGCTGATCAATGCTATTCTGATCGTGATTGCTAACTTAATCGCCGATATTTTATATACCGTGGCCGATCCACGCATCAGACTGGATTAGCAACAAGTGGTGAACCAGCGTCGGTATGGCGGAGCGAAGGAATGAACGGCGGCTCGTGCGTTATCCTATAGAAGGATTGAGTTATGGCAGTTACTACTCAGCAGTTTGAAGGCACTGATATCCTTGAGCAGAAAATCGAAAGCCCATTCGTTGCCGTATTACGACGGTTTGCACGGCATCGGCTAGCAGTCGCAAGTACGGTGGTGCTCGGAATCATTGTTTTGATGGCGGTCGCGGCGCCGCTGATCACGGCGTATGACCCTAATTACAATGTGCCCCGCGATAAGAATCTGCCACCGTCGTGGGAACATATCATGGGTACTGATTATGTTGGCCGCGATGTTTTTGCTCGTCTTCTTTATGCCGGCAGGATTTCGCTCGGCATCGCGTTCATCACCGTGTTTTTTAGCGATGCACTTGGTGTCGTCATTGGCGTCATTAGTGGCTATTTCGGTGGCTGGCTCGACGCACTCATCATGCGCACCGTCGACTTCATGTTGACGCTTCCGCTGTTGCCGATTTTGCTGGTTTTGATTACCATCTTTAGTCCGAGTATCAAGCTCCTGGTCATTGTGCTCGTGTTGACGGGTTGGGTCAGCAGCGCACGACTTATTCGAGGCCAGATCCTCAGCGTGAGGGAACGCGAGTATGTCGAAGCATCGCGTGCACTTGCGGCCTCGGACCCCCGGATCATGTTTCGCCACCTGCTCCCTAACACGATTGCTCCTATTATCGTCAACGTCACACTTGGCTTGAGCGGGATCATTATCACCGAGGCGGCGTTGAGCTACCTTGGCTTTGGAGTACAGCCACCGGATGCATCGTGGGGCAACATGTTACAAGCCGTTGACCAAACAGTGCTTAATCGGTATGCGTGGCAGGCATTTTTTCCAGGCTTCGCGATTTTCCTGACGTCGCTCTGCTTCAATTTCATTGGCGATGGCCTGCGTGACGCGCTTGACCCGCGGATGAAGCTGTAGCAGATGGAGTGTTGCCTGCTGGTCTCTGACTACGAGGTTGACACTATTTAATATACGAGCGTTTATGCTCACTGTGCAGCTAGGAAGGCACCTGCGTTGATTAACAAGGTTCCATTATCGAAGAACCAAAATAATTTGCTCACCGTTAAGGGTCTCAAGACCTACTTCTATACCGAAGACGGCGTTGTTAAGGCCGTCGACGGCGTTGATTTTGCGGTGCGGCAGGGCGAGGTGCTCGGCATCGTCGGCGAGTCGGGCTGCGGCAAGTCTGTCACGTCGATGTCGATCCTGCGGCTGATTGGTGCACCCGGCCAAATCGTGGATGGTGAGGTTTTATTCGCCGACGACGACCTCCTGGATCTGTCCGACGATGAGATGCGCGCGATTCGTGGCAAGCGCATCTCGATGATTTTCCAACAGCCGACAACAGCGCTCAACCCGGTCTTCACGGTGGGTGATCAGATCAAGGAATCGCTGCAAGTCCACGAAGGATTATCCGACAAGGAAGCTGAGCAGCGTTGCGAGCAGCTGCTTGCACTGGTCGGAATTCCAGATCCGCGGCGCCGCATGCAGAGCTATCCCCATCAGATGTCAGGCGGTATGTGCCAGCGTGTGATGATTGCCATGGCGCTCGCCTGTAATCCCGAGCTATTGATCGCGGACGAGCCGACGACAGCTCTTGACGTGACGATTCAAGCCCAAATCCTCGATCTGCTGCGTGATCTGCGGGAAAAGATCGACACGGCAATTATCCTCATTACCCACGACTTGGGCGTTGTGGCCGAGATGGCCGATAATGTGCTGGTCATGTATGCAGGCAAGGTTGTCGAGTACGCACCGGTTAATGAGCTGTTTGCAGATCCCAAAATGCCCTATACCCAAGGGTTATTAGCATCAATTCCTGTGTTAGGCGTCGTCAAAGATGAGCTGACTACAATTCCAGGAACAGTTCCGAACTTATTGAATCTGCCGCCAGGCTGCCGATTTGCCAGCCGTTGTCCCTATCGGATGAGCCGGTGTGATGAAGAAGAGCCGCCTTTGATCAAAGTTGACGGCAACCGGCTTGTACGCTGCTGGCTGTATTAGGTCGCTTGCAAGTGTCAGGACCGACGCTCATTAGGTCTGGATTGTAGATAAGTAAGCTTTGAGACTTGCTTGGTGAGCATCAAGTACGTGTTGTTAGCTGAGCGTGTGGAGACCAACATGGCCCAGACATATCAGTTGGATAAGAGCCCTAGCCTACCATCGACCCCCGGACGTGGTCAAGATGACATGCTTGTCGTTCGCAACCTTAAAAAATATTTTCCGGTCAAAGGCGGCATTTTGCGACGCACCATCGCGGAGGTCAAGGCTGTCGACGATGTTAGCTTCACCATCAAGCGTGGGGAGACACTTGGCCTCGTGGGTGAGTCGGGATGCGGCAAGAGCACAACCGGCCGCACCATTTTGCGGCTGCTACCGGCCACAGACGGAATGGTGCACTTCGAAGGGCGGGACGTGCTGAACGCGAGCAACCGCGAGATGAAGGCGCTCCGCCGAGATATGCAGATCGTTTTCCAAGACCCCTACGCTTCGCTTGATCCGCGCATCCCTGTTGGCGAAAGTATTGCCGAAGGCTTGAAAATACACGGCATCGGCGATCGGCGGGAACGGGTGGAACGAGTGCGCAATGTTCTGCTCAAGGTCGGGTTACGACCGGAATTAGCGCGGCGGTTTCCCCATGAGTTCTCGGGTGGACAACGCCAACGCATTGGCATTGCGCGGGCGTTGGTGATGGAGCCCAAGCTGATTGTCTGCGATGAGCCTGTATCGGCGCTCGATGTATCGGTTCAGTCGCAGGTGCTGAACTTACTCAACCAGCTTCAGTCCGATCTCGGCTTGACGTATCTGTTTATCGCGCATAACCTTAGCGTCGTCGAGCACATCAGCGACCGCGTAGGCGTGATGTATCTTGGTCAAATGGCAGAGCTTGCAAGCCGTGAAGAGCTTTTTCGCAATCCGCTGCATCCCTACACCAAATCGTTGATCTCGGCCATTCCAATGCCGGATCCAACCCTTCGACGGCAGCGTATTATTCTGCGCGGCGATGTGCCCAGCCCGCTTAACCCACCTTCTGGATGCCGCTTCCACACGCGCTGTTTTAGGGCCGAAGATGTTTGCAAAGAGGTTGTGCCGGCGTTTGAGGAAAAGGAACCTGGCCATTGGGCCGCCTGCCACTTCGCGGGTGAATTTGAGCGGTAAAGCGGGATGGATGGCAACGTTTGTGAGGGGCGCATGCTATGTCCCTCACACGCGCCCTGGAGGCTGCCAGGCAGGTCGCGGTTGCCTCCTAGCCGCGCTGCCTAGGAGACACCTTGAGTAGGGCGCCCGAGCCGACGTAAGGGAGCGAGCGTTCGCCTTGCCCGTGGCCGGGTCACATCCAGCTGTCGCCGTAGCCCTTCGCCGAGCAGCGAAAACGCAGATAGCGCGATGAAAACGATAATGCCAGCGGCGATCGAGACCCAGGGAGTGCGGTAGAATTGGCCGAAGAAGTTGCTCAGCATCTGACCTAACTCAGGCTGACCTGCCTGTAGGAGGTACTGTCTGTCGAAATCGCCGATCGAGTATGTGTAGATGAAGCCGCGTCCGATGTAATATCCTCCGGGAAATTACCAAAGACACCGTTTTACAGATTTGCAAGTTGCGCGTTGCCCAACCCCAGGAGAAGTTTGTCGCGCCCAATGCAGTCTCGATTGCGCAGGCGTATTTTGAGCCAGAGATCGCGTGGTTTCGGGCTATTTACGCAGACGAAACACCGGTTGGCTTCCTGATGCTGGAAGACGATGCAGCGAACGAAGCATATACGCTATGGCGCTTCATGATCGATGCACGCTTTCAAGGCGCGGGTTACGGCCGGCGCGCGCTAGAGCTCTTGATTGCGCATGTGAGAACGCGTCCTGGTGCAAAAGCGCTGCTCACCAGTTGTGTTCCAGGAAGTGGAAGCCCTTGTCCATTCTATGAGAAACTGGGATTTGTGTACACGGGCGATGAGGACGATGGAGAATTAGTCATGCGTCTTGAACTCGTCTGAAGAGCAGACGATGCGTCCATCCGCAACGAACGGGTGTATTTCACGCGCGTGATGTTTGGCAACGATTGCATATCGTGAACCCGATCTGTTCCAAGGAGCGTCAAGCCGACGCACCTGAATAGCGTCGTAATCCGGTTCGCCAGATCCACCGCGCCAATACTAGCAGCAGAGCGCTTAGAGCGGCGGCTCCCAGGAGAGTTTGCAGCGTGAGCCGTCCGGTCAGCGCCTCCGCCGGCACCGTGACCGCAAATGCCACCGGCACGAGGAAGGTCAGGCCCGTTTGCAGCCAGGCAGGGTAAATGCCAACCGGCCAACGGCCCGCCTGGTAGACGCCTTGAAACAATTCCAGTACGTGCTCCACGCGCACTACCCAGAACGCAGCGGTCGTCAAGATCAGCCAGAAGCTGTAAATCATGAGCGCACCTAACAGTAACGCCACGACAAAGCTAAGCGTCTGCAGTACCCCGATTCCTAGCTGAAGCTGGTACACCGCGACCAGCAGCACGAGCAGCCCCATCACGATATCAATTGTCTGCCAGATGCGGAACTGGCGCACACTAACTAAAATCTGCGAGTCGGCGGGTTTGGTGAGCGCGTAGTCCAGGGTGCCCTCCTGTACATCACTCATCAGCCGCTCCATGTTCGGTTGAATCACCGTTCGGATCACGCCCCCCATCAGAATATGGACGCCCATGACCACGAGCAGCTCAGTACGTGACCAGCCACCCAATTCATTCGTGTGACTGAATACCAGCGCAAGACCGACGAGGCCGGTAATCAGTGCGAGCAAGGACTGAAAGACCTGAACAAAGAAGTTGACGCGATACTGCAATTCGTTCATCACGCTGACGCGTAGGTACAGCCAGAAGAGGCGAAAAAGATCCATAGATCAGGCTCCCACCGCAGAGTAACGGCGGATACCGAACCTCCATAATATTGCAATCAAGCCTAGCCCAATTAAAATCCAGAGGGCTTGCATACCGAAGCCATAGAGAATTTGTTGCGGTGTAAGCTGCCCGATCAATACTTCAATCGGGTAACCGAACGCCCATTGAAATGGAAGGAAATCGGCGAGTTGTTGAGCCCACGCAGGAAGGAGGGATATCGGTACGAGCCGACCCGACAATAGGAGCTCCAGGGTAAAGTACAGCTCGAAAATGGCCCCGACCCGAGTCGTCCACAAGGTGATCAAGCCGAGCGCCCATAACAGCATCGAGCGCACAAGATACGCACCCCAGATCGCCACAAAGAACCCGCCGACTTCGAGCAACGTCGGATCTAATGTGGGCCGGAAGATCAAGGTCAGGATGGCGGCGATCGGTAGCCAGTTAATGATTGCGACGACCTTCCAACCCGCGAAGAAAGCCAAATCATAATGCAGCGGATGAACCGGGCGCAGCAGCATGCCGGATAGCTGTCCGTGCTGAATGCGGAACTCCCAGCCGTAAGGTGTGAACACAATGTTCATGTTCCGCACGAGCGTCCAGACGATGTAATACGCGGCAAATTCTCCAGCAGTGTATCCCCCGACCACACCGCCCTGGGATTCGGCAATGGTTGTCCAGACGACTAGATAAATCACCGGCTCGGCGATCATGCCGATCATGTAGAAGTACTCGGCGACGCGGTACTGAAACCGTTCCACGATTGCCAGCTTCATTGTCTTGAGGTATAGGTCAAGCAGTGCCCTCACAGAACTGCCTCCTGCGCGAAGACAGTCTCGATTACGTCTTCAATCGGGGGATCTTCAACGCTCAAGTCAGTCACTTCTACGTCGGCCAACAAGCGCGCTGTAATCCGCGAGGTTTCGGCTTTGGGCACGCGCAGCTTTACCTTCCCTGCATCTTTCTCGACCACCTCGCCGTAGACCCCGAGATCTGCCGATGCATCTGCCAAGGTGACCTCAATCGTTTTGTAGGCGGCGAAGCGTCGCGCCAGTGCTGACAGCTCCCCGTCGAATAAGAGCTGCCCGTGATGGATTACGATCACTCGTCGACAGAGCGCTTCCACATCTGCCATGTAGTGGCTGGTCAGCAGCACTGTTGCGCTGTAGCGATGGTTGTATTCGGCAATAAACTTGCGGATACGGCGCTGCATTGTCACGTCGAGGCCAATCGTCGGCTCGTCGAGGAAGAGCACCTTCGGACGATGCAGCAGCGCGCCAGCGATTTCCATCTTCATGCGCTCGCCTAGCGAAAGGTTGCGCACCGGCTTATTGACTAGCCCTTGCAGATCCAATAGTTCGATGAAGTCATCACGGGTGCGCTTAAATTCGGCCTCGGGAATACGGTAAATCGCTCGATTTAGTTCAAACGAATCAATTGCTGGAATGTCCCACTGCAGTTGATTACGCTGGCCCATTACCAACGTGATCTGGCGCAGGAAGTTCTTTTCACGTCGTGATGGCACGTGGCCAAGCACGCTGATTGCGCCGTCCGTTGGGTAGAGCAGACCCGAAAGCATCTTCAGGGTCGTTGTCTTGCCTGCGCCGTTTGGCCCCAGAAAGCCAACGACTTCGCCGGGTGCAACGTCAAAGCTGATGTTATCAACCGCTTTGACCTCGCGCGATGTGCGGCGTACCAGACTACGAATCGCAGCCTTCAGTCCCGCGTCGCGCTCCGGGACAACATACGTTTTTCGAAGATCCTTGACGTGGATCGTAGTTGTTGATATAGACACACGAACCTCGAATTGCAACGATTTGCATGAGCGCTGAGTCTCGTGGCGGGCTTGCAGCTCACCTTGACGGGGCGGCGCTGTGATTTAGACGAGACTTGGCCGATCCGCCTCGTCTGCTTCAACCTCAAACAGCATCGGGATGCAGGCAGGATCCACGTCGTGCATGGCCATTTCAACCAACAGATCGACGGTTAGATCCACTAAACCAGCTTCGCGTACCTTCCGAATGAATTCGGGCGAGACATCATGAATGGCAAGCTCAACCAACTGTTTAGGCGTTGCATGCTTAAGCCCGGCTTCGCGCACATCGCGAACAAATCCTGGTGAGACATCATGGATGTCCAGCTCAATCAGCTGCTGCGTGCTAATGTCGGTTAAGCCTGCTTCGCGCATATCACGAACAAACGTCGGTGAAATATCATGAATGCCTAGCTCAATCAGCTGCCGAACACTCAGTTCGCGTAATCCCGCCTCACGCATCTCCTGGACGTACTGGCGTGTAATGCCATGATTGCTTGACTCGACGAGTTGCGCAGGCGTTATCCTGGGAGTCGGGCTCAGTCGTTGCTGTCGGTATCGTTCACTCGCGCCTGCATCCACGCTTCGTTCCTGCGCACGAGTAGGATGCTCGCCGCTCACTACGTCAAGAAGTTGGTGTGCCTCCTCGACCGTGATCTTGTGATCTGCTAACAGGTGCAGGATCATCATGCGCTCTTCGTTCATTGTAGACCCCTCCTTGCTCAATACTGGGGATTGCGCGATGTCCCTATTTCTTTAATAGACGCAGAGCCTCTTCCGCCGTGAGCTCCCCAGCTTCCAGCCGCTTAAGCACCTCGCGCCGCTCTAATCCTGTCTCGCCAGTTGACGTGTTATAGCCGAGCGCGAGAACAATTTCATCCATGCGTGTGCGTGCCGTGGTGTAAGAAACACTGAGATCTGCGGCGACTTGGTTGATGTTTCCTCGGTTCTTGACCAGCAGCTCCACGAAGCGAAGCTGATCCTTGCTAAGCCGGCCGAGTGGTCCGATCGCGAAGTACCCTTCAATCGTCGTACTGCACGCCGCGCATTCCAGACGCCTCGCAGTAAGCTCGTTCGTACAAATTGGACATGTGGTGAGCATCTGGTGCATGTCGCATCCTGCTATTCTTGTTGTTGCTTGCTAAGTATCGAAACCTTGGCGCGTAAGCTCAGCTTTGAGTGGCGAGAGATCGCTCAGAATCAATGGTATTGGATCCCAATTAGCCTCGTTACTGCGGAACAAGGCCTGCGTGGTGTGAATGTTCTTACCGCTAACTAGTATTTGCAATCGCTTGGTGGGCGTGAAGCCTCCTCGGACATGCAGGCGCACCGGTTCCGCGTAAAGGGCTTCTACGAGTAGTCCATTCTGATCCACAAGTTTCCTGGTTTCCTCGGAAAACCCCATGGATGCATTGCGGTAGCCACGGGTGATCGATGTGTTGAACGCGTCAACGAGTGCTTGAAAACGTGGGTCGGACGGCTCAATCTCGATGCGTTGTCCACGATCGATCACGGTCATCAGCCGTGGCTCAGCATCGAACTGCGTCGAGAACCAGAGCAAGTCGCCCGACGTGATCGCGGGAAAAATGTAATAAAAGCCACCAGCGAGCAGCCCTATGATTGCCAGCAGGCTGAGAAGGCTGCCGCCGGCTCGTTGAGGTGATGTTTTGGGCCTACGCCGCTTCACTGCTTGAGCCATGAGCGAACCTCCTTATCAACCGAATATGCAGGCTGTGGGAGTGGCATTACTAGCCTTGCCTCTGTCTCTAGGTAAGTACTTCTCGCTCCTATTAGGCTTTGCGACAGAGGAAGTGATGCT
>JADDQE010000107.1 GCA_016781525.1 bacterium | reverse complement strand
CGGTGGCTTTATAGAAGTGCTGCCCGATCGGGTAACGATTCTGGCGGATACGGCTGAGCGGGCGGACGAGATCGACGAGGCACGTGCCGAGGCGGCCCCCCGCCGGGCGGAAGAGCTGATGCGCGAGCGGCGCACTGACCAGGAGGCGCTGCTGGCCGAGGCTCAGCTGCGACGTGCGATGGTTCGGCTCTCCGTGGCCCGGCTCAAGCGTGGTGGCCGTCGCGCAGGCCCTGGCGGCGGTCTCGAAGAGTAGCTGTATCGGGCGCGCTTGCCATAATATAATCTAGCACCACTGCGGGTAGCCCCATGGTTACGGAACATGTGAAATGTGCTACAATGTTTGCGCTTGGCGGCATCCGTCAAGCGCATTTGTTTAGGAACGGGCGAAAGGCGCGCGGGTCGCGGCCACTGCTCGCTGATTAAGGAACAACGGTGGCGCGTAAAATTGGTATCGATCTCGGTACGGCAAACGTTTTAGTGTATGTAAAGGGTAAGGGCATTGTCTTGAGCGAGCCCTCCGTTGTCGCGCTCTCGACCAAAACGGGCCGGCCGCGGGCGGTTGGCGTCGACGCGCTCGAGATGCTTGGTCGAGAGCCTGGCAGCATCGAGGTCGTTCGGCCGATGCGCAATGGCGTGATCGCGGACTATGTCGTCACCGAGGCGATGCTCCGCCACTTCATTCGCAAAGCTAATGCCGGCTCGATCTCGCGGCCGGCGGTGATGGTCTGTATCCCTGCTGGCGTGACATCCGTCGAGATGCGGGCAGTTCGCGATGCCGCGATCCAAGCAGGCGCTCATCCCAAGCATACCTATCTCATTCGCGAGCCGCTAGCCGCCGCGATTGGCGCCAACATCCCGACTGCCCGAGCCTCCGGTAACCTGGTTATCGATATCGGCGGTGGTACGACCGAGGTCGCCGTGGTCTCGCTCAACGACATCGTGGTCAGCACCTCGGTGCGCGTCGGTGGTGTCAAGTTCGACGAGGCGATCGCATCGTACATAAAGCGCAAATATAACGTCGCCATCGGCGAGCGGACGGCCGAGAGCATTAAGGTCGAGGTCGGCTCTGCTTTGCCTCTTGAGCAGCCACTACTGATGCAAGTGCGCGGTCGTGACCAGGTGGCAGGGCTGCCAAAGACCATTCAAGTAAGCTCGAGTGAGATTACAGAGGCGATACAGGAGCCGCTGGAAGCAATCATTAACGCGGTTCGAGCGGTGCTGGTCGAAACGCCGCCTGAGCTTGCCTCTGATATTATCGACAAAGGCATGGTAATGACCGGCGGCGGATCGATGCTCCGCCGCATCAACGAGCTGCTGACGGAAGTGACGGGCGTGCCCTGCTATGTTGCGGATCAGCCGGCGAACTGCGTCGCGATCGGAACTGGCTTGGCGCTCGAAAACATCAATATTTTGCGTGATAGCTTGTCGGGCGACGAGTCCTAATGGTTACGGCCTTCGAGCTGCTAAAGCCGAGTTGCACTTTTAAAGGGGCGAACGTTCTAACATTCACTATTGGTTGAAACCCAGCTAGTCAGGAGGGATGCAATGGCGCATTCTGTGTCAACGGAGACTCAACAGGCCCTAGATACACTTGGCCTTACTGACCTGCATGACGTTTACTGGAATTGCTCGATGCCCGTGCTGGTGGAGGAAGCGATCCGCCGCGGCGAGGGCCATCTAGCAAGTAATGGGGCTCTTGTCGCCTACACGGGCAAGCGAACCGGTCGCTCGCCCAAAGATCGTTTCATCGTGCGGAACGCCGCCACGGCTAGCGCGGTCGATTGGGGCGCGATCAACCAGCCCATCGAGCAGCCGGTCTTTGAGGCTCTGCGCTTCCGGGTCACCCAGTACCTCCGCGGCCGCGACGTGTTTGTCCTCGATGCGCGTGCCGGTGCCGATCCCCGCAGCACGCTGCCGATCCGCCTGATCACCGAATACGCCTGGCACAACCTCTTCGCCAAACAGCTCTTTATTGGCTTGAGCCGCGCTGAGCTGGTACAGCATGTTCCTGAGTGGACGGTCATCTCAGCTCCTGGTTTCAAGACGGATCCCCTGCGCGATGGCGTCAACTCTGATATCGCCGTGATCCTGAATTTTGAGAGCCGGGAAGTGCTGATCTGCGGCACCGAGTACGCCGGAGAGAGCAAAAAATCGATCTTCTCTGTGCTCAACTTCCTCCTTCCACAGCGTGGCATTCTGCCGATGCACTGCTCGGCGAATCAAGGCCAGAAGGGCGATGTGGCGCTCTTCTTCGGCTTGTCGGGGACGGGCAAGACTTCACTATCATCTGACTCTGAGCGACTGCTGATTGGCGACGACGAGCATGGCTGGAACGAAAATGGCGTTTTCAACTTTGAGGGCGGCTGCTACGCGAAGTGCATTCGGCTCGCTCCCAAATACGAGCCGCAAATTTATAATGCGATTCGTTTTGGCAGCGTGATCGAGAACGTTGTCATCGACCCCGATACCCACGTTCCAGACTACGACGACGACCGCTTTACGGAGAATACCCGCGTCGCGTATCCGCTCGAGTATATCGATAACGTCGTCGAAGCCAAGCGCGGCGGGCATGCCAACACGCTCTTTTTCCTGACGGCTGACGCGTTTGGTGTATTGCCGCCGATCGCGCGTCTCACACCCGACCAGGCGATGTATCACTTTCTCAGCGGCTATACCGCCAAGCTTGCCGGCACCGAGGTTGGAGTAACTGATCCGCAGGCGACCTTTGAGGCATGCTTTGCCGCGCCGTTTTTGCCGCTCCCGGCAACAACCTACGCCCGCATGCTGCGCGACAAGCTCAACCAGCACACTGCACGGGTGTATCTGCTCAACACCGGCTGGACTGGCGGCCCATTCGGCGTCGGGAAGCGTATCAGTATTGCTCATACCCGCACAATGCTGCGGGCTGCCATCGATGGCAAGCTCGAGCAGGCAGAAACCTATACGGATGCCCTATTCGGCCTGCATGTCCCAGTCCATATCGACGGCGTGCCCGCCGAGCTATTACGTCCACGCGAGACATGGCACAATCATGCCGAGTATGACCGTCTCGCCCGCATCCTAGCCGAGCGCTTCGTCGACAACTTCGACAAAAAGTTCGGCGCCTTAGCACCGGAGCTTGCGGCTCAAGGGCCTCAGCTGAGCTAGATACTTTTTGCATCTGCTACAGCCCCTCTTCCGTAATAGGAGAGGGGCTTTGGTTTGGAATGAGCCTCCGAACAAGGGATTTCTGATAGCTACCACGTCGAATCTTGTCGGTCTCTGAGAGCTTTTGACAGGCTTTCAGGGACACAATAGAGCCATAGTTGCAAGACGACGACGTCTCCACATTATTGTTGCGGAGTGTGTATGGCAAAACCTGTGTTGCCCACGGGCATAGTTGGCTACGGTGCGTATGTGCCGCGCTTTCGAATCACCGGGGCTGAAATATCTCGAATGTGGGACGGTGGTCCGGGGACACCGGTCGCGGAAAAATCGGTGCCAGGACCAGACGAAGATACAATTACGATGTCGATTGAGGCGGGGCGAAATGCGCTCCGCCGTGCCGAGGTCGCGGCGACAGAGCTAGGCGCGGTCTGGATTGGCTCTGAATCTCATCCGTACGCCGTCAAGCCCTCGGGCACGGTTGTGGCCGAGGCGCTGGGCTGTGGTGTGCAAATCAGTGCGGCCGACTGGGAGTTTGCCTGTAAAGCCGGCACTGAGGCGCTAACCGCGGCGATGGGCATGGTCGGCTCCGGTATGCTGCCGTATGCTATGGCCGTGGGCGCCGACACCGCGCAAGGTCGTCCCGGTGATGCGCTGGAGTATACCGCCGCCGCGGGTGCCGCCGCTCTGATTGTCGGACCGGCCGAGCGAGCGGTAGCGACGATTGAGGCGACGCTCTCGGTGGTGACCGATACGCCAGACTTTTTCCGGCGCGCAGAGCAGGTCTATCCGGTACACGGCAACCGCTTCACGGGAACGCCGGCGTACTTCGGACATATTTCGAACGCCGCACGCGGTCTGTTGGATCAGCTTGGAGCCGAACCTGGTGATTTTAGCTACGTGGTTTTCCACCAGCCAAACACCAAGTTTCCACAGACCGTCGGCAAGCAGTTAGGATTTCGGCCCGAGCAGATTGCTCCAGGGCTGCTGGCGCCGCGTATCGGTAATACCTACTCGGCTGCATCGCTCTTGGGGCTCTGCGCGACATTCGACGTTGCCCGAGCAGGCGACCGGATTATGGTCGTGTCGTACGGATCAGGCGCTGGTGCCGACGCGTATGCCTTGACGGTTACCGACCGCTTGGCGGCGGTGCGTGAGCTTGCTCCGGTGACCTCCACCTATATCGAGCGGCGCACAGAGATCGACTACGCGACGTATGCCAAGTGGCGCGGTAAGCTCGTGATGGGCTAGATCAAACAAAGAAAAAAGGAAAGAACAGAAACCAGCGCTTCGTTGAATGTTCTTGGTCCGATGTTCTTTGTTCTAACCGCGGAGATACGAAAAAAGATGCGAAAGACATATATTGTTGGTACCGGCCAAACACCCGTCGGCGAACATTGGGACGCCTCGCTCCTAACCCTGGCTATCCGTGCACTCAATAGCGCGCGTGGAGCCGTTGCCAGGCCAGTCGAGGCCCTTTATGTTGCGAATGCACTAGGTGGCGAGGTTGCCGGTCAATCTGCGCTCGGCGCGGCTCTCGCTTCGGCGGCTGGGCTGGAGGGGATCGAGGCGCTACGGGTGGAAGCCGGTGGGGCATCGGGAGGCGCTGCGCTGCGACAGGCGCACCTGGCCGTCGCCTCGGGTGCGTACGATATCGTGGCGGTGGTCGGCGTTGAAAAGGTGACCGATCTGCTTGAGGGCCCGGTCGAGGCGGCGCTCGCGCTCGCTTTGGACGCCGACTACGAGGCGGCGCACGGGCTGACGCTCACTGCCGGTTGGGCCTTATTGCAGCAGCGCTATATGCACGTCTACGGCTATGCTGACAGTGCATTTGCGCCATTTCCGGTCAACGCGCATCGTAACGCTGCGACGAACAAGGGCGCTCAGTACCGGTTCGCAATCTCGCCGGAGCAGGTGCTGCGCTCGGCAAAAATTGCCCCGCCGATTGCTCTGCTGGATAGCGCAACGCCGGGCGATGGTGCGGCGGCCGTTATTGTGGCTACCGAAGAGGTCGCGCGGGAGCTGGGGGGCGCGCGGGTACGGATCGCGGGCTCCAGCTTAGCCGCCGGCTCTCCTGCTCTGGGCACGCGCTCGGACCTGCTCTGGCTTGACGCGGCGGATCGCTCGGCCCGGCGTGCGTTCGAACAGGCACGCGTTGAGCCGAAGGCTGTCGATGTTCTGGAGCTTTCGGACCAGCATGGGATAGTTGCTTCGTTGTCGCTCGAGGCAAGTGGCTTTGCCGAGCGCGGAACGGCACCGCGGCTTGCGGCGGATGGTTTGATCGCGCGTGATGGTGCCTTGCCGCTTGCGACAATGGGCGGCTGCAAGGCCCGTGGTGACGCTGTCGGCGCACTGGGCGTGTATCAGGCGGTGGAGCTGAGCGCACAGCTGCAAGGTGCCGCTGGACCGAATCAAGTTGCGGATGCTCAGATCGCATTTGCTCAGTGTCTCGGCGGCTTGGGTGCAACTGCCGCAACACATGTGTTGATCAGGGAGGATTAGGCAATGCAGCTTGCAAAGCATTGGCGACTGAAGGGACCACGCTACCGTCTGGCTGCAGTTCGCCATCCAGAAACAGGCGCGATCTGCTTCCCGCCGCCGGCTGACAGCGCCGAATGGGACGAGGTAGCGCTGTCGGGACAAGGGGTGGTCGAGTCATTCGCGGCTGTGGGTAAAGCCGCCGACGGTTTCGTCGATGGCTCGATCATGGCGCTGATACGCTTGGCGGAAGGGCCCGTCATCACTGCACAGCTGACCGATCTGGAATACGCCGACGTCACGATCGGCTTACAAGTGGAGATGGTAACGCGCAAGCTGCGCGATCTTGGCCCTGATGGGTTGATCGTCTACGGATACAAGTTCCGCCCGCTGCTGTCCCAGGTCTAGCGGCTCGTCTTGGGCCCATCGCTCATCTCGTGGCTCTAGCTTGCGGTGCTTGAGTGCTGCCATCGCGGCGCCCGTGCACCGCTTTTGCTTAATTCGTCCTAGCTGTGGTAGCCAGGGTCGATAAATGAGTTCAGTAAGCCAGAGCTTGACGCGCACCTGCTTGCCGGTCTACGCAACACGATGCTCATGCCGTGATCGGGGCAGATCACGTGCAAGTGAAGGGCTTCTGGTAGCTAAATTCACTTTCCGCAGAATATGTCGCTGCCAAGTTATGGCCCTGATCATTTGGTATAATGGTCCGGATTTCATTTGGGAGCTTAACTACTCATGAATCTCCGTACGTTTATCGATCTCGCGCAGATTATTTTGGCAATCACGCTGATCGTTTTGGTGCTGTTACAGGCCAAGGGTAACTCGGCTAGTGCGTTCTTCAACCGCGAGGCGGCTACGACGTATCGAACGCGCCGTGGCGTCGAGCGTACCTTGCTCCACGCGACGATCGGCATTGCCACCCTGTTCTGTGTTATCTCGCTGCTCAATAACCTCCTGCCCAAGTTAGGATATTAGGCTACAGGTTACAGGCTACAGATGTCAGTACCCAGCTATGATCGTTGCGGCTGAAAAGCATGGTACCTGTAGCCTGATGCCTTTAAATCATGGTCCGTCGCATCCGCTGGCAAATCTTAATTGCTCTCTGCACCACGCTGCTTGTATTTGCCTTGCTCGGCTCGATCGTGCTCTCCTCAGCGGCAAGCACCCACGCTCTGCAAGGCTCAGTCTACGTCGAAGGTGTTGTCGGCGCGCCACGCCAGCTTAATCCACTTGTCCAAGGCGTAGAGGCATTGCCGGTTGAGCGGGATCTGGCCGCCCTGCTTTTCGAGGGCCTTACACGTATCGACGCGACTGGACGGGTCGAGCCGGCGCTCGCTGAGCGCTGGAGCGTTACACCGGATGAGCGGGTCTACACCTTTGCGCTACGTGGCGATCGAACCTGGCATGATGGTACACCCGTTACGCCTGATGATGTCCTTTACACGGTGCGCGGAGTCCAGAACGCCAATTTTCCGGGCGATCCGGCGCTTGCCTCGATATGGCGTAACGTGCTTGTGCGTCAGCTCGATCAGAGAACGATCCAATTCGAGCTGAGCGCTCCCTTCGCGCCCTTTCCCAGTATCGCGCGGCTGCCAATTCTGCCAGCCCATCTCTTTCGAACGCTGCGCCCTGAGCAGTGGGCCACAGCTCCATGGAGCCGCCTGCCAGTTGGCACAGGAAAGTACCGGCTGCATGCATTGGATGCTGAGAAGGTCGTGCTGGTTCCATTTGAAGGCTACCCGGGGGTGCCTGCGCTCGATAACTTGGTGCTGCGATTCTATCCAACCCTCGATGCCGCGCTGCTCGGTTTAGGGCGACGCGAGGTGCAGGGAGTGGCGGCTAGCGGTCTAGGAGGGCGCCAGCTGCCTGTGCCTCCACGCGAAACGCAGCGGCTCACAGCGCCGCTCGGCGACTACACTATCCTTACCTTCAACCTGCGACAAGCTCCGTTGGACGACCTGCAGCTTCGGACGGTTCTGGCACTCGGCATTAATCGCCAACAACTTGTTGCTCAGGTGCTAGACGGACACGGCCAGCTCCTGGAGTCGCCGGTGCTCCCAGGCACGTGGGCCTCAGAGCCTGCGGCGCGCTTGCCGGCTTTTAGGCGTAGTGCCGCACAGCAGCTGCTAGGCTCGTTGGGCTACATCGATTCAAACGGCGATGGCTGGGTTGAGGGCGATGGCCAGCGGCTGCTGCTACCATTGCTGTGTGCCGATACGGTGGAGGCAATGGCGGTGGCGCGCAATCTGGCACAACAGCTACGTGAGATCGGGATTGCGCTGGAGATTCGTGCTGTGCCTAGTGCCGAACTGCAGTCGGCGCTCGCCGCGAACAATTTCACCTTGGCTATCCACACGTGGAGCGATGTCGGCGCCGATCCCGATGTTTTTGCGCTGTGGCATTCGTCACGGGCTGATGGCGGGACAAATTATGCTGGGCTTGACGACGACCGCATCGATCAACTCCTGGCAGAAGGGCGCGCCACGACGGACGCCACGGCTCGAAAACGGATCTACGGCGATTTTCAGCGCCGTTGGGTCGAGCTGATTCCCAGCCTGCCGCTCTACCAAAACGTGCTGGTCTACGACGTAGCTGCGTCTGTACCTCCGCCAGCGCCACCTGCGCTGGTACCCAGCCGGGCCGAGCGTTTCACCATCTTGGAGCGTTGGTTTGCCGCTCAGCCGTAGTAGCGGGCGCGCCTTCCATTCCGCTGTATCCTTCCCTTTGTAGCATGTACCATGATCTCCTGCAGCCGCTCCACTCGGTCGGCGGCTGACATCGCCATGCGGACGGCGAAGCGCGATACTTTCTCCACAGGCTGACCTACTGGTCGTCGGCTCCGAAGCGAGCTGAGCGTGCTAGGGACAGCAAAACGCGCCACCGTGATGCACCGATAGGTAGCTGGAGCGGCGTGCTCCTGGGCCAAGCCGCGACCTTACATCCTGGGGAAGGGACAAAACAAAACCCGCCAGTGCGATGCACTGACGGGTGATTGGAGCGGGAGACGGGATTCGAACCCGCGACCTTCTCCTTGGCAAGGAGATGCTCTACCAACTGAGCCACTCCCGCAAGCACTGCTTGCGACGTCGAAGAGTATAGCATATCTTTTTCAGTAATGCAAATCGAATTTCGGATCAGTTCTGATGAATGTACATGAAGCATTCCGGGACGTCGGCGATGTGATCCAGGCGCAAGGCCGATATGCTATTATTAACCTGCCTAAGCAAAACGCGTGTGCGCACCGGGGTCTTCCCCTTTGTATTGGTAGTATCGCTAGCAAGAAATCAGCTCATGGATATAGATCGCAAGCTCGAGCTGCTCGCCGAAGATGCCCGATTCGAAGCCTGCGACAGCTTCACACCTCGCAAACGCAAAGGTAAGCGTCGTGCGCCAGGGATTCAGCAGACACAAGGGCCCGATGGCAAGCCAATGGCGCTCTTTCGACTCCTGCAAAGCAATAGCTGCGAGTGGGACTGTCCCTACTGTCCCCTGCGTCGGTCCAATGACGTTGAGCGTGCGACCCTAACGCCTGAAGAGCTGGCAACTGTTTTTCTCCAGCGACATGCCGCCGGCGAGGTCCAAGGCTTGTTTCTATCATCAGCCGTCGACGGCGGTGTACGCCCGGCGATGGCACGAATGCTTGATAGCGTGGAGCTGCTGCGGGTCCGCTTTGCCTACACCGGCTATGTCCATCTCAAGCTGATGCCAGGCGCGCGTCCAGATGAGGTCGAGCGCGCCGCTACTCTTGCCGATCGAGTGTCGATCAACCTTGAGGCGCCCAACGGCGAGCGCATGAAGCGCATCTCACCCGAACGGCGTTGGAGCTCTATCTTGGAGCCGATGGCCTATGCGCGCGAGCAACAGGAGGCTGGGAACTTGCCGGCAGGCCAGGCGACCCAGCTCGTCGTAGGCGCATCGGGTGAGACAGACCGCGAGATTTTCGCGGCGACCGCGCGAATGTATCGCGAGTTTCGGCTTCGGCGCGTCTACTTTAGTGCCTTTCGCGCACAGCCTAATACGCCGATGGCCGAGCACGAATCGACCCCGTTTGTGCGACAGCAGCGCTTGCAGGAGGCGGATTGGCTTCTGCGGCATTACGGCTTCAATGCCAGCGAGTTGCCATTTGAGGTCGATAACAACCTGCCGCTCCAGATCGATCCGAAGTTTGCCTGGGCTTTGCAACATCCCGAGCGGTTTCCTGTCGAAATCCAGACGGCTGACCGCGAGGTTCTCCTGCGTATACCAGGCATAGGCCCGATCAGCTTGGAACGGATCCTCGCGATTCGCGGGGCGGTTCGTATCCGTGAGCTGCATCATCTGCGAAAGCTTGGCGTTGTGGTCGATAAGGCGCGTCACTTTATTACGCTTGACGGGCGTTTCTTTGGTGGCGATGTGGCGCAGGTTGTCGCCCGGCTGCGAGCTCGGCCAGTCGTGGAGCAGCTGACGCTCTGGTAGCTGCCTGTCCAGGCTACCAGCGTGTACGTGCTCCATCCTTTTGTTTCGGTTCTAGTCCGTCCTCCCTAGGCGCTTGCCACGGCTTACTCCTATAGCAAGGTAGCCCAATCGCATATAGAACCGCGCGGCCAAACACGGTATCATTAAGGTCAGGGCTCGGTTATCGCCGCTGATAGCTGCCTGCATCTCTGTTGGGAGCATTGGATGATTGAAGCTAGCGACCTTCATAAATACTTCGGGCAGTTCCACGCTGTTCGTGGAATATCGTTACAAGTTGCCGCCGGTCAGGTGCTTGCGCTTCTCGGGCCTAATGGTGCTGGGAAGACCACGACCGTGCGGATGCTGAGCGCAATTCTGAAGCCCAATCGCGGCAGCGCGCGCGTTGCCGGCCATGACGTTACCGTGGAACCACAGGTCGTGCGACACAAGGTTGGTCTGCTGACCGAATATCCAGGCCTCTACGCCCGGATGACTGCGGTCGATTATCTGCTTTTCTTCGGCGAGCTCCAAGGCCTGCACCGTTCCGAGTCCGCTGCCCGAGCGGCTGATCTGCTTAAGCGCTTCGATCTCTGGGCCGCGCGTGACCGCAAGCTCGATGGGTACTCCAAAGGCATGAAGCAGAAAGTCGCGCTTATTCGCGCGATGCTCCATGATCCCGACGTGCTCTTCCTCGACGAGCCGACCACCGCAATGGATCCTCAGAGCGCTCGCACTGTGCGTGATGCAATCGCGGATCTGCGCGACTCACGCCGTGCAATCGTGCTGTGTACCCATAACTTGACCGAAGCCGAAGCTCTCGCGGATTATATTGCGGTCGTCCGTGACGGACAGATTGTGGCCGAGGGGACAGAATATCAGCTGACCAAACAATTACTCGGCGATCCACTCTGGGAAGTGCGGACCACCCGTGTGCTTAACGGCGAAGTGGCGGATATCGGCCGAATGGTGCAGATCGAGGACTATGGCGATACCTGGTTGCGTTATCGTACCAGTCAGCCCGAGGAGACTAACCCATCGCTGCTTCGACGGCTCCATACTGCTGGCACGCCCGTGGTATCCCTAAGTGAGGTGCCGCGCTCGCTCGAGTCGGTCTATCTGCGGATCATTGGCGAGACACAACCGGAACGGATGGCCGGTGTGCCTGATGGGGAAGAGGTTCCTGCATGACATTACGCCCGATTCGTGCGGTGGCACGGCGCGAGATGCGCGATAACCTGACTGACTGGCGCATGCTCTTTCCGGTCATCATCTTGACCTTTATCGTTCCGGCCGTGATCTTGTCGGCGGCACTCTACGCGATCCGCTTTATCGGCGACAATGGCTCGGTAGCCCGCCTGATCCCCTTCGGCCTGCTGCTGTCGGGGTTCTTGCCCGCGTCGTTCTCGCTGATTACCGCCCTTGAAAGCTTCGTCGGGGAGAAGGAGCGGAACACGCTTGAATCCTTGTTGGCGATGCCGATGAGCGATGGTGAACTGTACCTTGGCAAGCTCACCGCGGCGCTGCTGCCGCCGCTTTCGTCGGCCCTGATCGCCATGGCAACCTTCATGCTTTGGTATAACCTCGCAGCTCCACCTGACATTATCGATCGCGTCAGGTCCGACTTGATGTGGCTGATGATAGCGCTGATCGCGGTTAAATCGATTGTCATGGTGGCCGGGGCGGTGATTATTTCTTCCCATACCACAACAGTGCGCGCGGCGAACCTGCTGGCCTCGTTTGTTCTGGTGCCGATGTCCGTGGTAGTGCAGCTCGAAGCCCTGGTGATTATCGCGCAGCAACCACAGCTGTTATGGAATATTTTCTGGGCGTTGCTAGCCGTAGCCGTGATGCTCGTCCGCACCGGCATGAACTCATTCAACCGCGAGGAGATTCTTTCGCGCGAGCACGCGGGTTTCAATGTCAAGCGGATCTGGTGGACATTCAAGCAGTTTTTGCGCGAATTTCATCCTGCCGGTGTTCCCGCGGAGCACTACGAAGGTCGCTTTACACTACGCCGTTTTTACCGGCAGGAGTTTCCAGCGATCCTGCACGAGTATCGCGCGCCGTTATTGGTGTCGTGCATCTCGGCGCTGACCGGGCTGGTCTTCGGCATCTTTGCCTTCGGCGAGTATCGGGCGGCCTGGCTCGATAACTATTTACAGCACAGTATTGGTAACGCACCCGATCCGTCACCACTGCTTGCGCTTGGCATCGCGGCGAATAACCTGCGCGTTGGTCTGCTTTCAAACCTGCTGTCGTTGTTCTGCTTCGGGATCTTGGCGTTCCTGGTTCCGTCGGCGGCCTTCGCCCAGATCGGCTATGTTTCTGCCTGGCAGGCCGCCCATGGCCTAAGCCCATCGACGTTTATGCTTGCCTACGTCCTGCCGCATGGCATTATCGAGCTGCCGGCGTTTATTCTGTCGTCGGCCCTTGGCCTGCGGATCGGCGGCGCGCTGCTGTATGCTCCCCAGGGCTTTACGGTCGGGCAGAATATCTTGTGGTCACTGGCGAACTTTGCGAAGGTGTTTGCCTGCGTCATCCTGCCGTTGGTGATCGTGGCGGCGCTGATCGAAGGGCTGGTAACACCACACATCGTTCGTGCGCTCTACGGCGGATAGCAACCGCGACTACGGAATCGAGTAAAATGAGCCGGACGGTTAGGGATCGTCCGGCTGCTCGTTTTAATTTTTTCCGCGCTGTCGCGACAGAATTCGGGAGGAGCTACGATGCCGATTGGCACTCTCAAGGGACGTGAATTGCTGCTCGCGCCCTCGATTTTGGCAGCAGACTTTGCACGTCTGGGAGCGCAGGTTGAAGAAGCAACAGCAGCGGGCGCCGACTGGCTCCAGGCCGACATTATGGATGGCGTGTTCGTCCCAAACATTTCGTTCGGTCCGCTGGTCGTCGCCGCGCTCAAACCCATCACCACGTGTCTGCTCGATTGCCACCTGATGATTACCAACCCCGAACAATATATCGACGAATTTGTGGAGGCCGGCGCTCAGCAGATCACCGTACACGTGGAGGCCGTGACACATCTCCACCGGGTGGTACAGCAGATCAAAGCCCATGGGGTACGGGCGGGAGTTGCGCTCAATCCTGCAACACCCCTGCAGTTCCTTGACGAGATTGTGGCTGATATTAATCTTGTGCTCCTGATGACCGTCAATCCAGGCTTTGGCGGCCAGCAGTTTATCGACAGCAGTCTGGATAAGATTCGGCGCGTGCGCGCGCTCCTCGATACCCGAGGCCTGGACCAGATTGTGCTTCAGGTTGACGGTGGGATATCGGCGCGGAATATTCGTGCCGTAGCCGAGGCGGGTGCTACCTGCTTTGTCGCAGGCTCAAGCGTTTTTGGCCACGCAGCAGGTGTTGCCGCAGGCGTTGAAGAGTTTCGCCAAGCGTTAGCGTAAGTGCTCGTCGATAATTATGGAGCATGCAGCGATGGACTCGGAGCCGCAGGTGGAGTCGCGGCTGGTTCTAGCGGCCACCCACAGTGATCCTGACGACGCGATGTTGGCACAGTCGTTACGCGTCCTGCCGTACCTGCACGAGCTCTACGACGAGATCGTCGTGCTCGTGTCTCCCGATACTGGTAAGCGTAGTTGTGAGCTACTGGCAGCACGGAATGTGCGTGTCGAGCAGCAGACGCAGCAGGCAGACATTGAGACACTGGGCCTGGCCCGCCTTGATACCCTGCGGCGTGGCGTCGTGAATGCCTCGCATCTACACTTCTGCGACTGGGATCGGGTGATCCATTGGGCAGAGTTTTATCCGGACGAGCTGCGCGAGGTGACCGCCGCTATCCCGCACCACGATTTGCTGATCCTGGGCCGTACCGCGCGAGCCTTCGCGACCCACCCGCGCGTCCAACGCGACACCGAGGCGATCATTAACCATGCCTTTGGTCTGGCCTTCGGACAACATCTTGACGTAACAGCTGCCGCGCGTGGCTTTTCGCGGCGTGCGGCCCAGTTGCTGCTGGCGCTGGAAAATCCCGAGCCGAGCAGCGGCAACGATTGTGCTTGGCCGCTCTACCTGGCACGGGTGCCCGATCTGGTCGTCGGCTACGCGGCCACCGAAGGCCTTGAGTGGGAAACTCCTGACCGTTATGCCGATGCGATCTCCGCGGCCGGCGGGCTGGATGCCTGGATCGCGAACTACGACGCCGACCCACAGCGCTGGGAATTTCGGCTGCGGCTCGCCCTGCTCGAGGTTGGCGCGGTCAACCGCTGGCGCATACACAATTAACTGCACCACGCAAGCAGTGCGGGGAAGACCGTGCCGGCGGGGGTCGTTCGGCATGGCCTCGCTTCTGTAATCGGCCTGCTCGCAGCCAGTTGGAGCAGCTGGTAAAATATAAGCAGCTAAAATACATGAATGAGCGTGATGGCCGATGGCTAGTCGGCCCATCCTGGATGAGATACTGAGTATGGCAAAAGTTCTGGTTGCAATGAGTGGTGGAGTCGATAGCTCGCTCACGGCGGCGCTGCTAAAGGAAGCAGGGCATGATGTGACGGGCGTGACGATGCACCTGTGGGAAGGCGACGACGAGCGGCTAATGGAGTCGCAGTGCTGCTCGCTGGAGATGACGACAGGCGCCCGCGCCGTATGTGGGCAGCTTGGTGTTCCCTACTATGTTTGGAACTACCAGCGGGAGTTTCGGCGGCACGTCATCGACTATTTTGTTAACGAATACACGGCCGGCGCTACTCCCAACCCCTGCCTGGCCTGCAATCGTGACCTCAAGTTTCGCTACCTGCTGGAACGAGCCCAGCTCCTCGGCTTCGACTACCTCGCGACCGGCCATTACGTCCAGACAGATTGGCGGGCAGGTGGGGATAAGTGGCACGCTGTGACTCCAGCCAGTCTCGACGCTCAGCTCGCCGCTCAGAACATCCAGTATCGTATGCGGCGGTCCGTCGAGCTCCGCAAAGATCAGAGCTACGTCCTGTATATGCTGCAGCAGGACGAGCTGGCGCGGCTGATTTTTCCGCTTGGCGGCTACTCAAAGGCCGAGGTGCGGGCTATGGCGGCGGAGCGCAAGCTGGCGACCGCACACAAGCCCGAGAGCATGGATATCTGCTTTATTCCCGATAACGACTACCACCGCTTTATGCGTGAGGAGCGGCCCGGAGCTCTCAAGCCTGGCCCAATCGTGGACCGGCAGGGTCGTGTTCTGGGGCAGCACGACGGGCTAGCGCTCTACACTGTTGGCCAGCGGCGCGGTCTTGGCGTTACGGGCAGCAGACCCCTGTATGTGCTCGAGCTCGACCCGGCGCGCAACCTGCTGATCGTCGGTACAAAAGATGAGCTTGAGTGCGCGGAGCTCATCGCCGACGCGTTCTCGTTTGTGGCCGGGCCCTGGCCCAGCGCACCATTCCGCTGCAAGGCCCAGATTCGCTCGCACGCGCAGCCTGTTCCTGCAACCGCCGAGCCTTTGGCGCCGGGGCGGCTGCTGGTTCGTTTTGACGAGCCGCAGCGAGCAGTCACGCCAGGTCAGGCGATTGTGCTTTACGAGGGTGACGTCGCACTGGGCGGCGGGCGGATTACGGCGGAGCAACCTGTTATGGAGCTTGCATAATGGCTGGTATTGCACCGGGCGTCTTTCTCGGTGGGCTGCTAGGTCTGGTGTATGGCGCGCTCGCACATATTCTCTGGGGCCGGCACTGGTTGCATCTGCCGCTCTTCTTGATCGGCGGTGCGGCTGGTTGTCTGGTGGTATGGGGCACCGGCCTCCAGCTGCTGAAACAGTTTCCGGCACCCGGCGGGCTCGCTATTCCAGAAGCTACAGTGGTGGCGTGGCTCTTGCTTGCTGGGATTGCGACGATCCGGCGCGTATGATATAATCGCCGTCGCGATTTAGGGCTTTGGAAACACCAGATCGCTGCAGGAGGATGCTCGGTGAAAAAATGGATCTTCATTGGTGTCGGCGGGCTCGTCCTCGTCCTCATCCTTGTGGTTGGGCTCATCACGTACTTCGATGCGTGGCTGACGGCGGCGTATGTGTCAATCGTCATCCTCGCGATCTTCGAAGTCTTCTCGGTGCTGCTGCTGATTGCCCTCCTGGCGGCACTGATCGGTGCCGTGTTTGCGATCCGTGATCTGGCCAATAACACCGTGGTGCCCAAGGTCAGCCAAACACTTGATCAAGTGAAAGATTCGGCAGCCGCGGCGAAGAATACCACCGCCTACGTGGCCGAGGGCGTCGTCTCACCGCTGATCAAGATTTCGAGCATTGCGGCTGGTGTGCGGGCTGCGGCAGTCGCTCTCGCCCGTAGGAACAAGCCCACCGGATACGAGCCAGAATAGCCAGATGTACTAGCGCCAGTCCGGACGAGCTGTTATGGCTGGGCCGGAGGCCCTATGTTAAAGTACGGCATGCCAGTGGAGCTGCCGTGTTGATGAAGAAAGGCGACGACAGCACCCAGCTGTCGTCGTTTTGTATGATGCGACCAACACAATTTCCTTACGGCGGCCAAGCGGTGATGGAGGGGGTGATGATGCGCGGCCTCCATCAAGCGACAGTGGCAGTCCGCCGGCCCGGCGGGGCGATCGTTTTCCAGGATCGGGAGCTGAACGCCGACCGACGCACAACCTGGGCCAAGCTTCCCGTATTGCGCGGGCTTCAACTGCTCGGCGATGCCTTGCTCATCGGTATGTGGGCGCTCCAGTATTCGGCGAACGTCGCCGCGGGTGTTGCAGATCAGCAGCTTTCACGTCGACAGCTCGCCGGTTTGGCGTCAATCTCGATCGGTATGATGGTCGCGCTGTTCTACGTGGCGCCGCTGCTGGTAGCTGCCCTCGTCCAACAGCTATTGGGCTGGGGTGTCGTCGCGCGCGAAGTGCTGGATGGTCTGCTGCGCCTGGTGATCTTTGTGGTCTACCTGCTGCTGATCCGGCGCTCCGGCCAGACGCGGCGTGTCTTCGGCTATCACGGAGCGGAGCATAAAGCGGTCAATGCATATGAGGCGGGCGCTCCACTAACCGTCGCGGGCGTACGACCTTTTACGCTGATCCATCCGCGCTGTGGCACAAGCTTCGTGCTCGTGCTCCTGCTGATCAGCATTGTGATCTTTGCGCCGCTCGGAACCCTTTCGTTCTGGCCGCGGCTGCTGTTACGGTTAGTGCTCGTTCCGCTCATTGCCGGGATCGGCTATGAGCTACTGCGGGTATCCGCCCGCCACTATGATAAATCCTGGGTGCGCTCACTCGTCGCGCCGACGCTGGCTCTCCAGCGGCTCACGACCGAGCCTCCCGACGACTCGATGCTGGAAGTTGCCATCCTGGCGCTCGGCCGTGTGCTGGCCGCCGATGGCGTTGCTGTGGAAACGGCTACAGTAGCCGGATATACCGTTGGGGCAACCTCTTAGCTCGCTCACATTCTCGCCCTAATGAGTTT
>JADDQE010000246.1 GCA_016781525.1 bacterium | reverse complement strand
CACTGAAAACTGGTCAGATGGTTGTGCTTGACATTGGGTCCACCATAGTGCGCCGCCCGGCATTTCAGCCGAGCGCGCGGCTCGACCTATGGTGTCCGACCTGCTTACCCATTCCCCCATCCCTGTACTCTGAGCTCGCTAGCAACCATTGGGCTTTGACGTAGCGTTCCATTGTTCTATAATATTGCTGTGCAAAGATCTTTCCATGCGAAAGGTAGGGCGTCGGCGCAGTCGCGGCGGCGCTTGTTGTTCTGTGAGGATACATAATGGGTTTACTTGAACAGCTGCAACAAGATTTGAAAGAGGCGATGCGCTCGAAGGAGGAGCCGCGCCTGACAACGATTCGATCTCTGCGCGCTGCGCTAAAAAACGAGGAAGTCACCAAGCGTGCACAAGAGCGCACCAAGGTCCAGAGGCAATTAGCACAGGAGCGCGGTGTCAACGTAGACGCGATCACGGCGGACGAGCTGCCGCAGGGCGAGCCTCTGACCGACGCTGAAATGTTGCAAGTCGTTCAGCGCGAGGTAAAGAAGCGGCAGGACGCAGCCGAAACCTTCCGCAAGGTTGGCCGGGAAGACGCTGCAGCCGCCGAGGAGGCCGAGATCAGCGTGCTCAAGGGTTACCTGCCACAGCAAATGAGCGTGGAGGAGCTCCGTCCGCTGATCCAGGGCGTTGTGCAGGAAGTTGGTGCTACCAGCAAGGCCGATCTTAAGAAGGTCATGCCAGTGGTTATGGCGCGCTTCAAGGATCGGGCTGAAGGACGGGTCCTCAATCAACTGGTTCAGGAAGCACTGAGCTAGAGCTAAAGGTCGCAAATCTGTGTCCGATCGTCACTCATGGGGCGCTGTGCCTGGCTCAACTAGGCTTGCAAAATTGGGTCGCTCGCTGCAACGCAGGCTGCCAGTCGATGGTGGCGGTGTGGGGCGGAGCAAGGTCACCAAACCGGCAGGATCAGCTAAGGAGCTCTTGCTGACCTTCCTGGCCTTCGGCATCACGCTGGGCATGCTGCTGGGGATTGTGCTCGCAGTACCGCTTTCGGCGGCCGCGGCGATCACGAAAGGTGCTCCAAGCCCCATTACAATTAATGCACCGCAAGCGCTGACTTACCAGAGCGAGGTGCAAACACGGGCCGCGCAAGCAGCCGCGGCGAACGCAGCAGAAAATATCCAGCCGATCATTGATGTAACCGTTGTCGAGCGCCAGCGGGATGAGCTGCAGCGTACCTTCGAGAATATTACGCGCATCCGAAATGATGCTGCGCTTTCCATCGAGGCGCGCGCGGCCGCACTTAGTGCACTGCCCACGCTGAGGCTGGTTCCCGCCGAGGCGGCGGAAATTGTTCAGCTTTCAACCGATGAGTGGCAGCTGGTGACCGACGAGGCGCGCCGCTTGTACGATGACATTTGGCGTAACCAACCTAATGGTCTGTCTGAACTGGACGTGCAAGCGCTGCGCGAGCGTGATCTCCCATATCGGCGTGTCTCGCCGGCGCTTGACGACGAACAGCGTAGACTGGTGCTTTCCCTGGTTGGCACGTTTCTCCAGCCCAACCGCACAATTGACCAGGAGGCGACGGCCCTGCGGCAAGCGGCCGCGCGTGCGGGCGTCAATCCAGTTGAGGTTAGGATCGCCAAGGGCGAAAATATCGTCCGTGAGGGCGATGTCGTCACAGAGGAAACCTATGAGAAGCTGCAGAATCTGGGCCTCGTTTTTGGTCCTGGTGGTTCCGTCGCGATCTTGCAAAAGCTGTTGCTTGGTCTCTTGGCAGCGTGGCTATTCACCAGTTACCTGTATCGTTATCAGACGGGGCTTTGGCGGAACCGACGTGGATTAGCCGTGATTGGCGTGGCGATGGCAGCCATTCTGCTGGCCGCGCGGCTCGTCGTACCGATGTGGGACACTGTGCCGTATGCCTTTCCACTCGGTGCGCTGGCGATCGTGCTAACGGTTCTCTTTGACGGCCGAGTTGGACTGCTCGCGGCACTAACGGTTGCGCCACTCATCGGAATGCAGACGGATCAGAGCATCGGCCTAACTTTCACGCTGATGCTGAGCAGCGCGGCGGGAGTTTTTCTCGCACAACGCGCAATCCGCAGCGTCTCGTTTGTGGGTGTCGGCGCGGGTGTCGCGGCGCTGACGATGGCAAGCGCGCTGGTTTTCTGGTTGGACTCCGTTAATGAGTGGCCGCGGTGGCTGACGATCGCGACCTTTAGCGTGTTGAATGGCGCTGGCTCAAGTATTTTGGCGCTCGGCACCTATCATGTGCTCGGGCGGCTGGCAAATGTGGTTACACCCCTTCAGTTGATGGAGCTTGCCCACCCTAATCAGCCACTGCTGCATCGGCTGATGCGTGAGGCGCCAGGAACGTATCATCACAGTATCGTCGTCTCGAATCTAGCCGAGGTCGCAGCGGAAGATATTGGCGCAGATGCGCTGCTCGCGCGGGTCGGCGCCTACTATCATGACGTGGGCAAGATGCTGCGTCCGTACTTTTTTACCGACAACCAGCACGAGCGGTCCAATGTTCATGATAGCCTCGACGCGAAGACGAGCGCGACGATCATCATCGATCACGTACGTGAGGGCGCTAAGCTCGCGCGTGAGCATCGGCTTCCCGAACACGTTATCGACTTCATACGGGAGCACCATGGCACCAACTTGGTCTCGTATTTTTACCAGCGTGCGCTCCGCGAGGATACCGAGGCCGACATCGAAGATTTCCAGTATCCCGGACCGAAGCCACAAACGCGCGAGACGGGTATTCTTATGCTAGCCGACGGCGTGGAGGCTACCGTTCGGTCGCGTGCACAAAGCGGGAAGCTTCGTCCTGTGCGGCCGGAAGAGGAGGGTGAGCGGGCTGCGCCAGGCGTTCAAAGTATCGCGGAGGTTGTCGATCAGATCGTCACAGAGCGGGTGCGCTCGGGTCAGCTCGATGAATGCCCGCTGACGCTCCGTGATATCGCGATTATCAAAGAATCGTTCATTAAGACGCTGCAAGGCATCTACCATCCCCGGGTTGACTACCCGCAGCCGTTGAAAGCACAGTCTGCGGTGCCCGAGGTCGCGCGGTAGCTGAGCGGACAGCGGCAGAAGGTAGAACATGGCGAATCAAGCGTACATCGTGACGGTCGATGTGGACGAGCCGTACGCCGCGGAAGTAGATGCCGATACGCTGGAGCAGCTCGTGGGCCATGTGCTGCGCGGCGAAGGCGTGGGGGCTCCGGCAGAGGTAAGCATCTGGGTGACGAACGAGGAGGAGCTACATCGCCTCAACCAGACCTATCGCGGCAAGGATAGCTCAACGGATGTTCTGTCGTTTGGAAACGAAGACGACGCCGATAGCGCATTTGTGAGTGCGCCCGACCAGCCGCGCTACCTTGGCGATCTCGCTATCTCCTTTCCCCATGTTGTGCGGCAAGCCGAGGAATATGGCCATACGCGGCAGCGGGAGCTGAGCTACCTCGTTACGCATGGTTTGCTGCACCTTCTCGGTTACGATCATGAGGAGCCGGCTGAGGCGCAGGTGATGCGTGCCCGTGAAGAGGCGTTGCTTGGTGCGCTCGGCCTCTCGCGTGATGCGGCGAGCTGATAGGCAGGCGAGCGGAGGCGACGAGTTGAAGCCGGGCGGCACGATTTCACGCGCGATGCGGCTCCGCTTTTGGCTGATCGGCCTGTTGCGCTCGTTCCTGTTTGCTTTTGCGGGCATCGGCTGGATGGTACGGACGCAGCGCAATGCCCAAGTCCATGTATTTATCACCACTGTGGTCGTGATTGCCGGCTTTGTTCTTCAAGTCAGTACGGTTGAGTGGCTCGCGCTGATCTTATCGATTGCCGTCGTGCTCGCTTTTGAAGCATTGAACAGCGCAGTCGAGGCCGTTGTCGATCTTGCATCGCCCCAATTACATCTGCTTGCAAAGCGAGCGAAGGATGCTGCCGCAGGGGCGGTACTGCTTGTTGCAATCGGCGCGGCATTAGTCGGCTGTATTATTTTTCTTCCGAAGCTGCTGCGCTTCGTGGGCCTTATGACGTGAAACTGCTCTTCCTTGCGCCGTACCCGCCGTACCCGCCCCGCGGCGGCGGACAGCAGCGCATGTACCAATGGATTCGACACCTTGCCCGCGATCACGAACTATGGCTGCTCACCTTCAGTGGCAGCAGCACCGCAACCGAAGCGCTAGCACCGCTACGCAATCTTTGCCATGTCGTGACCGTGCCCGCGCCTCCACATGGTGTTGGCCGGCGGCTGCGTACGCTGGTCGGCTCGCTAGAACCCGATATGGCGTTGCGCGGGCGCTCAGCTGCGTTTGTGCGCGCGTTCGACGAGCTTCGCTCAACCATTCCCTTCGACGTGATTCAAGCCGAGAGCATCGAGATGGTGCAGTACGGCGCCCAGCGCACGCACAAAGGGCCGCTCTATGTCTACGATGCGTTCAACGCGGAGTATGTCATTCAGCAGCGGGCGTTCTGGACCGATCTGCGCACTCCACGCAAGCTCCCGGCTGCGGCCTACTCATTTCTGCAGTGGCGCAAGTTGCGCAGCTATGAAGCCCGGCTCGCCGAACGGTTCGGCGGGATGCTGACAGTCTCAGGCGACGATGCCAAGATTATGCACGAGCTAAGCCCAGCACTGCCAATCGGCGTCGTTCCGAACGGGGTGGATACAAAGTATTTCCACCGGCGCTCATCCAGTCCCCCGCTCGGAAGCAAGCCGTACGTACTGTTTACCGGCACGCTTGATTTCCGGCCAAATATCGACGCGGTTACCTGGTTTGTTCAGGCGGTGCTGCCGTTAGTGCGGCAGCAGCAGCCGCAGATTCGGTTTGCGGTTGTCGGGCGCAACCCAGCACCGGCGCTCCTGGCGTTAGGAGAGCAAGCAGCTGTGGAGATCGTCGGTGAGGTGGTGGACGTGCGGCCTTGGTTCGACGGAGCGTCGGCGTATGTCGTGCCGATGCGTATTGGCGGCGGCGTGCGCCTAAAGCTGCTCGAAGCGCTGGCTATGGAGCAGCCGGTCGTGGCGACCCCGATGGGCGCCGAAGGGGTCGAGGGCCTTCAACCCGATACACATGCCTTGTTGGCGAGCCAGCCCGTTGAGTTTGCGGCACATGTGCTAAGGGTGCTCGGCGACCCACTGTTGGCCCAGCGTTTACGGGCCGCTGGACGAGCACTTGTCGTCGAGCGCTATGACTGGCAGTCGATCGTGCCCCGTATGGTAGGCTTTTGGGACGCTTGGCGTGGAGCTGGCATCCGCTCCTAGCACCCCTCAGGCCAGTTACACCACGCCGAGCACCAGACCTTCTCGTGGCGGCAGTGCCAGTCGGATATGGCCATCCTGGACCGTCGCGTGCGCATTCGGCCCGAAGATACTGCTGAGCTCGGTCCCAACAGGGAAGTAATGATCAACGGGAATCGAGACATCCGCAGCGTTCGTCCCCGAGTTCAGCGCCACCACGAGCGCTTCGTGCTCCCGATGGCGTGCCATCGCGAATACATCTCCCTGTGCATATAAGGTTGCGAGCCGGCCGTGGCGCAATACTGGATGACGGCGGCGTAGCAGAATGGCGCGTTTGAAATAGCCGAGCAGCTCGTGATCCCAGCGCGAAGTGTCCCAGGGCATGGCCCGACGACTATCTGGGTCCAGCTCACCAACCAGCCCGATCTCATCACCGTAGAAGATGCTGGGCGCGCCCGGATAGGTCATCTGGAACAATGTCGCCAAACGCAGGCTCGGCTTATCCGCTTGGACTAGCGAGAGCATTCGGGCTGTGTCATGGCTATCGAGAAGGTTCATTTGAACGAGCGTGTGCTGCCAGTCGTAGAGGCTGAGCAGCTGCTCGATCTTGTGTGCGAAGCCAGCTGCGTCCAGCGCGGGGTACGGGTGGTAGTCGCGGCCTGCAGTCATCGCCGGCACAACGCGTTCCTTGCCGGTAAAGGCGATCACAGCACTCGTGAAGAGGTAATTCATGACGGCGTCAAAACGGCTGGAATTGACCCACCCGGGCGCCGCGTGCCAGATTTCGCCGACGATATAAGCGTCTGGATTGATGGCCTTGACGCGGCGGCGAAACTCCTCCCAAAATCCCGCCGTCGTGACCTCCTCTGGGACGTCCAAGCGCCACCCGTCGATGTCGTACTCGCGCAGCCAGTATTCTGCAACCTGCATGATGTACTCGCGGACTACGGGGTTGTCGGTATTGAACTTGGGCAGCGCACGGTTGCCGACCCAGCTAACATAATTTGCTGGCTTCGAGCCGTCGTAAGGCGAGAGCGGCCAGTCTTGGATAAAGAACCAGTCAATATAGGCGGAGTGTGGGCCTTGCTCCAAGATATCATTGAAGGGCAGGAAGGCGCGGCTGGCATGGTTGAATACGCCATCCAATACCACACGGATGTTCCGCCGGTGGCACTCGTCGACAAGCTCGCGTAGGGCACGATTGCCGCCGAGCATCGGATCGACCTGATAATAGTCCGCGGTGTGGTAGCGGTGATTGGAGGCCGACGCAAAGATGGGCGTGAAGTAAATCGCGGTCGCGCCAAGCTCAGCGATATGATCGAGATGGTCGAGAACGCCATACAGATCGCCGCCTTTGTATCCTTCGATCGTAGGCGGACTATCCCAGGGCTGGAGATTGCCGGGCTTAAGCAGCCGCTCACTTTTTGCGAAGCGATCCGGAAAAATTTGATAAAAGACTGTGTCTTTCACCCAGTCGGGCGTTTGGCTTGTTCCCGCGTCTGTAGCCATGGAGCGCATCCTCTCGACAATACGTCTTTGCTGGGTCGAGCAACAAACGTGCCGGTTCTAGCAAGCTGCGCTGCACCCGTTTCTTTCGTTGCACGTTAAGCCAGCCTGCATGATGGTTAGATCCGCCGGGGCCTCGACTACGTCGACGTTACCTGCCCCGTGGCTGCTCTTGTGAGTGGGCGTCAGAAGACGATCCAACATCGGTTCATTTTGCCGCAACGTTGGTCGCAACGGCCGGCACGACCTTGACGAGCAGCGTCCGCTGGCGGGGCCCATCAAACTCCGTCAGGTATAGCGCCTGCCAGCGTCCCAGCACCAATCGCCCCTGGTCGATGAGCATCATTTCGCTAAAGCCCATCATACTTGCCTGCAGATGCGATGCGGAATTATCCTCGATATGGCGGTAGGCCGGGTCGTCTCGTGGAGCGAGCCGGTTGAGCAGGAGCAACATGTCGTGCTGGACGCCAGGATCGGCGTTCTCCTGAATCGTAAGCCCGCAGGTTGTGTGCGGACAGTAGACGAAGACGACGCCGTCTTGCACACCGCTTTCGTCGACAACCTGTTGGACCTCACGCGTGAGATCGCGAAACTCGGATTGCTGCCGTGTCTGCACCACGAGCCGCTCAAGCATCACCTTGTCCTTTCCTAATTGAACCTAGCATAGCTGCCTAGCGTGTGTACTGAAGTGTACGCACTTCGACGATCTAGTGTACACTTGGGTCATCCAGTGTGATAGGATTTGCCATGCCACAGCGACCAGGTATTTTTCCAACGTTCTTTATTTCCGGATTTGAATGCTCAACCTTTGTATGGAAGGATCGGGGCCGGCGCAACTTGGTGGCGGAGACTCAGCATGATAGGCACGTGGCTGAGGACTACCAATTGCTGCGACACCTGGGCATCGCGGTTGCTCGCGAAGGTATTCCATGGCCGAACGTCGATCGGGATGGAACCTTCGACTTCTCGTGTATTGACCCAATGATTGCCGCCATGAACGAGGCGCAGATCCTGCCGATCTGGGATTTATGCCATTACGGGTATCCCGATCGGCTCGATCCCTTCACAGACGATTTCGCCGATGCGTTTGCAAACTATTGCCGGGCCGCAGCGGAATATGTGATTCCACGTGTACGCGGACCGCATTTTTTTACGCCGATCAATGAGATTACGTTCTTCTCGTTTATTGGAGGCGAGTGGGGCTGGGTCGCACCCTTTCGGAAAACAAAGGAAGATCGCTATAGGCTGCGGCTGGCATTGTGCAAGGCCTCCATTGCCGGGGTGCATGCGATCCGTGAGGTTGACCGAGAGGCGCGCATGATCCACATCGATCCGCTCGTGCAGATTGTCGCCCCCCGCGATCGACCGGACCTGCGCGCTGCCGCTGAGCATGAAACATATGTCGACACATTTCTCGTCTGGGATATTTTGTCCGGCAAGGCGCATCCGGAGCTGGGCGGCGCCCCTGAAATTCTCGACATTGTTGGTGCTAACAACTACTCATTCGGACAAATGGAGTATCAGGAGCAGGGTCCGCACCAGGCATTACCACCCCACGATGATCGTATCAAACCGCTGTGCGATCTGCTCGACTTGGTTTGGAAGCGCTATCGCCGGCCCATGATCATCGCCGAGACGAGTGGCTTGGAAGAGGGACGGCCGGCGTGGCTGAAGGACGTCATGGAAGAGTCGTTGGCGGCGGTTGCGCGCGGCATGGACCTTCACGGCATTTGCTTGTTTCCGGCAGTCGATATGCCGGATTGGCATACAGGCGAATGGCTGCACAACGGAATTTGTGATCTGGTCGACGAAGCGGGTACCCTTCGGCGCGTCCCACATCAGCCCTACGTCGACGAGCTGCGGCGCTGGCAGACGGAGCTTAACCGCGTCACCGAGCTGGACGAAGATCCCTTTAGCGATCCAGTTGAGCTCCAGGATGTGATCGAGGCCGCACATAGGCTGCAGAAGCAGCCCGACAAGGACTGGAGCTAAACGCGAATGCGCCCTCGCGCGGTGCTCGGGTGCTGCGCGAGGAAGCCGATCCAGCAGGCGGGCGCGCAGTTATATCATCGAGGTGCGAGCTCCCTACGAGGAACGCAGCGGAAAGCACAACGACCCGGGTACCAGGACTGCTGAAGATCGAGGTGCAAGGTGCCAATGGATGTATCGGATGTGATCGCACGTTTTCGGCAGCAGCGGGTGCTGGTGGTCGGCGAGGCGATGCTCGACTGTTACTACAACGGTCATGCGGAGCGAATCAGCCCCGAAGGGCCTGTGCCGGTTGTAAATGCTTCGTCCAAGCAGCGCTATCCGGGTGGCGCGACCAATGCCGCGGCAAACGTTGCTGCGCTTGGCGCCAAGGTGCGGTGTTTGTCGGTGGTGGGCGACGACGAGGCCGGAACCGCGCTGCGCGAGGAGCTACGGGTGCGCGGCATCGAGGACGACATGCTGACGGATCGGGACCGCTCCACGATCACAAAGCTACGGATCGTCGCGGATGGACACTACGTCGTCCGCTATGATGAGGGCGAACGGCAGCCTCTATCGCCCGGAATGGAACAGGCGCTGATCGAGCGGCTGCGGGTCGGCTTTGCCGAGTGTGCGGCCGTGATCGTCGCCGATTACTGCTATGGTATTTTGGGCGAGCGCGTCATTGCCGAGATCGGCCGGCTTAAGGAGCAGCACAATCGGCTGGTGCTGGTCGACTCGAAGAATCTGCCGCTCTACCGCGGCATGGCGGCGAGCGTCATTACCCCCAACCATCTGGAGGCGCAGCGTGCCGCTGGATGGACTGTACGGGACGTCGACCGAATAAGCGGCGAGGAGCTCGAGGAGCTTGGACGCCATCTCCTTAGCGCGATCGGCTCGACCTGGGCGCTGGTAACGCTGGGGCCTAAGGGCTCGCTTCTCTTCGAGGCGGGCAAAGCGACATATCGCGTTACGCCACGGCCCGTGCCAAATCCACATGTCTCCGGCGCAGGCGATACCTTTACGTCAGCGCTTGCGTTATCACTCTCTGCCGGTGCGCCGGTCCGCACGGCGGTCGAGATTGCGGCCGAGGCAGCCGCCGTGGTTGTGGGCAAGCCGGGAACCGCCACGGTCACTGCGCGTGAGCTGTTGCAGCGGCTGGCTTTGTCGGGGATGATGAGCGAGCCCGGCGTCGAGCTTGAGGCAACCGTTGAACGTTACCGCGCCGCGAATAAGCGTATCGTGTTCACGAATGGTCTCTTTGACGGCCTGACGAGCGGGAATATTGCCTTTCTTCGGGCGGCTCGTCAGCTGGGCGACGTGCTCATTGTGGGTGTCAACAGTGATCGTGGCGTGACCGAGCAGCGCGGTTACGGGCCGCGCGTACCGGAGGACGAGCGCCTGGCGCTGGTCGCAGCATTAGCGCTTGTGGATCACGTCGTAACCTTTGACGAGGCGACGCCTGAGGCGATCATTCGTCGTATTCGGCCGAACGTCCACGCGAAGGGTGGTGACTATCGGACTGAGGAGCTCCCCGAGGCTGCCGCGGTGCACGAGGTCGGCGGGGAGGTCGTACTGCTGCCGCTGATGGATGAGCGCGCACAGCCACACACGAGTGGGAAGCTGCTGCGTCGTTGAATGCCCCGGATCCCGCTCCCAATCACATGCCGCATGATTTTCGCCCGTGGCAGCGAGCGTGGCACGTTTTATGCCGTCCGGAGCCAGTGCGCATGAGACGATGAGAGAAAGGGAGCAAGCAATGGCGAAACTGTTTTCGACGAGGACACATGGCGTACTAGACTACTTGACTGTTGCGCAGCTTTTTAGCGTGCCTCGAATCTTCGGGTGGAGTGAGGGTGCGACCCAGTGGATGACTGGAATGTCGCTCGGCACGCTCGCCAATTCGGTGGTGACGCGCTACGAGTACGGGCCGCTCAAGCTCATGCCGATGCAGGGCCATCTCGCCGTCGACTTCTTGCAGGGTCTGCTGTTCTGCGCATTTCCACTGCTATTTCCCAAAGAGAGCACTGGCGTCAAGGCAACGGTGGTCGGTTTTGGGGTCTTCTCGATCTTTGCGTCGCTCTCGACGGAAACCGAGCCATCCTATGGCGAGCAGATCACGCAGTTCACAGACGACCTTTCGGACACGGTGCAGGATGCGACGGATAGCTTTAGCGCGCGCGAGATCGGCGCCTAGCTTCGACCTGTAGATCAACTGCGAGTATGCATAGCTCGCGCAGCGCAATTGCGCGCAAAGGTAACCACCCAGCCGCACAAAGGACTGGGTGGTTTTTCGTACCATCACGTGTTGCCTGCTTCAGCATGCGGGACGTCGGTAGGGCGGCAAATGGGGTGCTACACCGTACGCAGTAGCCCTTGCTCTGCTACCACGCTTGCTGCGAGCGTTTTAAAGCCGACGGTATCAAACAGCACAGTGACGTCATCGCCGCTGACACGCTGCACCACGCCCTCGCCCCAGCTCTCGTGGGCCACACGTGTGCCGACCTCGAATTGATTATTGGTCGGCTCCTGCTCGGTAATGATGACCCGCTGCTCGGCCACCTTGGAGATATCGTTGTCGCACAGATTGCAGTGCTCTGCCTCGTACTCCTCGCCGAAATAGCTGAGGATGTAGCGTCGCCGGCAGTCGGCCAGCTCCGCGTAGCCGCGCATCATCTCCAATCGGCTGCGCTCGTACGCCAGGCGGTGCTCCTCGTCCTCCAACGACACCTGCTGTGGGTCGAAGTCGGGCTTGACCAGACGAACTTTGCCTCGGCTTTCCTTGATAATGCCGTCACGTTTCAGTACCTTGATCAGACGCGCCAGATCGCCTTTGTTCAGGCCCGTAATCTCCGGGAACTCACTTAGCGTCGTTTCCGGGTGAGCTACCAGCCCTGCATGAGCCTGCACCACTTCCTCGCGTGTAAGCTGGCCGCTCCCCGACAAAAACGCGGCACGGCCAAGGTCCGCCGGCCGATAGATAATAACGCAGCGGGCGAACTCCCCGTCGCGACCGGCGCGCCCCGCCTCCTGATAGTACGCCTCGACACTGCTTGGAATATCACGGTGGATCACGAAGCGGACATCAGGCTTATCGACGCCAAGGCCGAAGGCATTCGTGGCGACGACGACACGAATCTCGCCGCTCATAAACGCTTCTTGAACACGATTGCGATCGGCTTTCTTGCGCTGCCCGTGGTAATAATCGGCTGTGATACCCCAGCTTTGGAGCCATTGCGCGGTTTCAGCCGCAGCCTTGGTTGTGGCGGTATAAATGATACCGGAGCCCTGCATTGCAGCCGCGACTTGCTGCGCTAGCTCTTCTGGATACTGCTCCGCGGACTCGAGTAGCAGCTGCTCGAGCACCTGGCGGTCGTAGTCCTCATTTTCCACGCGCGTGACCTCGAACAGCAGATTGGGCCGGTCGACGTCCCGCACGACAATGCTAGGCTCGCGCATTGCCAGCCGCTCGATGATCTCATTCCTGATCCAAGGGGTTGCAGTCGCAGTGAGGGCGAGCACGGTAGGCTTACCCAGACGCCTGATCGCATCGCCGAGGCCGAGGTACGATGGCCGGAAGCTATGGCCCCACTCCGACACACAGTGCGCCTCGTCGACGACAAAGAGCGACACGTCCATCCGGCGGAGCTGATCCATAAACGCATCGTTCTCGAAGCGCTCGGGCGTAACATACAGGAGCTTGGCCTCGCCGCTCCTGACTTGCCCGATCTCGTCCTTTGCCTCGCTCTGCGACTGGCTACTATTGATCACGCCTACTTCTAAACCGGCGGCTTCGATCGACTCGACCTGATCCTTCATCAGAGCTAGCAAGGGTGAGACGACAACGGTCACACCCGGCAGCAGCTGCGCCGTGAGCTGATAGACCAAAGACTTGCCGGCGCCAGTCGGCAAGACGGTGAGCACATCGCGGCCTTTGAGTAACGCGCGGATGACCTCTTCTTGACCAGGCCGGAACGCCTCGAGGCCGAAGTGCTCCTGGAGTGCCGCGGTGAGGTTCGGCTCGGATGCCTGCATACTCAATCCTTTCATCATCAGTTTGCCCAGATTTGGGTGCGGGCGCTCACATCGGCGATGCGTGGCGCACGCCTTCGCTCGTCTAGACACACCGCTGCGGGGCGAACGACATGCAGCATCCGTGCCCGCGTCCGGGCTTGCGTTACCGTTGTGGCACAGCGGTTGCTCGTCCGCCCCGAAGGTAAGGAGGGAGCTGTGACACAATCATCAGACGAGCGTATGGCGCAGCTGCTGGAGCTGCTACAGCAAAATCCGGGGTTTGGGGCAACGCTGCCGAGCGATGAGGGCGCAATTGTACGTGACGCGTTAGCGGGGCAGAGCGTCTACGAAATTGCCCAAAACCATAGCACCAGCGAGGCCGCGGTGTGGCGGACACTGGGTAATGCGGCACGAATGGCGAGCGGTAATCCGCCTGCGCGCCAGGTCGAAACCGGCGGTTTTGGCAGCGATACGGATCCTGGCGTAACTGGCGGCTATGGGGCCACGGGCTTCGGTGACCTCAGTGCGGATGTCGACCCAGGTGTGCTTGACTCCGAGGATGCGCCCGAGTTTGGAGGCGACAACCTGGGAGCGAAGTAACACGAGCAGATAAAGCAGTCGAGCTCGACGAGGCTAACCCAAAAGTGATCGGGTAGCGTATGCGCTACCCGACCTGACGTTCGGCAGTACCGCGGCTTTCCGTCGTACGGCAGACGACACTAATGCCTCCGTCGCCCTCCATGAATGCTTCTTGTACCGCTTCAACGGAGCTGACGCCCTGCTGCCGTAATTGGCTCAGCAGCTCGTCTTCGGTGATGAGCTCGCGCCGCATATTCTGCCGCAGCATTTTTCCGTTCTGGATCAGCCGGAGAGGCGGTGGGTGGAAAAAATGCTGAAACGCGGGAAAGCGGTAGCCCAGCCAGTCGAGCGCATAGTTCCAAAAAACGATTGTGCCGACAAGCAATACGCCGTCGGTGATTGAGGTGTAGTCATCAGCAAGCGCGTTTTGGGCGGCGTCGGCGATCAGTACTACCATCAGTAGGTCGGCCATTCCGACAGCACCCGCGACGCGCTTCAAGACCGAGCGCAGCAGCACAAACAGGATGATATAGGTCAGCGAACCGCGCACGATTATTTCGATGAGCGGTGTGTTGGGCAAGAAGATCTTGCCCCAGTCTGCATTAAACAGTTGATCCATTGAGATTAGCACACCTACTCTTGGCCCACATAGCCGTGGGAGCAGCTGCGTTATGCCCCCATCTCGCGTGCCTGCTCGTGGCCATGTAGCTCATTATTCTCCACAGTCTCTTTGTCGGAGAGCACCGTTAGCACGGACGGTGCCAGGGTCGACTGGCTTTCCCAACCAGTTCGCAGCCGGTCGCCTTCAGCCCCGGTGGGCCCCGGCAAGAACCAGTTGAAGATTGCCATCGCGTGGCCGGTAATATTGGGCACGAGGTGGTTGGCGATCTCAAGGATACGTGCTTGGGTTGAGATGGTCAGCGCCGGATCTCCGAAGCGGCAAGCCTCGATGATCTGCGCCGCCGCACGCTCAGCACTGATCGATAACAGTGGCGAGGCGTCAGAAATCGTGAACCAGGCGTACTCTTTTTTGTGCTGGCCCTTGACAAAGACGTTTGGCGGCGAGCCTGTGCGCATTAGTCCTGGCGCGACGGTCGTAACCCGAATGTTATCTTTAGCCAGCTCAGCGCGCAGTCCATCCGACAGGCCGACCAGCGCGTGCTTGCTTGTGGAGTAGGGCACGAGATGGGGCACCGCGATCTTGCCGCCAATCGATGAAATGTTGACGATTCGACCTCCGCCGCGACTCCGCATGTGTGGGATTGCCGCGCGCATGGTTGCTAGTGGCCCCCATAGGTGGGTCGCCAGCGCGTCGTCAAAGTCTTCGCGCTCCATATGCTCGATCGGACCGGTTTGAATCACCCCGGCTACGTTCATCAGGACATCGAGCTGTCCATAATGCGCGAGAACCGTCTGCACAAGACGCTCCGCCTGGTCTTCTTCGCGAATATCGCAGGCTACGGTTAGGACCTCAGCCCCACGCTGGCGTAGCTCCTCCTCGGCTCGATCGAGGTCGGCTTGGGTACGTGCAGCAATCGCCAGTCTCGCGCCCTCATCGGCCAACTGACGAGCCAAGATCAGGCCGAGACCGCGAGAGCCACCTACGATTAAGACGACCTTATCTCGAAAGTCGATTGCACGGCGTTTCCGGAAGGCCCGCGCCGTGAAATATGCGCCCGTGCCGAGGGCGGTATAGGCCAGTGGTTTTCCGAGAATGTTCATACTTTAAACCTCGCTGTAGTGATAGCTCGCCTACCAGTATGGTTGCATTGTGCGGCTCGAGAAGAACCCTAGCCACCGTCCCTTCGGACGCCGAAGGGAACTCGAGGCTCGACTAGGGCCGCAGAACGACCTTGATACAGTTGTCCTGCTTCTTCTTAAATATTTCATAGCCGTGCGCCGCTTCGTCGAGATTGAGCCGATGGGTGATCACAAATGCGGGATTGATCTCGTCACGCTCGATACGCTCCAACAGCGGTCGCAGGTAGCGGTGGACATGGGTCTGGCCGGTCTTGAAAGTCAGCGCTTTGTTCATGACAGCGCCCATTGGAATCTTATCGACGAAGCCGCCATAGACCCCAGGGATCGAAACGGTGCCACCTTTGCGGCAGGCGATGATCGCTTCACGGAGCGCGTGGCCACGGTCGGTCTCCATAAACGCGGCCGCCTTGGCTCGGTCGTACAGCGCGTCGGGGCTACCACCATGCGCTTCTAGCCCAACCGCATCAATGACCGCATCCGGGCCACGACCGCCTGTAAGCTCCTTGAGCGTATCCAACACCGGAAGCTCGTCGAAATTAATCGTCTCGGCGTCGCTCTCGCGGCGCGCCAGTTCCAACCGCTCTGGCTGGCGGTCAATTGCGATTACACGCTCGGCCCCGAGCAAGCGCGCACTCTTAAGCGCAAACTGTCCAACTGGCCCCGCTCCCCAGACAGCCACGGTGTCTCCTGGCTGGATATCACACGCTTCCGCTGCCATGTAGCCTGTGGGAAAGATATCGGTCAGGAAGAGTACCTGCTCGTCATCCATCCCATCCGGGACCTTCATCGGTCCGACGTCCGCGAACGGTACCCGTACATACTCGGCTTGTCCGCCGGCATACCCGCCTGTTAGATGGGAGTAGCCAAAAATACCACATGGCGAGTAGCCCCAGAGCTTCTCGGCCATCCATGCATTGGGGTTGGAGTTGTCGCAGCAGGACCATAGCCCGCGCTTGCAGAAAAAGCAGTTGCCGCAGGAAATCGGGAACGGCACGACGACGCGGTCGCCGATCTTCAAGTTCTTGACCTCTCGGCCAAGCTCCACGACCTCGCCCATAAATTCGTGGCCCAGAATATCTCCGGCCTCGACCGTTGGAATATACCCGTCGTATAGGTGAAGGTCCGAGCCACAAATTGCGGTCGACGTTACCTTGATTATGGCGTCGCGCGGATTAATAATTTGCGGATCAGGGACGTTCTCGACACGTACGTCGTCTTTACCGTGCCAGCATAATGCTCTCATTGTCTCAGTCGCCTCCTATGCAGCTCTACGGGTTGCCGGTGACGAGCAGGAGCTCCCGCTCTGATCGCCATCACGATCGGGGTGATAAGATCTTGCCCAGTGGCGAGCGGGTTCCACGGGGCTGCCCCTCGATCGTCGGGATCTCACCTGTTTCCATCAGCCGCTTGAAACGCCGCAGATCTTCCTGAACCTGCTGATTTGGCTCTTCGCCGAAGAGTCTAGCAACAGCAGCGCCGAGCTTGCCTGCCGGTGGCCGGTACTCGAGCTCGACATGCACAACCGTGCCGCGGTCCTCGGGCTCAGCCACAAAGCGCACAGTCCCCCAGTTCTCGATATCCGCATCTGGTGCTGAGTGCCAGGAGATCAACTCTTTCGGATGCTCATCCGTAATATTCGCGTCCCACGCGACGGTCATCCCTGCGGGCGCTTTGGCAACCCAATGCGAGCGCTTGTCACCTTGAACCGTCACGGACTCAAGGTGGTCCATGAAGCATGGAAGGTTTTCGAAGTTCCGCCAAAATTCGTAAAGCTCGGCTGGCGACTTGGTGATCGAGACGGCTTGCCTCACCGACACTACGCCAGGATGGCGCGCGGTGTTGACACCCAGGGCTCGGTAGCCCAGGCAGTTGCCGGCGACTCCGCGATAGACGAGGTAGCCGCCAGAGGCGGCCAGTGCTCCGCCAAGCGCAGAGCGTTGCAGTAGCCCGTAGGCCGTTAGTGCACCACCCCCGAACGCCGATATCCAACGCTCAAGGGTGCCGACGTTTTGCTGTTGTGCTGCAAGGCTGCGCGGCGGCTGGCGGCTATCCGCGGAACGGCTCAGCGTTTCACGTTCTGTTGCGGCCATAACTTGCTCCCTGTCATGTTAGTGGCGCCGTTCCGTGCGGGGCTGCCGGTCGAAAGACGCACGACTCCGCTGCGTGGCACGCAAGTTACGTACCAGAGAGAGATGGAGCCGAACGTCCCAGGCGTCGACGAGAATCAAGTGCGGGTAGGCGCCTCAGCACCTACCCGCGCAGGGGACGACTTATCGTCCGCCGTCGTTTCGTACGTAACCTAACTCCTACCGAATGAGCCTGTTATTGTTCTTGGCTGCGTCGAATTGCCAGGAGGCCTGAGACGGCGACGCCCAACACCAGGAGTGCGGCAGCGCCCATCAAGAGCATGCCAATGTTTGACTCGGCGCCGGTATTCGGAAGCGCGGTC
>JADDQE010000137.1 GCA_016781525.1 bacterium | reverse complement strand
TTGGGTGAATGGCTTCCACTTTCTCTCGGAGGCGTATCTGGCGACAGACCCGGCTTACACCGGGCGCTACACAGTTCCGTGCGTCTGGGATCGTGTGACGGAGCGGCTCGTCACGAACAACTACCCCGATATCACAATCGATTTCGAGACCCAATTCGGCAGCCTACAGCGGTCCGACGCGCCCGACCTGTATCCCACGCATTTACGCGAGGAAATCGATGCGGTCAACGACCTGATCTACACAGACGTCAACAACGGGGTGTACAAAACCGGCTTTGCGGCAACGCAAGCGGCCTACGAGGCAGCGGTCGATGCGCTCTTCGCCCGTCTCGACTGGTTGGAGCAGCGTCTTGCAAGGCAGCGATATCTGTTTGGAGGCCAGATCACCGAGGCCGACGTGCGCTTGTTTCCCACGCTTGTGCGCTTTGACGCCGTCTACTACGGGCACTTTAAGTGCAACCTGCGGCGGCTGGTCGACTACCCGAACCTGTGGGGCTATGCCCGTGACCTGTATCAACAGCCGGGCATCGGCGACACGGTCAACTTCGACCATATCAAACGTCACTATTACATGACGCATGAGAAGCTCAACCCAACACGGATTGTGCCAAAAGGTCCGCTTGTGGACTGGTCGGCACCGCATAGCCGGGCTGCCCTCAGCTAGCGTAGGGGTGCAGCGGCTGGGTTAAGTGGCCGAGGAGCGCAGGATTGCGTGTACACAAGCAGCGGTCCATCACTCCCAAGGCTAGAGGAACAGCAAGCGAGAAGCGATGGATACCATTACAACCTTCCAGATTCGGGATGCACGTCCGGACGAGCAGGATGCGATTCGCGAGGTTACCTTGGCGGCCTATATGCAGTATGCCTCGCTAATGCCGCACTGGGAGGCGTATCGGCGTAATCTGCTCTCCATCTTAGCGGAAGACCACGGAGCTGCCCGGATAGTCGCGGTCCAGGACGACACCATTGTTGGCAGTGTCTTGCTCTATCCCGCCTCGGCGAATGTGTATAACGACGAGAACGCGAACAGCGACGCCCCTGAGATGCGGCTGCTAGCAGTCGCCCTAGCCGCGCGGGGCATGGGAGTCGGCTCGGCGCTGCTGCTTGAGTGCATTCGTAGGGCACGCGAGGCTGGAGCTAGCGCACTTGGCCTGCACACCGAGGATATCATGGAAGCAGCCGTGCGCATGTACCGGCAGGCGGGCTTCGTCCGTGTGCCCGAGCTAGACTTCAGCCCAGCGGAAGGCGTGCTCGTCAAAGGCTATCGGCTCAGCCTCGAAGCGTAGGGGCTGCTGCGGCAGCTTAACGATCGAGAACGACTGATTGATTGGCGTAGTGCGCTCATGCCACGACGATGTGTCCTCGATGTAGCTGTGGTTGATCTCGGCTCGATGTATGAGCGCGTCGCTTTTCCAAGCAGTCGACGCGGCGCTGGCGGCGATGCCGTAGGTCCAAAGGAGGTATGGCTGTCCAAGCAGCCATGCTCTAGCGCATCACCTCTAGTAGCGAGCACTTGCAACCCGCCCTGCCGTTACCTCGTCAAGCCCCCACCTACGGCCTGTGTAGATGGGGGCTTGCTCTGGTACAAAGGCGCCAAACAACGTCGCGACTGTGTGGTGCGACTTCGGGCTCTTAGCGTTCCTGCTGGTCTATCTCGGGCTCAACGTCTGGCTGCGCGGCGCGTCCGGCTACGCCTAGCTCGTCACCGTCTCCGATCGGCCGCACATGGTCGAGCTCCTCACCCGCACGCTGGCCAAGCTCCGCAAACTCGGCCGGATCGATCACACTGTGTACCTCACGTGCGGCCCGCTCGTTTTCGTCAAACAGCGGCATTGGCTCGGGCGCGTCTTGATCAAGGACGGGGCCTGGACCCTGTGCTGTATCGATTGATTGCGAAAGGCGCTCGGCGTCTTCCGCATCCATATGTTCACGCTGAATATGGCGATCAGTCATAGGACTTCCTTTCATGTTGTTCACGAGCAACATGGTTGCAACCTGCGTACCACGCCTGCTACGTCTCGTGGCCTGCTCAACCTTCGCTTGGGCGAGACGTCGCTAAGCCGAGCACCTGTTGGGCACGCACTATCCCTCTTTCCGGTACAGTAGATGGAGAGCGGACTTGAGACTGGAGAGAATCATGGCAGATCAAAACGGGTCAGGGCAGCTGATGCGTGGCAAAATATGCCTGGTAACCGGGGCAACCTCAGGCATCGGCGCGGTAACCGCACGAGAGCTTGCACGTATGGGAGCCACCGTGGTGCTGGTGGCACGCAATGCCGCTAAAGGCGCGGCTACGGCAGAGCACATTCGGGTCACCACCGGCAACAGTGCTGTCGACGTGCTGCTGGCGGACTTGACGTCGCAGCGGCAGATCCGGCAGCTAGCCGATGAGTTCATGGGGCGTTACGAGCACTTACATGTTCTTGTCAATAACGCCGGGGCGGTCTACGAGCAGCGGCAGGAAAGCGTTGACGGGATCGAGCTTACGCTGGCGCTCAACCACCTCAGCTATTTCATGCTAACGAACTTGCTTCAGGATAGATTGCTCGCCAGTGCCCCAGCGCGCGTCGTTAATGTATCGTCCGATGCGCATCGCATGGCTACCTTGAACTTCGACGACCTCCAAGCGCGGCGTAAGTATAGGGCGTTTCGGGCCTACAGCCAGTCGAAGCTGGCGAATATCTTGTTCACAATCGAGCTTGCCGAGCGTCTCCACGGAACGGGTGTCACAGCGAATGCGCTTCATCCCGGTTTGGTCGCAAGCGGCTTCGGCCAGAACAACTCGGGCTTCATCAACTTGCTCTTTGGTACGCTGCTCCGGCCCTTCTCTCGTACCGCAGAGCAGGGGGCAAAAACCGCAATCTACCTCGCCTCCTCACCCGAGGTAGCCGACACCACCGGTCAGTATTTCACGGATAAGCGTCCGATCTCGCCGTCGGCCGCGGCTCGTGATCGAGGGGCTGCGCGTCGGCTTTGGGAGGGGAGCGAGGCGCTCACGAGTCTGGCGGTACCTGTCCCGGGGTAGCGCTATCCAACAGCCGACTGCAAGGCTGGGCGGCGCCCTGGAGCTTCCGATTTTTTGGAGTACAATTTGCCGCTGTTGCACGTTGGCCGGCACAGCATACCTCCAACATCGTGAATGTTGATATGCTGTGCAACACAAGCATATGGCGCCAAGGAAGATCTGGGTGCGCGTCGGTGAAACGGCTTGTCTGGATAGCATCAAGAGGAGCCCCATGTGATGGAAGATCAAAGCCAGTCGATTGCGGACGACATGATCGCGACCGCGGCACAGCTTTCGGGGCTGTCGTTCACCCCGACCGAGCGCGAGCTTATGCCGGATGGTCTCGCCAAGTACCAGCGTCACTACACTGCGATCCGGTCGCTTGACATACCGAACCACGTCGCGCCAGCGCTGCGTTTCGACCCCCGTACTGCGCAGCCGATCGATGCAGCAGCGCGCCAGCCTACCGTACTGCCAGATGGCTCCGCCTCGACGCCACCACCTGACGTCACAAATCTCGCCTTTGCGCCAATTACCGCGCTTGCCCGCCTGATCAAAACTCGACAGATAACCTCGGTGCAGCTGACTGAGCTGTACCTGGAGCGTCTCAAGCGCTACGATCCCTCCCTGCGCTGCGTCGTGACGCTTACGGAGGAGCTGGCATGGGAGCAGGCGAGCCGTGCGGATGCGGAGCTAGCTGCTGGGAACTACCGCGGTCCGCTCCACGGTATCCCCTGGGGCGCGAAGGATTTACTCGCCACGCACGGGATCCGCACGACCTGGGGCGCAGCTCCCTACCGCGATCAGGTCATCGACGAGGATGCGGCTGTGGTGCAGCGTTTGGCCGCAGCCGGCGCGGTGCTGGTGGCTAAGCTTAGCGTAGGCGAGCTTGCTTGGGGCGACATATGGTTTGACGGCGAGACCAAGAGCCCGTGGAACATCGCAAATGGATCGAGTGGGTCGTCAGCCGGGCCGGGGTCGGCAACCGCGGCTGGCCTAGTTGGCTTCTCGATCGGCACAGAAACGTGGGGCTCGATCGTCTCACCCTCCAGCCGCTGCGGCATCACCGGCCTGCGGCCAACATTTGGGCGGGTTAGCCGGCATGGCGCGATGGCACTGAGCTGGAGCATGGATAAAATTGGGCCGATGTGCCGTTCCGTGGTAGACTGCGGCCTGGTCTTTGAGGCAATCTACGGCCCTGATGGCCGTGACCTAACTGTGATCGATCAGCCCTTCACCTGGCGTCCTGGAGCTGGCCTGACCGGTTTGCGCATTGGGTATCTCGCAGACGCATTCGCCGCCGAGCGCTCGGGAACCCAGGGAGTCAAGCAGAACGACGAGGCGACGCTTGATACCCTGCGCTCCCTCGGCGCCGAGCTTGTGCCAATCCGGCTGCCAGATTATCCTGTCGAAGCCTTGTCGCTGATCCTGAACGTGGAGGCCGCCGCTGCCTTCGACGAGCTAACGCGTAGCGGACGCGATGAGCTACTGGTCCGCCAGGTACGCGATGCCTGGCCGAACGTGTTTCGCCAAGCCCGGCTTGTTCCTGCGGTGGAGTACATCCAGGCGAACCGCATACGTAGCCTTGTGATGCAGGCCATGGCCGAGCTAATGACCACCATTGACGTCTATGTCGCGCCCTCTTTTGTTGGCGACAACTTGCTGCTGACGAATCTTACGGGCCATCCTGCCGTCGTCGTTCCCAATGGCTTTAGCGCGACCGGCGAGCCGACCAGCATTACCTTCACCGGGCAGCTCTTTGGAGAAGCAGGCGTGTTGGCAGTGGCTGAGGCATACCAGGATGCGACTAGCTTTCACCTGCAGCATCCGCCGATGAACTTCTAAAGCATTCAGCTCCACCTGCGCACGTACTCGTAGTCCATGCACAAGGCGCTCCACGACAGGTATGCGCGTAGGTGTCCCCTCGGAACGCGGTGCGCTCATCTCAACAGCGGCAGGTAACAGCCTGCCGCTCACGCCGCCTGCTCAAGGGCCGCCCGTGGCAGCCAAACAGCTGGAACTGTCTCCCGTTCGCGGCCATCGGAGTAGGGATTGAAGACGTTGTGCCGTTTCACGACCTGGAGAATGCCCTCCTCGTCTGAGATCAGCCGCAGAAACGTCGACAGATAGTGGTCATCGGCGGGACACTCCTGAGCTCGCACGATGCACAAATCCCGAACATAATGTCCGCGCTCGAAGACACGCACACGGCGATCCCGTAGGTGCTGCGGATCCCGCCGCAAGCGGTACACGCGCTGCGGGTAGCGCTGACTCGATACGTCGAGGAAGCCCTGTGTTTCGAGCTGAGTGTACAGCGGGCCGAGGAAGAGCTGGAGCGTGCGGGCGGCTCGCTCCTTGGGCGTCAAGCCGTCGCCAAGATCGGCGCGCTCGCCCACGCGGAGGATATCGGCGAGCCCGATGCGGTCTGTGCCTTGCGTGCTCCCACGTCGGCCACGCCCCGCGCGGAAATGCTCGGGCGGCTGCCCGACCAGCTGGTAACCTGCCGCGCGGGCTACCTCGGCTGCAATGGCATACCCGGCCCAGCCGGCAACGCCCGGCACCATGCTTGTCGTGGTTGGGCGGTGGCGATTAGCAAAGGCAACCCCTCCCGACGCGGTCGTGCCGTTTGCCGTGACCAGGCGGATCAGCACGAGGTGGTAGCTGTCCCGACCGATTGCTGCGTCGCGCTCCTCGATCGTCCACGCGCCGGTCAGTCCGGCCCACTGCTCGCGCGTCGCATTAATTAAGGGATGAGCCTCGGCCACGCGCTGCGCCATCAGCGCATGCCACGCCCGCTGAATCCGATTTTGATTGCTGAGCCTTCGAACAAGATCGGTGTGCTTGCAGCTGCGCTCGGCTGGCGCACCTCCGGCGAAAGTCCAGCTGTGGCAATCACACGAGAGCGTGCCACTCCGAATGTCGGTACAGATACGATACCAGCTTCCCGCCCGCGACGCCGACTCGACGCTCATCAGCAGCCGATAGTCGCCGCCAGCCAAACTACGCGCCATAGCCATCTCCTCAGGACGTCGGTATGGGCTAGCCGCCTTGGGCCTGCGTCAAGATCAGAATATCCTCCGGCGAAGTTGGATCGAAGCGGGTGATGATCGAGCCATAGCCGCTGCCCGGCCGAAAGCCGGCCAGCACCCGACCCGCTCCACGCTTGGCATTGACGACTCGCTCGGCGTAACGGACGGCAAACTGCTCGTCGGGTGTCAGCGTATCGAGCGCGGCCAAGCTGGTGATCCTGGGAAAGGCCACTTGCTCATCACCCGAGCGGCCCATCACGCCGATCATTCCAACGCTCGTAACTCCTGCGCTAAACTCGCCGCGAGCTACCCGTGCTTGCCATTGTTCAAGCAGCCTCTGCTCCTCGATCGATAGGGCCGTGCCAGCATCATGCTTCGCGCTCTTCATGTCGTCCTCCATGTGTTATCTGATGCCATTAGTAAACCAGACGTATGTGACAGAAACTGACACATAGCACGCTGCCTTTTTGTGCATTCTTAGATACTGCCTGCGCCTTTGTGCCTCGGTTGAGCGGCGTGGAGTATGCCGTCGATAATTTGACTGTCACTGGTACTGGCCGGCTTGTCGCTCAGCATTACGCTCTTCGCGCTGCCGTCGTTTTGGGCCGACCTGGCGAATCTGAATGGGTCAAGCCGTACAGTCGTTCCAGCCCGGCGTAATTCAGTGGATCGGGATGCTTGGCGATCTTCTGGCGCCGGTGCAGATCCTGGGCTCGTTGGCCATCGTCCTAACCACCTATCGCTTCGTCTCGTTCCGCGCACGCCAGCTCGGCGTACTCCGACGTAGACGACAACCAGAGCTTAGCCAAAATCTCGTCTAACGTGGCACGATGCCTCTGCTCGCGACATTTCGCTCGGCTGGGTACGCCGGCACGCTATCTGTTGTAGTCGGGTTGGGTTGCGGACCAGCCTCGGCGGTAGCCGGAGCAAGCAAATTGGGCCTGGCGGAGTACCCGCCAGGCCGATCAGCCGTACATTAGACTATACGCTAGGCAAGCTCACGAAACTTGATCGCCGGGTTGGACCGGACGCAGTACTGCAAGGCCCAGTCGGATGCAAACGCGACGACCAGGGCATCCTGTTGATCGTGCGCGACCAGCGTGCCCGTGGGCCACTGCACCCGCTCAAGCACCACCGGCTCCGCCTCAACCCAGCGCGCGCAGGTGTATGGCAAGCGCTCGATTGTCGCTTTAACGCCATACTCACTGGTGAGCCGTGACTCCACCACGTCGAACTGGAGGTCGCCGACAGCCGCTAGAATCGGCTCGCGGCGGAAGCCGTCGGCCGAGTAGAACACTTGCACCACGCCTTCCGCCGCAAGCTGCTCGAGGCCTTTGCCGAACTGCTTATAGCGCGATACATCCTGGTTGTGCAGCAGCGCAAAGCGCTCGGGCGGGAAGCGCGGGATCGCCGCGAAGTTGACTGACTCACCAGTGCAGAGCGTATCGCCGATCTGAAGCAGGCCCGGATTGGAGAGGCCAACTACGTCGCCTGGAAACGCCTCGTCGACCGTCTCGCGCTCACGGGCAAAGAGCCGGTGTGGGCGACTCATACGGATCGAGCGGCCCAGCCGGGGATGCTGAACCAGCATATCTTTTTCGAAACGTCCGGAGCAGACGCGCAAAAAGGCCATCTGATCGCGGTGGCGTGGGTCCATGTTCGCCTGGAGCTTGAAGACAAAACCGCTGAACGCACCATCAGTGGGCTGAACCGTGCCCTGCCGGCTTTCCCGCGGCCCCGGCGCTGGCGCCAGGTCGAGTAGCGCTTCCAGGAAGGGCTCGACGCCGAAGTTGTTCAGCGCGCTGCCGAAGAAGACCGGCGTGACATTGCCGGCCAGAAACTGCTCGCGGTCAAAGGTCGCGCCGGCACCCGCCAGCAAATCTACCTCGTCACGCAGCTGCCCGTAGGCCACGTCGCCTAGAAGGCGGACCAGCTCGGGATCGTTAATGTCGCCAACTTGAACGGGCGCTCGCGACTGGCCATGGTCGGTACGTTGGAAGCGCAGCACAGCCTGGCTGCGGAGGTCGTACACGCCCTGGAAATCGCCCCCGGTCCCAATCGGCCAGTTGAGTGGAGCGGCGCCGATGTTGAGCACCCGCTCGATCTCGTCGAGCAGATCCAATGGGTCGCGACCCGGATGGTCGAGCTTGTTGATGAACGTTAAGATCGGGATATGGCGCAGTCGGCAGACCTCAAAGAGCTTCTTGGTCTGCGGCTCGATCCCCTTTGCGCTATCGAGCACCATGATCGCGCTGTCCACCGCCATCAGCGTGCGATACGTGTCCTCACTGAAGTCTTGGTGGCCGGGCGTGTCCAGCAAATTTAGCCGAAAGCCCTTGTAATCAAGCTGCAGCACGGTCGAGGTAATCGAGATACCACGCTCTTGCTCGAGCGCCATCCAATCGGAAGCGGCGTGGCGCTGGTGCTTGCGCGCACGAACCGAGCCGGCTAGATCGACGGCGCCGGTGTACAGCAAAAACTTCTCCGTCAGCGTGGTTTTACCAGCGTCGGGATGAGAAATGATGGCAAACGTACGTCGTCGCTGCACTTCGTGTTGCAGGGTCTTGGGCGCAATGTCGGATGCGTAGGTCATGGAGCTTGTCTTTTATCCTCACGTATCACAGCCAGCTTTCGGCAGGTACAAGACATAATTGTACCGAATTTCACAGGCGCCTGCTGTTGTGGACTATGGCAGAGGAGGCCCAACGGACGAAGGGTAAGCGCTAGTCGGTCGGTTGAGCGTGGAGCACGTCACGGGCGATACGCCAGATGAGCTCAGGCACGATTTCAAACGAATAAGGCATTTGTACACGCTCGGTGCGCTGATGATAGTCGCGCCCCCATGGCCCGATATTGATCGTTGGCAGATCAAGAGCGCCAAGCGCCTGGTAGTCAAAGCGGATGCGGGAAGCCCAAGCGGCGGTATTTGCCGTCATGATTGCGATATCGTCTGCGGTCGGGCTGCTTCCGAGAAAGCTCATATCGGAGATACCTGGGAAAAACGGCCGCAGCTGGATCGACACGCCGCTTTCGCGCGCCACGCCTGAGACATGTTTCGTCACCGCTTCGCGCAACCGTGCTTGTCGAGGCGTTGCGCCCTCTAGATACGCGGGCGGGTAGTACAGCGATCCAAAGCCAACCACTGCCGCCGGACCGACCAGACCACTGAGCGACCAGAGGACTTCGACGACGTGGCGGCTGAAGAGCGGGAGATCCATGGACGGATCGGTAGCTAGCCGCGCAGTAAGCTCGTCCAACCGACGTTGTGCATCGACGCCGCCGCGCTCCTGTACGCGCACCATGAGCTCTGCGACGGTCAATACGGTCGGCTGCCACTGCTTCTCCCTCACGGGCCGTCCGTGCAGCTCCGCATAGCGCAGCGACTGAGTGCCGAGATAGGCCAGCGCATCGTCGAGCGCCGAGCGCGTGAGCGACACCATTAGCTCCATTACCTCGGCCACGGTGCGCCGGTGGGTCAGAAGATTAAAGTAGCACCAGGCAGCGTGCGGCATCGTCACGTCATAGTGTGCTTTGAGATCGGCTTGCTTGAGGCTGACCGGCGGTGGTGCCACAGCTCCCGCGGCGTTGTCGGCCAACGCGACGTTACATTCGACGCGCCGCGTCAGCTCGGCCGCAAGCAAGTTGGGGTTCACACCGTCGAAGGGTGAGCCGGCGTGGCTTTCGCGGCCGATAAGCAAGACCGACGGGAGCAGCTTCCCGACTGTGCCCAGATAGACAGCTCGTCCGGCGCCGTCGTCGTCCCGCTCGCCCGACGCGTCAAGGTTGATGGCCGCCTGGAGTTCCAGACCCCATTCGCCCGCGAGCTTCGGGAGGAGCGAGGCTGCGGTTCGCATCCCATGTGAGGCTTCTTCTTCGTCGGGTGTTGCGATCAGCAGAAGATTACCTTGTGCCGATGGCTCCTGGGCGAACCGTTCGAGCAGCGCGATCCCTGCGGCCAAACCGCTCTTCATGTCGAGGGCGCCCCGCCCTGGTAGGTACGCGCCGCTGCGTAGATCCGTCAAAGCCAGCTGGTCACCCGCGCCGGTCGGAGCACGTTCTAGCTCGTCAATCAGCCTCGGCAGCAGCTCCTCGGGAGCATAGGCCCACTCCGCGAGGCTACCGTAGTTGGCGATTCCGACAACATCGTAATGGCTCGCCAGAGCCACCGTTCTAGGCCCTGTGCCACGCACCAGTGCAAAAACGTTGTAGCGCTCATGCAGGTCATGCGCCGTGCGCTCCAAGCGTAGGTTCTCCGGGTGAGCTTGAAAATAGGGCTGTGTGGCGAGCAGATCGAAGAGCCTTTGTCCGAACTGGGTCTCGCCGGCTGTATTCGTAATGCTTGGCCAACTGACGAGCCGCAGGGTCAATGTGCGAACGCGTTCGTACCAGGTGTTCATAGAATATTCTCCGCACAAGGGACCTCGCGCCGAGCTCGGTTCGGCGGAGTGGGCTGGCTCGGTTGCCGGGAGTGCAGCGATCCAGCCGAACACACGCGAGCAGGGAGGAGAACTGCCGGTGAGCCGCAACCGATTGAACAACCAGCGCGCATTATGAGAACCAGGAGTCGGAACAGCCCGAGCGGCAGTTAAGCCTCTAGATTGCCGGGGTGATCCTGCTGTTGCCGCAAAAAGAGCAAAAATTGTCGAGCTTGCTTCTGATGTTCAGGCGTCAACGCGTCGTACAGCCCCAAAAAGGCGTTGCGCTCACGATTGGCGTTGGTAAACGTACGCGGATCGGGCTGGGCGGCTTCGGTGATCAGGTCAAAGGCGGTGGTGCGAAAAACCTTGGCAAGCCCTTCGATCTCCGAGATGCGCGGACTGGTTTGACCCGACTCGATGCTGCCAATGTAAGAGCCGCTCACGCCGATCCGTCCACCAAGATCCGCCTGCGTCAAGCGATCGCGCTGCCGCTTCTGCTTCACAATTTCCCCGAGACGCTCGTTCAAGGTTGGCATGTGTATCCTCCGCTTGGTCGTGTATCTGGCGTGTTGTAGCACTCCCAATCCTGCGCGTGGCGCGAGCCAGGGCTGGGCTGTCTGCGTGGCCCCAAATCCAACGTACTGCTTCGGGAAGTCCTAGGTTAGCCCCTCCCAGCCGGCGCCGATGGTGAGCTTTTCGATCATCCGCGCGAAAAGTTGATCCAGGAGCTGGCGCTTGTGCTCCGTAGGTAGGGCGACAAGCCGTTCCCGGCGCGCCTCGAGCTCCAGCGCCGGCCAGACGACGTTGAAGGCATAGCGCTCCAGCAGCGCCACTAGCCCGGCATCCGAGGCACCAGCGAGCGCTAAACGGAGGCGCTGCCACTCCTCGCCCGAATGAAGCGTGGGGCTGGGACTGCCCTCACTTCCACCAGCCGCGGGCAGCTCAGATGGAGGCTTGGGCATTGTTCGGTTACGGCTTGGTACGTCGTCGCTCCGTCCTGCCATACTGAGCTGATGCTAACCTAGCTGAAGCCGGCTCTCGATTGTCTCGACACCCGCAACTGTGCTAACGACGTCGAAGATACGCTGCTTGAGCTCGTCGGTTGCGACATTGCCCTCGAGCATGACGACGCCATTCACCACCGAGACGCCGATCGCGGTGCAATCAGGCGTTCCGAACTGCACCAGCCGATCGCAAATGTCCTGGCGCATGCGCTCGTCGTTCCCGTTGTCGCCTTCTGCGACGCGTCCAGTCGCGGTCCCGGCGGTCCAGCTATCCCGGCCCTCGCCATAGTTTCGGTAATTAAGATCACTGGCTCGATCGGTCATATACTGCTCCTTTGCTCAACCGCCGCCTCGACAGCACATCGGGGGTACGGGTGGGCTGCTCCTTGACCTGTTGCGGAGCAGGAACGATGCCGTGCATGACGCTACTGGGAACGGTTGGAAACCGCGGGCACTTCGGTTTAGAGTGCGGGCGCAGTTTTTGCTCGGCGTTGAGGGAGATCGATCCGAGGCGGACGATATTATGGAGATGGACGGAGCGATGAGGCTACACACGCAGCACTATGGTGCGGGTCATCCGCTGGTAATCCTGCATGGCCTGTTCGGCTCGCTGCTTAACTGGAACAGCATTAGCAAATTGCTCGGCGCACACTACCGGGTCGTCGCGGTCGACCAGCGCAATCATGGTAGCTCGCCGCACACGCCCGATATGTCGTATCCAGCAATGGCCGACGATCTGTTGGAGCTGTTCGAGGCGGAGCAGCTAGGCTCGGCACATGTGCTCGGCCACTCGATGGGCGGCAAGACGGCGATGCAATTTGCCCTCACCTACCCCGACCGGGTCGATCGCTTGATCGTGGTCGATATCGCGCCTCGCGCATACGCGCCGCATCATGATGACATTTTCGCGGCGATGTACGCCTTGGACCTGCGCCAATCCCCAAACCGGTCAGAGCTTGACCAGGCATTAGCGCAGCATATTCACGACCGAGCTGTGCGCCAGTTTCTGCTGACGAACGTCGTACGCGATGACGCGGGTGGTTTTAGGTGGAAAATCAATCTCGACGCGCTGCGCGATAATTATCGAGCACTGGTAGGTGGTGTCGGGACGCGAGGACGGTTCGATAAGCCGACGCTGTTCGTGCGCGGCGAGAAGTCGGACTATATTCAGTCGTCGGATGAGCCCCAGATACGGGCGCTGTTCCCCCAGGCGACGATCCGGACGATCGAAGGTGCCGGCCATTGGGTCCACGCCGAAGCGCCCACCGAGTTTGCTCAAGTTGTGCTTGAGTTCCTTCAACAATCCCGAAGCTAAGCGGGCTAATAGGCGCTTGCCGCCTACGTGCGGTGTCCCCCCATCATCTCCACCTTCCAGCGTGCCATGATCCACGCTGCAGCGCCTCACACCAGCAGGCGTGCCATCACAGATGGAAAGGCATGCCGCGTGCGAGGCTCCGCTCAGCTGCGGACAGGTGCACGCTCGCGGATACAAGCTGTACGACGATGCTGGCCACTGGCCGGTCAACGGCGTACAATTTTTCTTGCCCCAGTATGGAATTAACACGTGGACCTTCTACGATCACAACTATGCTGCGGCGACGGCTGACATAGACCGCTGGCTCGACGTCGCCCGTGATGGACTTGCCGCCCAAACACTCCGGATTTTTGTCGAACTGCCGTCCAACGGCACCACTCCTACGTCCCACGCGACCCTCTATGATTTTGCGCGCCGGGCAAACACCCGCGGCATGCGGTTGGGCGTTGTGATCCAGAACAGCAGCGACTTCCGGATGACATCCGAGCGGCGGCAATGGCTGAGCGGGCTGCTCGACTACTTCGCTGCGCGCCAAGCAACGCAGCTCCTTGCGTATATCAGCGCAGCCAACGAGATCAATAACTGGTGCGATCGCCGCGATTGCTTTGACGGCAATCCGGGCTACCTCAACGGTGCAATCGAGTGGGTGGCCCACGTGGTAAGCGTTGTCAAGCCGCGCGGTATTCTAACCACCGTTGGTATGGCCACCGAAGTTGCGGACACGGATGGACGGCCGGCTTGGCACAACTTCCATCGGCCGGACCAGCACGCCGAACGTTAGCGGAACTTGTCGATTTTGTCGCGCCGCACAACTACGGCGGAGGAGCGTACGCCATTATTCATGATCTGCGCTATGTGCTTGGCTACGCTGGCCCGGTAGTGCTTGAAGAGTATGGCTTTCCCACGGATCCTCGGAAGCACGACGAGCGCTACTTCGAAGGTCCAACTGTATGCCGCAGTGATCCTTGGCATCCGACCTGTGTCAACACCGCGCCCTACTTTGTCGAGTGGAGCACGCGCGCCATCCGCGAGACCAGCTATGCCGGTGGGGCAGCCTGGATGTTGGCGGATAACAGAGCCAAGCGGTGCGCTGGCGACCCACCCGACCTTTGGACGGGGTTATTCGCTGCGGGCTAGGGCTACTGCGGCGGCACTCCGACGACCACAACTGGTCAGCCCAAGGCGACCGCCCACCGGGTCAAGCTCCATCACTTGTATCGTCCGTCAGAGCCGCCTCGACTTTACCTCCCGATAATTGGACGATAAACAGAGCGAATGCTTGCGATTGGCCGCCTTGCCCCAATGCAGCGCCATGTGTATCATGACGGCAGCAATCGGGCATCACAGCTGGCGAGCATGGCACAGTTCAAGGATGGAAGCGATACGATGACAGAATATCTCTGGTGGCAGACGGGTATTATCTATCAAATATATCCGCGCAGCTTCATGGACAGCGATGGCGACGGCACCGGTGATCTCAAAGGCATTCACAGCCGGCTTGACTACCTCGAATGGCTGCGCGTCGACGCGATCTGGCTGTCGCCGGTCTTTCCCTCGCCCATGGCCGACTTCGGCTATGACGTCGCGAACTATGTCGATATCGATCCGCTCTTTGGCACGCTCGCCGACTTCGATCGGCTGCTGCAGGAAGCGCACCAGCGCGGCATGAAAGTGCTGCTGGACCTTGTGCCGAACCACAGCTCAGACGAGCATCCCTGGTTCCAAGAATCCCGAGCTTCCCGGGACAGCGCGAAGCGGGACTGGTACATCTGGCGCGATCCTGCCCCCGACGGTGGTGTGCCGAACAATTGGCACAGCTACTTTGGCGGCAGCGCGTGGGCTTTCGACGAGACAACCGGACAGTACTATCTCCACCTGTTCCACCGCAAACAGCCCGACCTTAACTGGCGCAACCCCGCTGTACGGCGGGCAATCTATGACGCGATGCGCTTTTGGCTCGATCGGGGAGTGGACGGCTTTCGGGTTGACGTGATCTGGCTGCTGCTCAAGGACGAGCAGTTCCGCGATAATCCGGTCAATCCCAATTGGAAAGAGGGCGACATGCCCGGTGATCAGTATCAGTCGGTGCATACGGCCGACTTGCCCGAGGTGCATGAGATCGTACGCGAAATGCGGCAGGTGCTGGATCAGTATGCTGAGCGCGTCATGATCGGCGAGATTTACCTGCCCGTGCCGCGGCTCATGATGTACTACGGCGCGGCCCATGACGAGGCGCATCTGCCGTTTAACTTTCAGCTCATCACGCTACCATGGAATGCCCGGACCATCCGTGAAGCCGTAGATACGTACGAGGCTGCTCTGCCTGGGGGCGGTTGGCCAAACTGGGTGCTCGGTAACCACGACCAGCACCGTATCGCTAGCCGGGTCGGTCCGGAGCAAGCTCGAATAGCTCAAATGCTGTTGTTGACGCTGCGTGGTACGCCTACGTGCTACTACGGTGATGAGATTGGTATGCACGATGTCGATATTCCGGTGGAGCGCATTCAAGACCCCCAGGGCAAGCACTCCCCTGCCCATTCTCGCGATCCCGAGCGGTCTCCGATGCAGTGGGATAGCAGTCCAAATGCCGGCTTCACGACTGGTGTACCGTGGCTTCCAATTGCGGACGACTACGTAACCAACAACGTCGAGGCCCAGCGTGATGACGCGACCTCAATGCTTGCACTCTTTCGGCGGCTGGTCGACCTACGTCGTACCATGCCGGCGCTCAGCATTGGATCTCAGCGCTCGATTGACACGAGCAGTGACGAGGTTTTCGCCTATTTGCGCGAGCACGGCAACCAGCGCGTGCTGATTATCCTTAATTTTGGAGGCGAGAGCCAGGATCTCGATCTGTCTAGCGTGAGCGTGTCGGGCCGCGTCCTCTGCACAACGTACATGGATAGCGACGATAACTTGAATTTGGGCTACCTTACGCTGCGGCCCAACGAAGGTATAGCGATCGCGGTATAGGCTGCGGGCCTCACCGCGAAGCGCTAAATCTTGCAGGAGTTGGCTGGGGCGGCTCCGACCGCGGCGAGCTTGAGCTGCTAAAGATGGCTTGGGGATGGACGAGGTGCTGGCCAGCACCTCATCCATTCCTGAGGAACCAGCTGGTGCCAAAGCTCCTACTCTGGTGTTTCCGCTCGCTGACGACCTCGGGTAGATTGGGCAGCGTGTGGGACAGCCGTATAAAGCTCCGGGGCCTAACCCCTGGTCGGCAAGCGTAATCTGCCGCGAGTTGCGTCCGGATCTGTTTTTCGTTGTACTGTGTCACAACTACGGCCCCGTAGTCAGTGGATTAGAGCACTGGTCTTCGGAACCACCACCCATCCGTTTCTCGCTGTTTCCCACTGTCTCACATGTGCATGAAGCTGGCTTCTGAAGTGGCCTGCTCCCTAGATTTTGGTCCAAAATAGTGGGGGCAGATCATTTGAACCCGAGGTGCTGCAGGACTGGCTCGGCCACAGTGAGATCACGACGACGTTCGAGGTGTATGGTGGCCGTGCGAGCGAGAGGGCGAAGCGGCAGGCTGTTACCAAGCTTGAGGCGTTGTATGGAGATGAGACGGAGTAAGGAGCTCGGTAACTCGGGACAGTGGGGACATTGACTAAGTGTTTGACTAAGTTAGAGCGGGTACGGTACAATACGAGCCCTATGGCCCCGTAGCTCAGTGGATTAGAGCACTGGTCTTCGGAACCAGGTGTCGGCGGTTCGAATCCGTCCGGGGTCGCCACGCAAAGAGCCGCTTGTAGTGCGGCTCTTTTTCTTGTCTGCTTCCTCACGTATCGCTGAGATTTATGGGAGTGGTCCAAAAAGTGGTCCAAAATCGGCGGATTGACGTAGGAGAAAGCGTTCTACCTAACCTCTCCCTGTTCTTTCGGTATATCGAGGAGACGTCCCATAACTTCAGCTGCCATGCGCTGCCGCTCCTCATTACTATGCATGTAGCGGTACGTCGTACGAACATCGGCATGACGGAGCATTGCCTGAACATCTTTTGCATTGAGGCCTTCAGTGCGACCAAGCAAGGTGGCATAGCTATGCCGAAAGCCATGGATAGTAAAGCTGGTTGGCAGACCTACGGTTTATAGTGTCCCCAAGTATTCGGACACAAAAACGGCGAGGGTTAAGGTAGGCTGAGCCTATGAAAAAGGCTTACAGCCCAGCCTTCAAAGCGCAGATCGTGCGCAAACTGCTCAAAGAAGAGAAGTCGGTCAACCAGCTCGCCGCCGAGCATGGCATGCATCCCAACCAACTCTACCGGTGGCGCGAGATCGCCCTCGCTGGCCTGCCCAGCCTCTTCGCCGGTGACACTGCCCAGGAACAGGCCGCCAAGGAAGCCGTGCATGCGCAGCAGATCCAGGAACTCTATGCCGAGATCGGCAAGCTTACCACGCAGTTGACCTGGCTCAAAAAAACCGTCGGGGCAATAGTCACGTTCCGGCCCCAAGGGCTGCCCAGCGTGCCTCCAAGTCAGCCAGAAACGCCTCGCGGCGGTGGCGCACCCGATGCTGCTTGAGCTGTTCCTGCTGACGCACGGTCTGCTCGGCCCGACCCTGCCGCCAGCGATACGGCCGCACCGCTCGAAGTGCCGCCTCCATCGTTCCAAGCTCGCCGGTGCGTGCCCGTGCCTCATAAAAGGCGACCCGCGCGCCGTAGCGGATCAGGTAGCAGTTCCAGTTCTT
>JADDQE010000011.1:309-17780 GCA_016781525.1 bacterium | reverse complement strand
CCACAGGATCCCCAGGTCAACGGCGACGATGACGGTAGCTTCAAACTGGTACTTGACAGTGCAGTATATCGGCCGGCGTCATGCCGATGTTAAATCACAAGTCGGCTACTCGTCGCCCCAGGGTGCAGCATCATGCGGTGAGCATAGCATTGCAATATCAGCTAACTCACCGCTACCAAATGTATGCCAAGACTCGTATTGCCAATCTTTATCTACGTCGAGTGTTGTGCCGTCAACAAATGCAACGACAAGTCGACCATGACGGTAGGCCGTCAACGACTCCACTGGTTTGTGTAAAATCTGAAGTGCAGGACCAAGCGTCGTGCCAGCGTTTGGGTCGAGCTGTTGTTCATGTTCATCAATGCGAAGCGTAAACGGCACTTCGATAATGATTGTCAGCTCCCGACTGCCCTCCCACAGATGAATAGTGAAAGTAAAGTCGATACACAATCGTGTTACTTCGAGTCCATTGAGCATCCAGATGCGCCGGTCAGACGATGCGTTTATTCGTGTGCTCATGCAGCTAATGTTACTTCAAACAGGAGGAGTTGAAAAGCCGCCGAACGCCCGAGGTGAGCTGCCGCCCCCAGGGATAGCACGAGCACCACTACCAGTCGGAGCATGAACAAAGCCCGCGTTCCCCCACGCGGGACGCGGTCAGTTCCAGCGACTTGTTCGCCGCTAGGCGACGGGGTGCGAGAAGCGCATGACGCACAGGAACAGGACCCGGCGGACGTGCCACACCACTGAGCTGCACCACCTGACGATGTGCGTGGCCACCAAGTACCGCACCTGGGGTCATCCTCGGCCCGCTAGATGCACGCGAGGATGCGTCCTCCCACTCAACCTCATACACCTTGGATACGCCCTCCGACCCCTCCTGCACGGGGTTGAGAGGGCGGCGAACGCCCGAGGTGAGCTGCCGCCAACGCGGAGCGCACACGCGATCATCGCATGAGCAGCATCAAAATTGCCCGCGTTTCACCACGCGGCACGCGGTCAGCATACGTATCCCATCCCAGCAACCATTTTGAGCCATGTCCTATGACCGAGCAACCGCAAAAACCCATGATTTTGTGCGCAGCATGATCCGGATCCGCCCGTACTCGATCCGCACCGAAGACGCCAACCTGGCATGGATCAAGCGCTTCATTGCCTTCCATGGCCGCCAGCACCCCCGGGACCTCGGCACCGCGCATATCGAAGCCTTTCTGAGCCATCTGGCCGTGGAGCAGCACGTCGCTGCCTCCACGCAGAACCAAGCCTTGAGTGCGCTTCTCTTTCTGTATCGGGAGGTGTTGCGGATGGACCTGGACCTGCGCGTCAACGCCGTGCGTGCCAAACGCCCCCAGCGTGTACCAACGGTGCTCACCCATCCGGAGGCCTGCGCCGTGCTCGCCTGCATGGAGGGGCTGCACCAGCTCATGGCGAAGCTGTTGTACGGCAACGGGCTTCGGCTCATGAAGTGTGTGCGTCTTGAGCATCAAGGACCTGCGCTTTGACGCCAGGAAGATTGTGGTCCGGGAGGGGACAGGCCAGAAAGAGCGGGTGACGATGCTCCCGGCACGCTTGGTCGATCCGCTCCAGGAACACCTTCAGCGGGAGGAACGGCTCTGGGTCAACGATTGCACGGCTGGGTATGGTGCTTGTGTACCTCCTGTCAGCCCTGGACCGAAAATATTCCGCGGCAGCCTGCGAATGGGGCTGGCAGTACGCGTTTCCAGCACAACGGCAATCCCGCGATGCTCGCAGTGAGCACCTCCGACGCCATCACGTCGATGAAAGAGGCTTGCAAAAGGCGGTGCAGGCAGCCGCAAAACTGGCGGGCATTGTGCCGCCGGTCGGCTGTCACACGTTCCGCCATAGCTTCGCCACGCGCCTGTTAGAACAGGGTTACGATATCCGGACGGTCCAGGGACTGCTCGGTCACGCCGATGTGAAAACGACAATGATCTACGCGCACGTGCTCAATCGGGCCGGGAGGGTCGTGCGGAGCCCCGTCGATCAGGACTGAAGGCAAATACTGGCGGGCTGGTGTAGGCTCCAAGACGGGGGCTCCTGGCCAACATGCTCGAAAATGCCGATATCGGAGTATTGTCAATCGGTTGATGATTAAATCCTTTATGTCAACTAAAACATCGTGATACGTGACCGGTCGACCCGCACAACACTGAGGATCCAACCCCATGAACATCGCAGCACTGCTTTCATCATTCGGCTCGTTGCTCCGCCCGTAGAGCGGGGCACTAACACACCGCGCAATTACAGCCCCCGAGAAACTCGGCGAGCTTCCCGTCCTGGATATGCCGGCAAAGCCGACCGCAGAGCGCCGCGCCGAGGCTGAAATATGGATGACCGAAATGTTGAGCGCGTACGCGCTGCCGGGCACTGACGAGCGCAACACCACGATATAGTTCGGCTTCTGTCAAACAACCGACGACATCAATGAAAACGGCTAGAGTTGGTCGAAAACCCCGATGGACTACTGGAACAACGGGTGTGGCGACATCCTGAACGCACTCTATAGATGGCCGGCCGAGGAGCCGGTCACGCTCTGGATGGTCCCGAACGCCCACATGGTTCGCCCGACGTAGTCCATCCGCTGGTGATATCGGCCCTGCAAAATAGCTCCAACTCTGCTGCAGCGCAACGTTAATGTCCACGTAAACGAACAGATGCTCGCCGATGCGTAGCGGCGAGCGTCTGTTCACTAACGTACAACAGCTAGGCATTACACGAGCGGACGCTAGCAGTACTAAGCGACAGCTACAGTTTTCAGTCCAATAGCTATTGCCGCAGCCAGCAGTTCCGCATCGGCGCTCACAAGGGCCAGCGGCTGATGGCCCCGTGCGATCACACTTGCATTGGCGACCATCGCAATAGCCAGTTGAACGGCGTCATAGCCTCGCAATGGATATTGTCGCGGCAATACCGCAGCAGCAGCAATGCTGGATGGGTTTATTTTGACGACCGTATAGTGGCCATTGACCAGATGCCGCTCGAACAGCCGAATAAGGCGATCCCGCTCAACAATCGTTGATTTGGCCGCCGTATCGAGTTGCCGGCGAGCGATAGCCGCTACCCTAGAAACCCGGCCAGGGGACCGCCGTCGTTGTCGGTAAAGGGAACCTCGCATGAATACATCATGAAATGCTGGCAAAAAGATCCTGAACGGTTTACGTGCAATCCAACCCGCCACATCGTGGGGAAGAACACCTAGTCGTCGCTGCTCGAAAAAAAGCCCAGGATGCGCAAGAGCGCCAGGAACAGGTTGAGCACGTCGAGATAGATGCTGATCGCCAGGCCGATCGCGTCGGCGTTGACGTTGGCGTACTTGAGCTGCTGCACGTCGTAGAGCACGTAGCCCGAAAACAAGATCGCCGTGGCACTGGCAATCAGCAGGTGGAACAACGGCGCGCCGACAAAGATGCCGATCACGGAAGCAATCAGCACACCGATCAGTCCCATGAACAAATAGCTGCCCATGCCGCTGAGGTCGCGCTTGGTGGTCCAGGCAAAGGCCGACAGCGCGGCGACCAGCCCTGCGGTCGTGCCCGCCGCCAGCACTACAACACTGCCGAGGCCGGCAGCCACATAGGCACTGATGATGATCCCGAGAGTCAAGCCTTCAAAGGTCGTAAAGAGATAAAACAGCCCTAAGCGCAGCGGCGCCGCCAAGCGTCGTGCGAAGATCAGGATCAGCAGCGTCACGAGGCTGCCGATCACGCCGACCAAAAACGCGGACCGGCCCAAGAACGGCGCAACCAACGCGCCGCCGGCCGTAAACAGCATCGAGAACGCAAGCAGCCCGAGCACCTGCCCGAGCAGTGTGCCGCGCGGGCGGATCGCAACGTCAGCCGGTCGTGATAACATCGAAGCACTCCTCATAATTACAATGGCACTATGATCTACGTTGGACCGTTGCCAAAGGTTTTACGCACCATGTGAATGTCGGTGCGCGTACCTTGCCGCCTGTGCTGGGGACCAGAGTCTTGCTCCGCTCACAGCTCGATAGCAAGCTCTCCTGCCTTATTGTATCGTAGTTCAACAAGCAATGATAGGTGGCGAGTAGCCAGGAAGTCGTGTACATGACTCCAACCTTTGCCGTGGCGCGTATGACCCGCTGGTGCATGCTCCAAGGCATGGCGATAAGGAGCCTCAAGTAGAACGCCGCCGCTTCTTGCCGATCTGGTCCAACAATTGGACATCGAGCCCGTGGGGGGAAGTTACAGCGGAGGTGGTGCAGTACCGAGGGGGATCGACGGCCGGGGTGGCGGCGGAGGCATGCGTAGTGGAGCAGGGACGACAGCCCAGGCCAGGAGCGGGTGGCCACACTGCGTACAGTGCAACGCGGTAACCTTTGAGGATTTGGTTGTCTTGCCACACTCAGGGCACGGCGCGGACCGAAACCAGCCTGCAAGCCACATGAGCAGCGCGCCGGCGCTCCAAATAAGCAGCGAGAACGGAAACGATAGCACCCAGGCGACGAACAGAGCGGCGGCAAACTCCGGCGAGACGGGATCAATATCCGCCGTCGTCACCGCTCCCTGTCCAAGCATGGTAACGATCCATACCGGCATGATAGCCAAGCCTGACAGCACCGCAATACACCGTCGCCTTATGGTTGGCGGCTTCACGCCAACATACGATCGGAAAGCCCGCCGCCCAAACCAGCGTAATGGCAGCAGCCAGACAACCACGACGCCCGCCCACACAATCACGAAGATCGGCGCCAGCCACCAATCATCCTTGTCGAATGACAGCACTCCTTGTACTGGTGTCAGCGCACTGCCCAGCACAATCCCGGCTCCAACAAGCAGTGCGAGGAGCATGACGCGCCGCAGCGGGACCAGCGCATCAGCGGGATACTCAATGGAATCGACAAACGACGCACGAAGCACCATCACGCCGACGGTACCCACGAGTGGCGCAAGAAAAATCGTTATGAACAGCGCAGCCAAAATCGTGAACGCCAACGTGCCGAGCACAACCGAGAGAGCAAAGATGAGCTGCAACGTAGTACTGCTCAGCTCGGGATTGATGTTGTTTGCGAGCCATGCGGTGGTCAGTCCGCCCACATGCATAGGTACATTCAGCACAATGCTATTGGCATTCAACGCCACTCCACTGAGCAGACCGGCAATCCATACCGTTCCAGGTTCAGCCCGAAAGAGTGTGACCGGATCCACCAAGGTGTTAATGCGCCGCGTGTACGCTGGGTGAAGCGGTGCTAGATAGGTGTGAAAAAGCTTTCGTAACGGTCGCTTAAGTCGGAACGCAGGCTGCTTCGCGCTCCCCTCTCGGGTCTCAGCGGCCAGCGGTCGAGTCAAAGTCCGTACCTGGCGTGGTTGAGCAAAGAGTTCGCGTAGTGGTACTTCGCTGCCCAACCACTGGCATGCACGAGCATCCGCATAGTACTCACGCACCCTCAGAATACCGGCCCGAATGATCGGGATCAGTGCAAGCAGCAGCGCCATCCCGACCCCGGTCCGAACAACCACCTCAAGGCTCTGGATATCAAGCTGATCGGTTTTTCCGGCAAAGAAACGTCGGATCAGGTGAAAGATCAGGTGTCCCCCGGTGATTGCGACCAGGATGAGCGCGACCGGCGTGAATGTCCGTCCGAGCTCAATCGAGAAGGTGGTACGGCTGACATCACGATTCGCAATATGCCCAAGTTCGTGGAGCAGCACAGCGTGAAACCGTTGGGCCTGTGGTGTGCCGAGAAATGCTGCGTGCAGTCCTTCGTTCAGGCAAACATACTGCCGGCTTCGGTAACCAAAGGCCATGCCGATGGGAGCTTGACTATCGGAGGATGTGTCGTTCCAGCAGAACTGCGGCTGCTGGGCTGCCACAGCCGGTAGTTCCGCAAGTATCCGAGCGATATGTGCCTGCATCCGTTCAAGTGACGCCTGCTCAAGCCGGTCGCGCCGCTGCGGCGGAAACGGCACCCAGTGTTCCTCACGAATGAGCTTCTGGGCTGCACGGATCGCGCGCCGATGGGTCACGATGAATACCAGCACCGCGATCAGGAATGCACTGCTCGTGGCGATACCGGGGGCGATGACCGGATCAACGGGCAGATATTGGAGCAGCACATAGGCGGCAAAATCGCCGAGGCCGATGAGTGTTCCTGCTGCGGCGAGCACCAACAAGAGGAAGCGCATATCGGTTTCGGACGGAAAGGCCAGCGGATTGAGACGAACCGGTAACGGATGCTTGCGCGACGGCATCGGGCTACCCTCCCTCACGCTTTTTTCGCGAGGGCTAGACGGGCAAGAACCGCATCCTTGACTGCCTGCACCTGCGTGGGGTCAAGATTGAACTGCTGCTGCTGCGCTTCAATAACGGTAGTAACTTCCGCGGCGATGGTTTCAAGTTGTGCTTGGGTAAACATCGGTTCTGGCCTGCCGAAGAGGCGACGAACGCGGGCGACGATCTGCTCGGTGGCCTCTTGCTGCAGCGCCGCGGCAACGGCGGCGAAGAGTGTTGCCAGAATTGGCCCTAGGAGGGGAAAGACCGTCTGCGAGAATGTCTGCAGGGCGGCAACCTCTCCCATACCGAGAGGCCGATCCACCATGGCAACGTCCGCCGTAAAGCCCGTCGGATCGGCAAAATAGCGGTCACGAGTCCTGACATAGAGCGGAAGTTCATCGGGAGCCTGCTCCTGGATCAGGCTATAGGCGGCTTCATTCATAAGGACACGCCAATCTTGTGTATGGGGTTGCATCGCCCGTCCCTTCCCGATGATCAGAGTAACTGTGGATCAGGGTTTCCTCTCAAGTATACCGGCAGGTGCAAGCAGCCTTCCGTCAGCCGGCATTGTCAGTCCCGGGATCGGCCGGCACAGGCAATCTGGCTCTACGCGATACTCGGCGCATGCCGACAACCACTACGTCTTCGCTGTACAGGGGCTTCCGCTTCCCGGCCGCGATCACCAGCCATGCCGTCAAGCTGTGCCATCGCTTCAGCCTCAGCGATAGTGACGTAGCAGAGTTGCTCGGCCGAACGCGGCGATTGTTACGTAGGAAATAGTCCGGCAGTGGTGTTTGCAGCTTGGGCGGCAGTATGCCAATCAACTGCGGCGTCAGCATGCCCGGCCGGGGGACAAATGGCACCTCGACGAGCTCTTCTTAAAGGACAAGGGGACAACGTACTACCTCTGGCGGGCCGTAGATCAAGATGGTTCAAGGCGACGTCGTCCAGCGTCAAGTCGTCGCAGCACGCGTCGCCCTCGTTCCTCGACGCCGTGGTGCGACCGGAGCAGGATCGGCACGCGAGGCCCATTCAGGCTGAGCTAGCCTATGGGCACGTCCATGTCGCCGCGAAACGCCGTATCGGAGGGTCAGCCCTACGTTACCGCCCCGCATAGACTGTGGCACTGCGCTGGAGCGCCTAGCCCCTCTCTGCTCCACGATGCTTAGCATCCGTGTCGTTCGTGCTGAGCAGCGTTCATGGTTCCCTGAGAGCCTCACGATCATGGAGCTACCTGACGCGCTCCCCCATGGAATCGCCCTGCGATCCGTGAGCAACACAGCGGATCATCGCCACCATAAGTGTGACCGCCTCCGCGTCATCCAGGTTTTCCTCGCGCGCCAGTGACCGCCACGTCTGGAAGTTCAGCGCGTGCCCGATCGCCGCCCGCAGCAGCTCGCTGTCGTCCGGTTGCGTCTCCCATCCTGCCGCGAACGCATCTCGCAGCCGCGCCCAATGCTCGGCGTATGGGGCGAGCAAGCTGATGGAACGGGGCGAGGCACTCTTTTCCCCACCTTCCGGCATCACCCTGCACGCATTTCTGCCCAACACGGACATGACAGAAGCCACTTGCCTGTGGGAAGGTCCCTCACGCGAAACCATTCAGCACGTGATCGACACAACCCTCGGTGACGCGAGCCAGAATACGTTCTATGAAGTGACCCGGGAGGCCGTGGGCGAGGCTGAGCGGGCGACCATAACTATACAACCAGCAGCGCCGTGCAGGCATTCCAACGTGCCTGGGCTGCCTTCGGGCTCGGGCACTACCTATACCGCCTACCGCAGGTCCGGGCGGAGAATGACGAGCAGCGCCGCAGCTTCAAGGATGTCCCTGCCACCGTTCGCCAGCTATACCGCGACACCGGCATCGCCGTCGACCGTCGAGCAGCGTAACCAACTCCCAAAAATGTCTTCAGCGAAGATTTCAACATCGGCGCTGCTCTGGACGGTATGCGCTGCGTCAACCCGTTCGCACTGGATGTCCACCTCGGAGACTGGGTACACTAACACATTACGGCCACGTCAACTTTGCAGGTGGGCACCAGTCAAGTCTTGGAATACTGGTGAACTCCACCGGAGTGTTGTTCAACCCTCAAGTAGTGCACCTTTTTTAGGCAGACTCCGCATCTCGGCCCTTAAGGTATCTAAGCGATATCCAGCTCCGAATATATCCATCCAGATAGCGCTGCGCTGTGGAGAAACCGGGTAGCGCTGCAACTGGTTGCGCCATCCCTTTCGCAGAAGTTATCGCTCCGCTTGCGCCGCCCGCACTGCTGCGTACGCGTCGACAACCCCGTAGCCAGTGGCAATGTTCGGCACCGTCAGTACGGTTTCGTTCGCATCAGCTCCGAAGCACCCGACCACCTCCCCGCGGTATGGCTGCGCCGTCTCGATCAAGATCTGCTCGGTCCGCTCGATATTTCCAATCAGCTCTGGTTGTGCCGACCACATCAGTGCGACGACGCCTGCAATGTGTGGTCCTGCCATCGACGTCCCATCATGGATGGCGTACGTGCTCCCGGGCGCTGCCGAGCGGACCTCTGCGCCCGGCGCCAGGAGGTCGGGCTTGACCCGACCGCTACCATCTGCTGTTACCGGTCCCCGGCTGCTAAACGTGGTAACGTTGCCTTCGCGATCCACCGCTCCGACGGTGAAGACCTCGTCATAGAGCGCCGGTGGATCGTCGACGCTAGCGCAGCTCGGACCCGTGTTGCCGGCGGATGCGACGACAAAGATGCCCGCGGCACGGAGGGCGCGCGCAGCTGGCAGGAGCGCGTTCGCATCGCATCCTTCGATTTCCGGGCAGCCCCACGAGTTATTCACCACATGCGCTGCGCGTGCTGGGTCGCCATTAGTGAACGGGTCGGCGCCCTGCGCATAGGGCGCCAGCATGAACTGCAGGCAGTCCAGATACCGTGCAGGGTTCCCGATGTTCCGCGCCAGGTTGACGCAGCCAAACCACACCGCTCCCGGTGCAACGCCGATGCCATGTTGCCCGACCGCCGAGCCGAGGGTATGGGTGCCGTGCCCACCAATGTCGACTGGGGAACGTGTCCCATTCCAGGGGTCGAGCCAGTTGTAGTCGTCCCCAGTACGGAGGCCACGGTAGTTGGCCTGCAGCGCCGGGTGGCTCCCCTGTACTCCGGAGTCGGACTGGCCGACGACGAGCCCTGTGCCGTCCACACCCAACTCCCGCCAGACCCGATCGGCCCCGATTTGCATGATGTTCTCCACCGGACCGTCGGGCGCCGCTGCCGCCCCGTGCTCCACTGTCGGTGGACGGGGCACGGGGCGCAGGTGGGGACTTGTGAGTACTCGATCGACATCGGGCCGCTGCTCAAGATACGCTGCCAGGAGTGGGCCGCCCTCGACCTCGATGGCGTTGACCAGGTAGTAGGACGTGTACGCCACCCCCAGCCGGTCAAGTGTCGTACGTAGGTCGGTCTGGCTCCGCTCGGCGTGGCGCGTCAGGGTGGTGTAGACCGCGCGCAGGCGCTCCTCACGGTGGTCGATGCGCGCGGCGGCTCCCACATCCGCCTGCGCGCTCAGGATAACAAAGATGTGATCGCCATAGAAGCCTGGCTGACCGACCAGCGTGTAGAGCAGTACGAGCCCGCCCCATCCAGCCACCACGCCCGCACTCCGCAGCGTCCTGCCACCGCGCTGCCTACCGTCCGCCGGCTGCGACGGCCGTGCAAGCCGCACGACCCCCAGGCCCATACTCATCAGCCACCCGAGCACGAACGCGAAACCGACCGCGCTGAGCACCCAGGTCGGGGGCTCGAGCAGCAGCAGTTCGGACGGATCGACGAACATCAACGCGGCAGCTGTGGCCGGGGCGATGAGGGCTATCGCCGCCAGTACGCCCGGGCCGAGGGCAACTGTGGCAAAGCCCAGGGGTGGCAGCACCAGCATGAGTATGAGCTCGCTGCCGTTGAAGCCGAAGGCCGCGGCCAGGATCAACAGCATCACGCCGGTGGCAAACCCGCCCAGCGCGATGTCCCAGCCTAGCCCACGACTGTCGTTCGTGAACGTCACGATCAGCGCCCGGTCGAGCAACGTGCCCGCGAGCCAGCTGAAGCTCAGCCCCGCCAGCAGCCCCAGAACCGCGTCGAGCGGTGCACCGAGTGCCCCCCAGAGCACCCACGGCACGGCGAGCAACGGCCCGAGCGCCAGCCCGAGCCAGGGCCACGGCTCTGAGCGCCGCTGCCCGTGAGCTGGCGGGTGCACCAACCAGCGGAGCAGCCCTACAAGCAGCAGGCAGACTGCAGCTTGGGCAAGCGCCGCCGCCTGCGTCCATAACCAGGGGAAGAGACGCGCCAGCGCGAGGAGCGCACCAGCCGCAAGGGCGAGCGTCCACGCCCGGTAGACGGCACGGAAACGCGGCACCCGCGTGAAGCTGGCAAGCGGGACCAGCAGCATGGCAAGCAGCAGTGCATGTCCCCAGGCGATCAGGAGATTAGCATACCAGGGCAGCGGCGTACCCTCGACTAGGAGCACCTGGCCAGCAAGCCACGCAGCACTGGGGATCAGCGTGGTCAGGCTAATCGTCCACAGGCTCGCGATACCGAAGAGAATGTAGGTGCCCCAGGGGACACCCCGGTCATTAGCCATGGGCGTTACCCCTGCTCTGTGTTGTCACCAGCGATGCGCCGGTGACAGGAGGACGTACAGCTGCCAGCCGTACTGCTTCCAACGTGAACTCTCGGGTACATTGTCGTCACTGTTCTGCGATGCAACACCTCCTGTCCCAAGATACCATAGGGGCACATTGGCGTGTCCATGAAATCGCGGGAGGTTCAGCGTGCGAACTGAGTTGTAAATAACGATTATCGGTAAAACAATAGGAGCGTTTGCACGACCGACAGACAAGTACAGGGTAGACCGGCGTGGCGCAAGTGGTAAAGCTCCGGGGTTCTCGGGCACATCCAGGTCCCTACCCGTGGCGCCCGTCCTGCGTCAATCCTTGGCATCGGGAATACGTGCATACGCACGTGCGCTCTTGAGAAGAGAGACCAAGGACGAGTACACATGGCAGAGCACACAGCAGAACGAGGGGCGCCGGTCGGCACGGACGCTCCGACGTTCACACTTCCGGCGACCGATGGCACTACCGTTGCATTGGAAGACATTCGTGGCAAGCAACCAGTCGTCCTCGTCTTTTACCGCGGCTGGTGGTGACCACAGTGTAAACGACAGATGGGCCAGTTGGCCGGTGCATATGAACGATTCCGCGATGCAGGCATCCGCGCTAGTGATGGTGAGCGTCGACAGCCCGCGGCGCGTCCGGCAATTGGCGGAGCAAACCAACCCGTCGTTTCCCGTGTTGTCGGATGTGGAGGCGGATGCCACGGTCGCCTACGACATCTTCGAAAACGGCATTGCCCTGCCCCGTACGTTTGTGATTGACCGCGACGGCATCATCCGCTGGGCCTACGCCGGGAAAAGCCCGGCCGACCGGCCGACGCCGGATGAGATGTTGGAGCACGCCCTGCCGCTTACGGCACAAGCCGACGGCTAGTGGAGCGCAGCCGGAGGTCCAGTAGCTGTCGTAGCGAATAGCCTCCAGGAGCAAGGTGGAAGCCAGGCACCAGCAAGGCAGCCCACCTTGCTCCTGCCTGTATGTGGCCTGCTCCCCGCCGCTCCTCAATCCTCCATGTTTCTCGGGTCGCGGCTTGGCTCCCACCATTGTTTTCCCACGATCGGCCCTGCGCTGCCAGCATAACTACGCATCATGCAGGTACAGGCGCTGCGTGCAGCGCCTGTACGACAGAAGCAGCTCCCTGGTTGATTGCTTCGCCACTAACGAGGATTACTCACGTCCGCCCCGCGTGCTCCAGCGCACGGTACTACCACCCACAAGCGCCACGAGACTGACCACGAGCAGCGCGACGACGAGATACTGATCCCGGCCAGTGTTTGGCAGTGCTGCGGGGGCAGCGGGCTGTTGCGGTGCAGGCTGTGGAGCAGGTTGTTGTGGAGCAGGTTGTTGTGGAGCAGGTTGTGCGGCTGGGGTGGTGCCAAAGCTCGCTTCGGGCGCGAGCGGCTGGTTCGGGTCGACGACAAACAGCGTGAGGAAGGCCGCCTGCTGGCTACCTGGATTCCGCTTTTGCACCGGCGTCCCCGGTGGTAACGAGCGCACATCACCGACCTGCACCGTCTCCGTCCCATGCGGCGCGTTTTGGTACTCGAACGGGCCGGCGCGGACATAGATTGTTTCGGGGCCCGGGTGGGTATGGATACTCGTTTGGCCGCCGTTAGGTGGCAACACAACATCAACAAACTGGAGATTGACCGTGCCCCCCGGGATGCCTTCCAGTTGAGCGGAGGCGAAGACGCGGGTAGCACCAGTCTGTGGCGCGGTCCCCGGTGCGGCAAGCCTGATTTCCAGGAAGGTTCCGGGGCCATGGGTGTGCGGGGCGGTGGGCACGGCTGCGCCCTTGCCGGGCTCGATGGTCGTCGTTTGGTCGCCAAGCGTGAGTGTGCTGGCACTTCCTTCGGCATACGCAAAGCCGAGCTCGTGCTGATGCGTTACCGCCTCGGTCGCGGTCATTCGGTCGGCGATCCAGGCAAGCGACTGCCCGGCCAAGCCTTCCGCCTGCTGTCTGGCCAACGGCGTCAACTGTGCCATGGTGCCCAGCTGTGCCTGCGCCACTGCCACGGGGGTCAGCGTGAGCACCGCAAGCACCAACCACCCCCACCACCGTCGGCCTGTCGAACTCCACATGGTCAGCCTCCTGTTCCGTCCGTACCGCTCGGATATCAGGCATACCCCCGCGCTGCTGGATAGCACGGCTCCCAGCGCCATCGGCGGGACGACCTGTTGTTACGGTTCCTCATCCTATGTTCGCTAACTCAGCTCTGATCGACCGTGAGGCCTGCTTCCCCGTTGACCATGACCGGAAACCGCGCTGGCCCCTCCTGTGGCGGACGAACCCAGCGCGGTTTGTCCCCGCAATGGAACAGTAACCCGCCCTGGATCGACGCAGGCCCGAGCCATATCATGAGCTGCCTCCCGTCCGGCGGAGCAACGCCGTCGCGGCGACCTGCACGGGGTCCCAGACACTATTGAAGGGTGGCGCGTAGGCGAGATCTAGCTGGGTTACATCGTCAAGCGTCAGGTCGGCGTACAGCGCCGTTGCGAGCACATCGATGCGCTTGTCCGCCCCCGCCCGGCCAACCGCCTGGCCACCAAGCAGCCGCCCGCTGCCCACCTCCGCCACCACTTTCACGATCAGCTCTTGCGCATCCGGCAGATAGCCCGCATGATCCGTCGAGCGTATCACCATCGCGTGGGCCGCAAGGCCCGCGGCTGCCGCCTCCCGCTCAGTCAGCCCGGTACGCGCCACCTGCAGATCGAAGACCCGGGTGATCGCCGTGCCGACGATGCCAGTAAAAGCCGCATCACCACCTGCCGCATTCCGACCTGCCACCCGGCCCTGCTTGTTTGCAGTGGTCCCGAGCGGCAACCACGTCGGGCGCTGGAGCAGCCGGTGCCAGTGTTCAGCACAGTCGCCCGCCGCAAAGATATCGGGCACGCTCGTCCGGAGCTGGCGGTCGACTGCAATCGCGCCGGTTACGCCTACGGCGATGCCAGCTTCCACTGCCAGGGCGACCGCAGGTCGGACTCCCGTGGCCACCACCACCAGATCGGCAGGGACTTCACCGCGATTGGTGTGAACATCCACCACCCGGCCACCATGTCCCTCGCACGCCTCCACCACGCCGTCACGTAAACTTATGTCAACGCCATGCCGCTCGAGCTCCCCGCTCAACGATGTCGCGATCTCCACATCGACCGACGGAAAGAGCTGCTGGTTCCGCTGGACAACGTGGACCGTGAGTCCCAGCCGCACCAGGTTTTCGGCCATCTCGAGCCCGATGTATCCGCCGCCCACAATCACTGCGTGCTTCGGCCGGTGCATACGAAGGTAGTGCTGGATCGCAATGGCATCCTCCATGACGTCGAGGTGAAAGACGCCGTCGAGATAGAGACCCGGGATTGGTAGCCGGACTGGGGCCGCGCCTGTTGCGATCAAGAGCCGGTCGTACCGCTGCTCGAACTCCTCACCGCGAGCAAGATTACGGACGCGAATGGCCTTGCGCGAGGGATCGACCGCCACGACCTCATGGCCAAGGCGGACAGTAATCCCACGCTGCGCAAACTCATCGACGGTTCGCGCGATCAGCTGCTGCCGGTCCTCAACCAGCCCACCGATCAGGTAGGGCAGGCCGCACTGGCTGTACGAGGCGAAGTCGCCACGGTCGTAGGCAATGATCTCAAGATCCGGGTCGACCCGGCGTGCTTCCGAGGCGGCACTCATGCCCGCCGCGTCCGCCCCGATAATGACGAAGCGTTCCGACGTGCTCGAGGTACCAAAGAGGTGATGACCTGCTAAAGTCATGCCGAAGCACCGCCTAGTATCATCCAGCCGTAATCCTCTACGCGCAGAACTTATCGGACGGTCAGATACTGGACGCTGAAGAGCTCCACTGTGTCTGTCCATACCCGTTCGACCGCGAAGCCTGCTCCTCCGGCCAATCGCGCAAATTCATCAAGCGTGTATTTGTACGAGCTCTCCGTCCAGATACTCTCGCCGCGCTTAAAGCGGATCTTGTTGTCTCCGAGGTGCACCGTCTGCTCGCGGAGGCTTACAAGATGCATCTCGATCCGGCCGGCCTGCGGGTTGTAGAAGGCGTAGTGCCGGAAGGCATCAAGCTGGAAGTCGCCGCTCAGCTCGTGGTTGATGCGGTCAAGCAGATTCAGGTTGAAGGCCGCCGTCACGCCCTGTGCGTCATTATAGGCCCGATGCAGCAGCGCCGGATCTTTCTTGAGGTCGACGCCAATCAGCAGACCACCATTGTCACCTGCGACATCCGCGACCGATTGCAAGAATTGTTGCGCCTGCTTGGGATGGAAATTACCGATGGTCGAGCCTGGGTAATAGACGACGCGGCGTGTAATAGGCTGGGCGGGTTCGGGCACGTGATACTGCGCGGTGTAGTCAGCATAGACCGGCAGCACCTCCAGGTTCGGATAGTCGGCAGCGATCTCGGTTGCCGCCTGGAGGAGCTGGTCTTTCGAAATATCAATCGGTACGTAGCCCGCAGGCACTTCCAGCGCATCAAGGACCAGCCGCGTCTTGGTGCTGCTGCCGCTCCCATACTCAATGAGGAGACAGCCTCGACCCAGGCACGCCGCTATCTCGTCGGCGTGTTCTTCTATAATCCTGCGCTCGGTACGAGTCGGATAATACTCGTCAAGGCGCGTGATCTGCTCGAAGAGCCGCGCGCCCTGTTCATCATAGAAGAACTTCGACGGCAGCGCTTTTTGCGGCTGCTGCAAGCCAAGGATCACTTCCGCCCCGAAGTTCGCGGGCGCCGGCGCGAATTCATAGAGCCGGAATTGGGGTGCGAGCGCTCGCTCCATCCTCACACATCCTTCGCGAGGCGAATGCCCATGAACTGCCATTGCGCTTCCGGCTGGAAGAAGTTGCGATAGGTGCGGCGAATATGCGAGCGGGCGGTGGCACACGAACCGCCGCGCAGCACGTACTGGTTGCACATGAACTTGCCGTTGTACTCGCCGAGCGCGCCGCGCGCCGGCTTGTAGCCCGGATAGGGCGTGTACGGGCTTTGGGTCCACTGCCAGACGTCACCAAACATCTGCTGGAGCGATCCATCAGCGCTGGAGTTGTCAAGCGGGGCCGGATGATAGAGGCCCCGCTCCACAAAGTTGCCTTCCAGCGGGACGGTCATGGATGCCACCTCCCACTCAGCCTCGGTTGGGAGCCGCGCATCCGCCCAGCGAGCGTAGGCGTCGGCTTCGTAGTAGCTGACGTGGCAGACCGGCTCGCCGTCGTCGACTTCTCGCAATCCCGAAAGGGTCATGTTATACCAGCGACCATGACGCTGCTCCCAATAAAAAGGTGCTGTCCACTGGTTCTGCTGGACGGTATTCCACCCAGCTGACAGCCATAATTCCGGCCGCTGGTAGCCGCCGTCTTCCATAAACTCACGGTATTCACGGTTGGTGACGAGCCGTGAGGCGAGTTGAAATGGCTGCAGGAACTGTCGATGGCGTGGCCCTTCATTGTCGTAGGCAAAACCGCCACCCGCATGTCCGATCCATGAAATTCCCTCGGTGAAAGCACCCCAATGGAGCGACGGCACGCTGACTCCCCGAACGTCCACTCGTTCGCGGTAGGCCGGGAGCAAGGGGTTCGACGAGAAGACATGCTTAATATCGGTCAGCATCAGCTCCTGGTGTTGTTGCTCATGATGCAGACCGATCGTAATCACCGGCGCTAGGGCCGCAAGCTGTTCAGCATCGATCGCTTCCAACAGCGTGAGCATCTGCTCGTCGACGTACGCCCGGTATTGATACGTTTCTTCCACGGTCGGCCGCGAAATCAATCCGCGCTTGGCACGGCAGTGCTTGTCACCGACAGAGTTGTAGTACGAGTTGAAAAGGTAGGTATATTGCGGGTGCAACGATCGATACTCGGAGACCGTAGGGGCAAGCACGAAGGTCTCGAAGAACCAACTGGTATGCGCCAGGTGCCATTTCGTGGGACTCACATCGGGCATCGACTGGATCACGTAGTCTTCGGTGACGAGCGGCTCGCAGAGGTATTCGGAGAAGCTCCGGACCTTCTGGTACTCCTCGGCAAGTGATTGATAAGTTCCATCCGCCCCATCTGGTGTTAATCGCGTCTTTGGGCTAATCTGTACCTGCATGGTCATCTCAAACTCCTCCTCGACGCTGCAAATCGTCCGCCATGGATCTATTGCAATCGTTTGTATCTAGCAATGCGCTGTTGTTCCGAAAGCGGTCGGTTGTGTATTTCGAGATCGTTTCAGCCACGCAGCCTACATGTCCTGGATGCTATCCAACATGTGAGCGTTATTACGACATGCAGGCTCGCAACCAGGATCGTCCTTCGGATGTATCGGTGTAGCACTGCGGGGGACTACCGCTCCGACCGTTCCTCAAAGCCTGCGCACTACCATTCGCACGAGCTCATGCGAGTGGAATGCTATCCCATACCGCACGACTGCTCGCACTCCGTGGATCAATGCATAGCCGCCTGCAACGCATGCATCACGAGGGCTGGACAATCGATCACTATCACGTTCCATGCCTGCGCTCCGGAACAGGTGCGTTCGACGCTCCCAAGACTGAAGCCAAGCCGGAGCCGCTGGACCGTGCGTTC
>JADDQE010000011.1:0-279 GCA_016781525.1 bacterium | reverse complement strand
CTGTTCCGAAGCGGGGACATGCTGCCCAGAACACCGGTTCAGCCTGAGGCCTGGGCACGTCCGGTGCTGCACAGGCGTGCAACCCACGTCGTATCGCAGGCGTGCGGATACGACTGCGTTCCTGGAGGCATCCATGTGGATCACCAGGATCCACCGTTCAACCTGGATCAACATTTTGGAGCGCCCCGCGGTCCAAGATCACAATTTTGCCGCGGCGGAGCTCCACCCACCCCGCCGCCCGAAAGTCGTTCAGGATTTTGGTCGCCGTTTCACGATAGG
>JADDQE010000189.1 GCA_016781525.1 bacterium | reverse complement strand
AGTCTCGGGGCCCTCCACGCAACCCAACCAGCAAGTGAGCCATGGCACGGCGCTTGGTAAACCTCAAGTAGGACAAGTGTTTCGCACATGGAGGTGCAACAGTGGCAGACGTTCAAGGGTACTGCGTGAAGTGTAAAACCCAGCGGACGATGAAGGATGCCCAGGAGCAGGAGCTCGACAATGGCCGACGTGCCGCCAAAGGCACGTGCGAAGTTTGCGGCACAAAAATGACTAAGTTCCTGCCAAATAAGAAAGACTAGCGCCCGAAGCGGCGGATCACAACCACAGAACGGCGGACGGGGAGCCTACCCCTCGTCCGCCGTTCTATGGTATGCTGTGGTCGTATCATCACAACCCCAAGCGTTGAGGCCCTATGTCCAAGCAAGCAACTCCGCAGCAGGCGATAGCGGTTAACCGAAAAGCGTATCACGATTATTTTATAGAAGAAGAGTACGAGGCCGGCATCGCCTTGACTGGCTCCGAGATAAAGTCGATCCGTGGCGGGCGTGTCAACCTGCGCGGAGCTTACGCGCGTGTACAAAACGACGAGCTGTGGCTCTTTGATGCGCATATCTCGCCCAACGATCAGACGGGCAAGTATTTCCAGCATGAGCCGACCCGTCCGCGGAAGCTGCTGCTGCACCGTCGGGAAATCAACCGGCTACTCGGCAAGCTCGAGCAGAAAGGTTTGACGCTCGTGCCCCTTGACATTCATTTCCGTGGCCGACGCGCCAAGGTTAAGCTCGGCGTCGCGCGCGGCAAAAAGCTCTTTGACAAGCGCGAAGCGACAGCCGAGCGCGAATCACAGCGCCAGATCGAGCGCGTCCTCAAAGAGCGCCGCTACGATGATTAGGGGCTAGGGGTTAGGCGTTAGGGGCTAGGGGCTAGACCGAGAAAGCGTTCCTCGCCCCCCGTCCCTCATCCCTCGTCCCTCCCCCCTCGTCCCTAGCCCTCCATGCCTCATCCCTCGTCTCTGGCTCCGCGTGCTTACCGCCCCGCCGCGACCGTCTGCCCAACCAGGTTCAGCACTGGATTCGTCAGGAACCCCTGCACGATGACCAGCAGCGCCGCTAAGGCCACTCCAGCCAACAGCGGAGTTGTCGTGAACGAGCGGGCAGGCTCCGTCGGCTCGCGCATATACATATTGACGATGATGCGCAGGTAGTAGAACGCCGAGATGACGCTGCTCAGCAGGCCGATCAACGCGAGCCACCAAAAGCCCCCCTGATAGGCGACCTGGAACACAAGCCACTTAGCGAAGAAGCCGGCGAGCGGCGGCACGCCAGCCAGCGAGAGCATAAAAATAGCCATTGCAGCGCCGAGCAGCGGCTGTCGCCAGCCAAGCCCGGCCAGGTCGGCAATGTCGAAACGCTCCTCGCCGGCCTGTTCCAGCGCGATCACGACCGCAAAGGCGCCTAGGTTGGTCAGCGCGTACGCGAGGATATAGTACAGGTAGCTCTGCACCGCGCCCGGCACGTTTATCGCAACCAGTGCACACAGGATAAAGCCGGCGTGTGCCACCGACGAGTAGGCCAGCATGCGCTTGATGTTGCTCTGGGCTACTGCGGCGATGTTGCCGACCAGCATGGTCAGCGCGGCCAGCACGGCCAGCATAATCTGCCAGACCGGTAGTACGTCGACCGGAAAGGCAATATCGACCACGCGCAGTAGCGCGGCAAAGCCAGCGGCCTTGGTCGCAGCCGACATATACCCCGAGACCGGCGTAGGCGAGCCTTCGTAGACATCGGGCGTCCACATATGGAACGGCACCATCGAAATCTTGTAGCCAAACCCGATCAGCAGCAGCCCAAGCCCAATCAGCAGCACCGGCGATGAACGTAGCGCTTGATCGGCCCGAAGCTGGTCGGCAATCGTCGCAAGATCAGCGGTGCCCGTGACGCCATAGATCAGCGCGATGCCGTAGATTAAAAAGCCAGCCGCGAATGCACCGTAGAGCAGATATTTCATCGCGGCTTCCTGCGAGCGGATGCGTGGATACGCAAAGCCCGCCAGGACATAGAGCCCGATCGAGAGCCACTCGAGGCTGATAAAGAGCGCGATCAAGTTCCGCCCATGGCCCATCATCATCATCGCCGCGGTTGTAAACAGCAGCACCGGGTAGAACTCGCCCATCTCGATCGCTTGACGCTTGAGGTAATCAATCGAGAACAAGATCGTAATCGCGGTGACCAGCACAAGAATCCAGTCGATCGCGATAGCCGTGTCATCGAGGATTGCCATGCCGGCGAACGAGATGCGCGGCGTCTGACCATAGAAGGGCACGGCAGCCGCTGCCGCCGCCGCCAATCCTACCAGCGCAAGGATCGCCGTGGTGCGCTTGTTGCCGATGAACAGGTCCACCAGCAATAAAATGGTTGCCCAAACGACCAGCACCAGAGGTGGGCCGATGGTGGCAAAATCGGTCTGTGGAGGAGTAAATTCCATGGTCTTACCTCGCCGCCAGGGTCGGGCCGATGCTGTTCGCCAGCGCGGTCACCGACTCGTTCATGGCGCGAAAGAACGGCGCCGGATATAGGCCGATTAAAATAATCAGCGCGATCAATGGCACAAGCATCGTCAGCTCAAGCCGCGTAATGTCTCGCAGCTTCGCGGTTGCCTCGGTCACATCACCCATCATCACCCTGCGGAACATCCACAGCAGGTATACCGCTGCCAGAATAACGCCCAGCAGGCCAAATGCGGCGAACTCCCAGCCAAGGAAGGGCGAGCTAAAGGCGCCAAACATAATGGTTGCCTCACCCACAAAGCCGTTGAGCGCTGGTAGCCCGATCGACGACATGACGATCAAGAGCGACAAGAAGGTATAGACCGGCATCACCTTCCATAGACCGCCAAACGCGTTGATGTCGCGGGTGTGCCGCCGCTCGTAGATCATGCCGACGACCAAGAAGAGCGCTCCGGTCGACAAGCCGTGGTTAACCATCTGCAAGATTGCGCCATGTAGGCCGATGGGGTTGAGCGCGAAGATGCCAAGCATCACGAAGCCCAGGTGCGATACCGACGAGTAGGCCACAAGCTTCTTGATATCGGTCTGGGCGTAGGCAATCCACGCACCGTAGATAATACCGATGACCGCGAGCACACCGATCGCCGGCGCAAAAAACCGCGACGCCTCGGGGAAGAGCTGAAGATTGAAGCGAATAAAGCCATAGCCGCCAAGCTTCAGCAATACGCCGGCGAGAATGACGGAGCCTGCCGTGGGTGCCTCGGTATGCGCGTCGGGCAGCCACGAGTGGAACGGCCACAACGGCACCTTGACGGCGAAGGCCGCAAAGAACGCCAGGAACAGCCAGCGCGCCAGATTCTGATCAAGCGTGAACTGCCCCGTGCGCATTGCGTTAAGCATGTCGGGGAGACTAAAGCTATTAGCACCCCACAGAACATACAGCGCAATAATCGCCAGCAGCATTAGCACCGAGGCCGCAAAGGTATAGAGGAAGAACTTGACGGTGGCATAGATGCGTCGGGAGCCGCCCCAGATGCCGATCAAGAAGTACATCGGCACCAGCGTGAATTCCCAGAAGATATAGAACAGGAACAGGTCCTGCGCCAAGAGCACGCCGAGCATCCCCGTCTGGAGCGCAAGCATAAACGCTTCGAAGGCTCGGACTCGCGTGTTAACCGAGTCGAAGGTGGACAGGATCACAATCGGCGTCAAAAAGGTCGTCAACAGCACCAGCCACAGCGAGATACCGTCGACCGCGAGGTGGTAGTCGACGCCAAACGCGCCGATCCAGGGAACACGTTCGATCAGCTGCAGCTGCGCCCGAGATGGGTCGAAGAAACCGAAGCCGGGGATCAGCGGCAGCGAGGCCGCAAAGACAACAAGGCTCCAGATCAACGCCACACGCTTCGCCGCATGGTCGCTAATGCCAGGCGCGAATAGCAGTATCAGCGCGCCAAGCAGTGGCAACCAGACAATTACCGAAAGCAAGAAGTTCAAAGTTATACCTCAAGGACTAGGGACGAGGCGTGGGTGGGAGGCCGGCTCGTCCAAGCCTCCCGCCGCTAGCCCCTGTCAGCGTACGGTCGCAAAACCAAAGTAGCCCAACACCGCCACCACTCCCATCAGGAAGACCAGCGTGTAGGAGCGGATATAGCCCGTCTGCAAGACGCGGTAGCCGCGCCCGCCGAGACCAACGAGCCGTGCCGCACCATTGACTAGCCCGTCGATACCCATCGGGTCGAAGATGCGAGACAAGAAGCTGGCAGTTGCTTTGAACGGCCGCACGAACATGGCTTCATAAACGTCGTCGGCATACCACCGATGCTCAAAGCCCTCGAAGAAGACCCCAAGGTAGCGTGTAAGCGGATCGCGGAAGGTTTTTTTCCACTGTCGATTGGCATAGACCTGGTAGGCGATAAACGCAGCGCCGAGCGCGAGCGCGACTGTGATAATCGCGAGCGTGAAGCTGAATGGCAGAGGCTCGCCCACGGCGTGGGCAACCTCAAACACCGGCTCCAGCCAATGTTCGAGGAAATAAAAGCCAGGGATATTGATCAAGCCGACGATCAGCGAGCCCGCCGCCAGAATCCAGAGGGGAATAGTCATGATCCCCTCGCTCTCGTGCGCGTGGTAGCTGGTGTCGCGCTGCCGCCCGAGGAAGACCAACGATACCTGGCGCGTCATATAGAACGCCGTGAGCGCAGCGGTAATGATTAAGATCGTGCCGACCACCGGATAGGTGCCGAAGCGCGTTCCGTGAAATGCAGAGCCGACGATTTCATCCTTGGACCAAAAGCCGGCCATTGGGAATATGCCAGCCAAGGCAGCCGTTCCCGCGAGATAGGTCCAAAAGGTTGCGGGCATCGCAGTACGGAGACCGCCCATGCGGCGCATGTCCTGCACGTCATGCGCACCGTGGATGACCGATCCGGCGCCCAGGAAGAGCAGCGCCTTGAAAACGCCATGGGTCAGCAGGTGAAAGATCGCGGCGGTGTATGCGCCCATTCCGGCAGCCGCGACCATGAAACCCAGCTGCGAGACCGTGGAAAATGCCAGCACGCGCTTGATATCGTACTGGCCAATCGCAATCGAGGCCGCGATAAACGCCGTGGCAACGCCGATGTAAACGGTGGTGTTTGAGACCGACGGCGTCAAGATAAAGATCGCATGCGAACGAACGATCAGGTACACGCCCGACGTAACCATCGTAGCGGCGTGGATCAGCGCCGAAGCCGGCGTCGGGCCCGCCATCGCATCGGGCAGCCAGGTCCATAGCGGAATTTGCGCAGACTTACCGGTTACGCCGATCAGCATACAGAAGGCGATCGCCGAGGCCACCGCGGTTGGGCCAAGCACCCAGTCGATCTGCTGACCCACCAGCTCCCCGGCGCGCGGAAAGATCACACCGTAGTTCAGCGAGCCGAAGCGCTGGAAGAGCGCAAGGATGGCCAGCATCAGGCCAAAGTCGCCAATGCGGTTCATCACAAACGCCTTCATCGAGGCGTAGCGGGCTTCCTTGCGCTCGAAGCTATGGCCGATCAGCAGGTACGAGCAGAGGCCCACGCCCTCCCAGCCAAGGAAGAGCAGCAGGTAATTGTTGGCCAGCACCAGGATCAACATCGCTGCCACAAACAGGTTGAGGTAGACGAAGTAGCGCACCGGCCGCGCGTCGTGGGCCATGTAGCCGATCGAGAAAACATGGATCAGGCTGCCGACGCCGGTGATTAGCAGCACCATTACCGCCGAGAGCGGATCGAACAAGAAGCCAAAAGGCACTTGGAGCGGTCCCGCGTCGATCCACTGCCACAGCGTCACATCGACATGCGTTCGCTCCTCGTGTGGCAGGCCCGCCAGCAAAATAAAGGCGGTGAGCCCGACCACAAACGACGCCACACAAGCCGCGCTAGCAATCAGCCCGGCGCGGCGTCCGTCCCGGATGGCGAACATGTTGATCAGCGCACCGATGAGCGGCAGCACGATGATCGCCGGGATAAGGGTAAATAGTAGTTCTTCCACAAGATCCTTCTTTTAGGTTACAGGCTTGAGGCTTCAGCGGTGGCCGTTCCCACCATGCCTGATGCCTGATGCCTGATGCCTGATGCCTTATCCACGCATCGTATTGACTTCATCCACGTTCGTCGTGCGGCGCGTCCGGAAGATTCCGACCAGCAGAGCAAGGCCGACGGCTACTTCTGCGGCGGCAACCGTAATCACAAAGAAGGTCAGGATTTGACCATCGACATGGTTCCAGCGTCGCGAGAACGCGACCAACGCTAGATTTGCCGAGTTGAGCATCAGCTCGACCGACATAAAGACGACCAGTGCATTACGGCGGGTGAGCACGCCAGTAACGCCGATCGTGAACAAGAGCGCGCTGAGCATCACATAGTATTCAGTAGGAACCATTAGGCTCGGTCTCCTTCGCGACTCTTCAGCGTAAGCACTACGGCCCCGATCAGCGCGACAAGCAACAGCACCGACGTAATCTCAAAGGGCAGCAGATAGGTCGTGAAAAGCGACCGGGCCACTTCGTCGGGAGCCCCGATCGTAAGCGTTGAGGTGCCGGCCGCGCCGCTTTGGGTTGCGAGTGCTGGCGTAGGCGAGACAAAGACGGCGTAGCCCGCGATGCTGACCAAGACCACGGCAAGCACGAGAGCGACGGGCGTCTGCCAGGGCAGGCCGTTCACTTCTTCCTGACCTTTTTCTGAGCCGAGCAGCATTATCACAAACAGAAAGAGCACCATAATCGCGCCGGCATACACCGTAATCTGCACCATGGCAAGGAATGGCGCATTCAACAACAGATACAGGATGGCCACGCCAAAGAAGTTAAGCACGAGCCACAGCGCCGAGTGAACCGCGTTATGGCTGAGGACCATCGCCACCGCCGCGCCGACGGTAACGAGCGCAGTGATAATAAAAAGGGCAAGTTCCATGCTTTTATTTTCTCCGCAGCAAGAGACGAGCGACGACTGTACATATTATCACAAAGCGGTCAGCCGTCGGTAACTACATGTGCTGTTCAGGCGACTTGGAAAGGCGTACGGCTTGATTGGCGCCGAACCCTCCACGCTGAGGAACCCACTTAAAGGGGCCAAGCTAAAGCTGAGCCTGGCCCCACTCGAACTAACCACCGTCCACCAAGCTGAATGCTACAAATCAATCTGCGCCGGCGGATTGGGCGGCCGATGAAGATTTTGCAGGATCGGCGGCGGCTCACCGTGGCCCTTGTCCGCCGGCACCAACAGCATTTCCTTGGTAAACACCGCCGACTTGCGGTCGTAGAAAGACAGCTCGTACTGGTGCTCCAGAACGATGGCATTGGTCGGACAAGCATCCTCACAGTAGCCGCAGTAGATGCAGCGGATCATGTTAATCTCGTACTTGACCGCGTAGCGCTCGCCGTAGCCCACAGGATGCTGTGGGTCGTTTTCGGCGGGCTCGACATAGATCGCATCCGCCGGGCAGGCGGCGGCGCACAGCGAGCAGCCGATGCAGCGCTCCTTGCCGTCGGCGTAGCGCTTGAGCTCATGCCTACCTCGGAAGCGCTCACGTACCGGCCGCTTGACCTCGGGATACGAGATCGTCACCGGCTTGGTGAAAAGGTACTTAGCGGTCGTGCGCAAGCCTTTAATCAAATCAAACATCACTCACTCCTACCGCCGGAACGCACCAAAGAGCCCGGCAATGTATGGATTCATATCCTGCGTAATGACCGCGAAAACCGCAGTAGCTGCTACGAGTCCCAGTGACATCGGCAGCAACCGTTTCCAGCCGAGGTCCATCAGCTGGTTGTACTTGAAGCGCGGCAGCGTTGCTCGGACCCACACGCTGAAGAACAAAAAGGCGATCAGCTTCAGCAAGAAGTAGCCAAGCGAGACCAGCCCGCCGAGGTTGGTATAGCCCAAGCTATACAGCAGATCGACACCCGGGCCGCGCCAGCCGCCGAGGAACAACGTCACGCCGATCGCCGAGATTGCGATAAGCTTGATGTACTCCGCCATGAAGAAGAGCGCGAACTTCATCGACGAGTACTCGGTGTTGAAGCCGCCGACCAGCTCCTGCTCCGCCTCTACCAGGTCGAAGGGCGCGCGCACCACTTCTGCCGTGGATGCGAGCCAGAAGATGCCGAACGCCAGCAGACCCGTGGGCTTGAAGATGTTCCACCAGCCGCCCTGGCTTTCCACGATGCGGCATGTACTGAGCGCGCTGATTGATTCGACGGGCGTGGCGCCAAATATTTGCGAGCAGAGCGACGCATCTGCTGCGGCCTGAGTCGTGGGCGTAATCGTGAGCATAATCGCCACCAGCACTGACAGGCCCAGCGCTAGCTCGTAGGAGACCATCTGCGCTGCCGCGCGGATGCCGCCTAGCATCGAATACTTGTTATTCGACGACCAACCGCCCAGCGCGACGCCGTACACACCGATCGACGTGACCGCGAGCAGGAATAGCACGCCGACGTTGATGTCCGCCAGCTGAAGCGGCACGATCCGCGCCGCCTCGCCGAGCAGGAACGACAGATCCAGATACGCGCCAAACGGGATCACGGCAAAGAGCACAATCGCCGGAATCATCGCCAGCGCGGGTGCGATGGTGTAGACCACCTTGTCGGCCTGCGTTGGTGTAATCTCTTCCTTAAAAAAGAGCTTCACCGCGTCGGCCAGTGGCTGGAACATGCCGCCAGGACCCGCACGGTTCGGCCCGACGCGGTTCTGCAACCGCGCCAGCAGGCGGCGCTCGAAGAGCGTTAGATATGCAAAGGCGGTCGTGGTCGCCAGAAACAAGATGAAGGCCACGATCACCTGCGTAATGAGCCGTATCCAAAAGTCCATGTTATCCCCCGACCTTCTCGACACGCACCGGCGTCAGCACTCCGGTCTGCACCTGTCCTAATGGAATCTCGGCCAGATCCGGCACCACGAGGGTTCCTGGCCCGACCAGCCCATCGACCTTGGCAAATAGCTCGAGGCTTCCTACGGCGGACGATAACCGGAGCCGATCGCCTGATGCTACGCCCAGCCGCTCGGCATCCTCCCGCGCGATTCCAACATAGGGCTGCGCAACCCAGAAGCTCAGGCGGTCGGCGTTTTCCATCAAGGTGCCGCCGTCGTAGAGCCGTGGCGCGGCGACCAGCAACAGCTCGCCATCGCGGCGCTGCGGTGCGGCCGGCTGCGAGAAAACCAGGTCGAAAACAACGTTCTGCTGCTCGGCTAGTGTCGGCCACTGCACGCCAAAGCCCTCGGTATTCGCATAGCTCGTCCCGTCATAGAAGACCGGGTCGTCAACTCCTCCACGCCCCCAGGTGCCGTTCGAAGACTTGAGCTTGGCATAGCTCGCACCTCGATAGATCGCCACCTGCTGCACGATCTCGGCATTAACATCGTCGGTCGAGCGGTAGTTCCAAGGATGCGCTTCGACGACAGGCTTGGCCGTGACCTGCCGCTTGCCGGTCTGCTTCGCCGGGGCAGCGGCGGCAACCGCCATTGCCGGCGCTGTCACCATAGCGGCGAGAGCGCGGCCAACTGCGGCAAAAATCTGCCAATCGGGTCGGCTCTCGTCGAGGTTGTTTCGGCCCGCCCGGAAGCGTTGCACCCGCCGCTCGGCATTGGTGTACGTCCCGTCGCGCTCCGCGAACGAGGCGGCCGGCAACACATAATCGGCAAGCTGCGCCGTTGGCGTCAAGAACAGGTCTTGAACGATCAGCAGCCCAACCTTCTCCAGTGCCGCCCGTGCCTGGGGATTCGCCCCAACCGGATCGAGGCCTGCCACGTACAGTGCCTGCAGCTTGCCGTTCCCGGCGGCCTGAATCATCTGGCGCGCGGTCATGCCCTCGGTGACGATATTGGTGTAGCCAGGGCCCTTGCCTGGTCGCACGCCCATGTCGAGTGCACCGCGGCTGTTGTTGTAGCGGACGATCGGCAGGACGCCATTGCCCGGCTTGCCGACGTGGCCGGTGATCAGTGCGAGGTTACCAAGCGCCTGAAGCACAGGAGTGCCGGCCGCGAAGGCTTCACGTCCATAAACAATCACCAGATTTTCCGCACCCGCGACGCTCTGAGCAATCGCTTGGAACACATCGGCGGCAATACCGGTCTGCTCGGCAACCCTGTCGACGCCGAACGGTTGTAGCGCTGCGCGCAGGGTATCTAGGTTCTTGGTACGGCTGCCGACGAACTGCTTGTTCTCAAGACCACCCGCCAGCACCGCCGACAGCAGGCCCAGCACAAAGTGCGCTTCATAGCCATACTGATAGCGCACGGTGCGTGTCGCGCTCGCGTCGAGCTTTGTCGGCCGCCCGTTGACCACGATCAGCTCGCCACCTTGGCGCTTGATGCCACGCACGCGGAGCAGATAGACCGGCGCCTCTTCTTCGGGGTCGGCGCCGACAACCAGCACTGTTGTGCCTTTGCCAAGCTTGCCAAGATCGGTCCCGCTCCCCAGGCCAAACGCGTACGCCAGATCGTCGTGCTCGGGCTCGTCCAGCGTGCCGTTACGCGAATCGACGTTGGGCGATTGGAGCAGATCGCGGAACAGCTTCTGGAAGAGATACAGATCCTCGTTCGCAAGGCGGCCGCCGGCCAAGCCGCCGACGGCGTTGCCACCATGCCGGGCGGTAATGTCGTGGAGCCGCTGCGCGATATCTTCGAGCGCCTCCTGCCAGCTAGTTTCGACAAGCTCGCCGCCGCGACGCACCATCGGCTTGGTCAGGCGTTTCTCGCTGGTGACAAAGTGAAAGCCAAACCGACCGCGGTCGCATATCCAAATTTCGTTAACCCACTCGTTGACCCGCGGCTGGACGCGCTTGATGTCGCGGTAGCGCATATCGAGGGTCATGTTACAGCCGACCGGGCAATGCGGGCAGATGGTCGGGACCGGCTTGACCTCCCAGACACGACCGGCGAAGCGAAACTCGGAGTTCATTAGCGCGCCGACAGGACAAATATCGACGGTATTGCCCGAGAACTTGGAGTTGAACGGCGGGTTCGACTTCGACTGGATCATCCACGCGCGACCCCGGTTCGCAAAGCCGAGGACGCTATCGCCCGCGATCTCATCCTCAAAGCGCACACAGCGCGCGCACAGGATGCAGCGCTCGCGGTCAAGGTCGATCAGTGGACCGAGCGGAATCGGCTTCTCGAAGTGGACTTTGTCTTCGTAGTCGAAGCGCGTGACGGCGGGACCATAACCCATCGTCAGGTTTTGCAGCGGGCACTCACCGCCCTTGATGCAGACCGGGCAATCGAGCGGATGCGACGTCAACAGCATCTCAAGGACGCCCTTGCGCGCGAACTCGACCTCGGCAGTGTTCGCCTTGACGACCATGCCGTTCGAGACCGGTGTCGTACAAGCCGTCTGGAGCCGCGGCATCATAGCAATCACGGGCTTGCCGTTCTCGTCGAGCACCGGCTGCTTCGTGGCCGGGTCCATCTTGGGCGTCCCAACCTCGACCAGGCACATGCGGCACATACCAACGGGCGGCAGTTTCGGGTGGTGGCAGAAGACCGGAATTTCGATCCCAGCCTCCATAGCCGCCTCGACTACGCCGGTGCCCTGCGGCACCGTCACCTCAACGCCATCGATTGTTAGGGTAATATCAGGCATATCACTTTATGTTTCTACGGCCGGAGCGCGCGGGTCCACGCCCCAACACAATTTAGCGCACCGGCGCTGCCGCCGCTCCCGTGCGAGTGCCGCCCTCGGCAACCGATGGGTGTGGCATCGGGTGGCTCGCGCCAAGCGGGCAGCGGCCCAGCTCGATGTGCTGGCGAATCTCATCGCTGAAGTAGCGAATTGCCGAGGCGACGGGCGACACAGCCGACTCGCCGAGCGGACAGAAGCACTTGCCCAGCATTTCTTTGCCGAGCTCGTTCAGGAGCGGGATATCGCTCGGACGGCCTTTACCGTGCTCGATCCGTTCCCAAACCTTGACCAAGAAGTGCGTCCCTTCGCGGCACGGCGAGCACTTGCCGCACGACTCGTGCTTGAAGAACTCGTCAACCTTCATCGAAGCGGCCACAACACAGGTCGAGTCGTCGAGCACCACAACCGCGCCCGAGCCCAACATGGTGCCTTTCGCAGCCAGATCGTCCCAGGTCAGCGGCGTGTCCAGATGCTCGGGCTTGTTGATCAGCCAGTTCGCCGACGCGCCCCCCGGGATGAGGAACTTAAGCTCATGGCCATCGCGGATACCGCCTGCGAGGTCATAAATAAACTGGCGCATCGTAATGCCCAGTGGGATTTCGTAGTTACCGGGGCGCTTGACGTGTCCGCTGATTGAGATCGCCTTGGTACCGGGCGACTTCTCGGTACCGAACTGACGATACCAGTCGGCACCGCGCTCAATAATCATCGGCACGTTTGCAAGCGTCTCCACGTTGTTGATAACGGTGGGCTTGGCGTACAAGCCGGCGACTGCCGGAAAGGGCGGCTTAAGGCGCGGCTGTCCGATGCGCCCTTCCAGCGACTCCAGCAGCGCCGTTTCTTCACCGCAAATATACGCCCCCGCACCACGGTGAACGTAGAGATCGAATTCGAAGTCGCCGCCGAAGAGCTTTTTGCCTAAGAAGCCGCGGTCGTAGGCCTCGCGGATCGCGCGCTCAAGCACCAGCGCGCCGTAGGCATACTCACCACGGATGTAGATATAGCCTGTAGTCGCGCCGACCGCAAAGCCCGAGATGATCATGCCCTCGATCAGCTGGTGCGGATTGTAGTCGATCACCTCATGGTTATTGAAGGTACCCGGCTCCGACTCGTCGGCGTTGCAGACGAGGTATTTGGGAAAGATGTCCTTAGGAATAAAACCCCACTTCACGCCTGTGGGAAAGCCCGCGCCACCACGCCCGCGCAGGCCGGCACGCTTCACCTCGTCGATGATTGCGCTCGGCTGCATCGACGTCAGCGCCTTCCGGGCAACCTCGTAGCCACCCAAGCGCATGTACTCGTCGATCTGCCCAATGTTGGGATAATCACGGTTGCGCAGTACGACGTGCTCTTTCAGGAACGGGTTCGGATACTCCGAGCCGTAGCCGTTCGCGGGGCCGCCCGGATACCCGTTTTCGTAGCGAATGGTCTCCATACGTCACTTTGTTCCTTAGCTACCAGCTAACAGCACCCAGTCCACAGCATGTCAGGTTGACCTTGACCCCTGTCGACGAGCGGCTGGTAGCTACTTCTCTGCAAATCGACCGGAAATGCTGAGCGTGCCACCGCTCTGCGCCTGCTGGATGAGATCCTCGAGGACGCCCGGCACTTTATCGGCTGTAAGGTTGTATACAAACTCCAGGTTCGCCTGCATCACCGGCGCCCGATGGCACGCCCCGATGCACTTAACCCGCTGTAAGGTAAACAGCTTGTCGTCGGTCGTCTCGCCTGCGGGGATACCCAGTCGCTCCTCAAGGTCGGCCACCAGCTCCTCGCCGCCGGTAAAGCAGCAGGGATTGTCGTCGCATACCTGGAGCACCCACTTACCAACCGGCTGATCGTACAGCAATGAGTAGAAGGTCACGACCTCATACACGTCGGTGTAGGGCATGGCAACAATATCCGCGACCTCTTGGATATGGTCGATGCTCAGATGCCCATACTCGTCCTGCGCCAGATAGCACAGCGGGAGCACAGCTGAGTTTTTGATCGGATAGCGCGCAAGGATACTTGCAATTTCGGCCGCGTATTTGTCTGCTAGCATTCGTTTTCACCAAACCAACCCACGCATCGGCGTGAATAAACGCGAATGGCGGACAACCGATTCGCGTTTATTCCTTGAATGAGCGGATTCTATCTCTTATCGATCGACTTCACCAAGCACCGGATCGAGGCTGGCCAGCATCGCGATCAGGTCGCCGATGACCTTGCCCTTCGCCATATGCGGTAGCGCCTGCAGGTTGATGAACGACGGACCCCGGAAATGTACCCGGTATGGCTTGCTCGAGCCATCGCTGACAACATAGCAGCCGAGCTCACCACGTCCGGATTCAACCGCCGCATAGGCATCGCCCTTCGGCGGCTTGAAGCCCTCGGTCCACAGCTTGAAGTGGTGGATCAGCGACTCCATCGAGTAGGTAATCTCTTCTTTTGGCGGCGGCCAGATTTTACGGTCGCTCGTCGCATAGGGACCATCCGGCAGGTTATCTAGCGCCTGCTGAGCGATCTTGACCGCCTCACGCAGCTCCGCAATTCGGACGAGATAGCGCTCGTAGGTATCACCCTCGGTGCCGGTGATCAGCCGGAAGTCATAGTTCTCATAGCCTGAGTACGGGAAGAGCTTGCGCACGTCGTAGGGCACCCCAGCGGCGCGCAGGTTCGCACCGGAAGCACCGAGCGCCACGGCATCGGCGGCGGTCAGCTTGCCGACGCCAACTGTACGTTCTTTCCAGATCGGATTATCCGTCAGCAGCGCCTCATACTCGTCGATGCGGCTCGGGAAAATGTTCAGAAAGTGCTGGACCGTTGCCTTGAACTCTTTAGGGAAGTCCCACGCCAAGCCCCCCGGCCGAATATAGCTTGTATGCATTCGCGCGCCGGAGACCAGCTCAAAAATATCGAGCAGCAGCTCACGCTCGCGGAAGCAGTACAAGAAGACGCTCATCGCGGCAAGGTCGAGCGCGTGCGTGCCAAGCCAGACCAGATAGCTATTCATGCGCGTCAGCTCGCTGAGCAGGACGCGGCCAACCTGTGCTCGCGGCGGAATCTCGCAGTCGAGCAACTTTTCGACGGCGAGCGCGTAGACCAGGTTATTGATCATCGGGCCAAGGTAGTCGGTCCGCTCGGTCATCACGAGCGCCTTCTGGTAGGTCTTGGCCTCCATGTTCTTTTCAATCCCAGTATGCAGAAACCCGATATCGGGCGCGAGCTGGACCACCTCTTCGCCCTCGAGCTCGACCACCAGCCGCAGCACGCCGTGGGTCGATGGATGCTGCGGGCCCATATTGAGCACCATCGACTGATCGAACTGCGACGCATCCTTCATGCGCCGCGCGTTCGCTGCAATAACCTGCCGAGGCGATGGCACAACGATCTCGCGGGCGGCCTGGGCAACTTGCTGCGGCGTTGGAAATGCCCGATCCGGTTGCCCATCCCGGCCACTCTGATAGATCGCTGCACGGCGCTCACCTACGCTTCGTTCAGCAACAGCCATATCTTCTCCAATTATCAACGACCAACGCGCAATGGCCGACCGCGGAAACCGCCTGGCCATTGGTTATTGATAATTGATCATTCCTTTGCGTACGGCTTCTGCGCGTCGACGTCGTCATGGTTGAACGAGAACATAACTTCCTCGTACACCAGCGGCTCGTCCTTACGCTGCACATGACCGTCCCAATCCTCGGGCAGCAAGATTCGCTGCAGGTCGGGGTGGCCATCAAAAACAATCCCGAACATATCCCAGGCTTCGCGCTCTTGATATGTAGCGGTCGGCCAGAGCGGCACGAGGCTCGGCACGTGGGGCTGCTCCTCGGGCACCCCAACCTTGAGCACGACAAGATGCTGGTTCACGAGGCTGCGCAGGTGGTACACAACCTCGAAGCGCGGCTCACGGCCCAGATAGTCTACACCGGTGATGCTGGCCAGCCAGATATACTGAAGGTCCGGGCTGTCACGGAGGAACAGCGTGAGCGGCAACAGATCATCCGGCTGGACGCGGAAGGCTAGGTCACCACGGTACTCGCTCGCTTCGAGCACCACCGTTCCAAAGCGCTCCATCAAACGTGCTCTAACCGTTGCATTATCCAGCGCCATATTAGCGGCTCCTAATGAGCTCAACCTGCCGGCCGTCGTCGTCGAACCTCAAAGCGTTCGCCTTGGTGCGTGGTCCCAGCTTTTCGCGCCTGACCTTCTCGTGCAACATCATAATGCCGTGGATCAGCGACTCGGGCCGCGGGGGGCAGCCGGCCACATACACGTCAACCGGCACGATCTCGTCAACGCCCTGCACCACCGCGTAGTTATTGAAGACGCCCGCGGTAGATGCGCAATCCCCCATCGCGATAACCCACTTCGGATCGGACATCTGATCATAGAGCTGACGCACAACCGGCGCCATCTTGCGCGAAACACGACCGGCAACAATCATCAGGTCTGCTTGGCGCGGTGATGGCCGGTTGACCTCCATCCCGAAGCGCGACAGGTCAAAATCGCTCGCTTGCGCCGCCATCATCTCAATAGCGCAGCAGGCCAAACCGAAGGTAAGCGGCCACATTGCATTGGTGCGCCCCCAGTTGACGGCCGCCTCAAGCGTGGTGGTCACGAAGCCGAGGTTACCCGCTTTTTCTTCTAGTCCCATCGGAAAGCTCCTCGCTTCAAGGCGTATAGATATCCCGCGAACAGAATGATGACAAAAATGGCCATCTCGACGAGGCCAAAGAGGCCCAGCTGGCGGAAAATCAACGCATAGGGCAACATAAAGATAACTTCTATATCGAACAGAATAAAGATCATCGCGACGAGGTAGAAGCGCACCGGAACGCGCCGCATCGCCGACCCGATCGGACTCATGCCCGACTCATACGGCATCAACTTGCGCAGCGAGCCCCGCTTCGGACCAAGCAGGCTCGAGGCGCCGATAACAAAGAACGCCAGCACGGTCGTCAGCAGAAACAGGATCAGAATAGGTAGCCACGGGGCCAACGCTTGCATGTGATGCTCCCCTTTAAGACGCACATGGGCCGCCCCACAACGAGGCAGCATCATTGCATATGAGAATTATAATCGCCTCCAACTTTGTGTCAAGAAGCACAATCTCCAGAGACATAGGTTGTAGGGTACCAGGGGACGTGCCACGAGCGCCTGATTACAGGAACGAAGGTTGCAGCAGAGCTCGCACATTCGTATCCAGGATTGTGCACGGACCACCATCACACAACAGCGGAATTGACTGGCGGGCTTATACTTAAGGTATCAGCAAGGAGGTACCCAATGGGGTTCTTAGACTCACTCAGCAAAACCCTGACGTCCGGCGTTGACCGCGCCAAGTTTGAAGCTGACAAGTTTCAGCGTAGCAGCCGAATTAGCGGCGAGATCAACAACATCAAAAGCCAGATCGACACTAACATTCGGCAGCTCGGTGAGCGTGCGCTGGAGCTGTACCAGAACGGCGTGATTACTGCGCCGGAGATCGCCAGCCTAGCCCAAATTATTGCTCAGCTGCGCGACCAGAATGCGCAGAAGGAAGCCGAGCTAAATGCCGCGAACGCGGAAACCTTTGAAACTTGGCAGGCGGGGCAGCCAGCGGGCGGGCAGACGGCGTCTTCGCAGAGCGTGCCGATCAGCTCGGAGGCAGGCACGTCCACCTCGGCAAGTGGACCCTACAGCAGCACGGGAAGCGCAGGCGAATTTGGTGCAGGCGGGGCAGAGCAAAGCCCGACAGCGCCTTCGGTGACGGGCCGAGCCTACAATATTCCTGAGAGCACGGATATTTCCGGGACTGGCCTGCCCAACACTAGCTCGGTTGGCGGCCAGGGTGGAGCACAGGCCGCCACAGTGCCCTGTCCCAACTGTGGCTATTCCGTCCCTGGGAGCGCCGCCTTCTGCCCGAACTGCGGCAATCGCATCACGCGCGTGTAACCACAGGGTTGCCACACTCTTTTCAGACAAGGAGCGCGAGCCCGGCAGCTGCCGGGCTCGCGCTGGTGTTCGAGCTGAAAACGACACGTGGGGATGCACTTGTATTCAGCGCCGCTTCAATGGTTCAGACTGTGATTGCTTCAAGCTGCGCCAGGCTTAAGGAGCGTACAGGGCGAAGATCGATAACCGGCGCGTCCCAAAGGAGACCGCGAGGGGCCGTGCAGCCGGCGCAGCCTGTGTCGACGCCCTAGCCGAAGTGCCCGCGGCGCTTCCGTGTATTCTGACGCACCATTGCTTGGGCCCACTGCCAAAGCATCTGCGCGCTGGGCGGACGCGACAAAGCGTAAAGATTATAGCGTTCGGTAGATGATGATGTCAGCCTAATGGCGAGTGGTCGCGGCAAGCTATTGAGCGCGAGCAGCACGGCCTCGCCCTCCCATTCACAGCGATGCACTTCATAGCCACGCTCCGCTAGCGAGCGTACGACCTTGCCGACTACGCCCGGCAGCTCGTGCCG
>JADDQE010000118.1 GCA_016781525.1 bacterium | reverse complement strand
GTGCTCGGCAATCACGTCGGCCAAGCCCTCCCATGCGGTCAGCCGGAAGAAGTCAGCACCATCGCCGTTGTTGTTGACCGCTAACCGGAAGCGAACGACGCTCTTGCGTCCCTGCGTGGTCTTGACGACACTCGCTTCGGGTGCGGCGGCGAGACGACCAATGAACGCAAACTTGTTCAGGTTGCGGAACGACATGGCGAACCTCCCTATTAGGAAACGAACGGCATCGGACAACCCAATGCTTAAATGAAAAGACCTGCTCCCCGTACTGGGAAGCAGGCACCGAACATGGCTGTCTATGCGACGAACCAGCGCCATTGGCCGTCGGTGTACGAACGGAACACAAGGCCGCGTTGCTCTGCCTCAAGAAGCGTGGGGCTGGATGCGGAGCAGGCGAAATGCCCTTGCTGCGTGCCCTCATCACAGTGACGGCAACCGCATGGCTCCGCTTGAAGATCATCGTCCGTGAGAGAGGGAAGCGCGTGGATGAGCTGCTCGATGTTGGTGAACATGATGGGTAGTCCTCCGTCTAAACTTAACAAGAAAGAGCTACTCCCTGTGCTGTGACAGGAAGCAGCTTATGGCTGATGCTGGCTGGCTACGACATGAGGGGGAACAAGAGGGGCAGGAGACACCCAACACCAACCAACATAAGGACGTAGCATGATGCGCAAAGACAAAAAGCAGCGAGCGTAGATTAAAGAGAATTAAAGATAGATAGTTATATATATATACATGAGGCGCGAGCTATACATTTAGATGAATGCCATTCATTTATAAGAGATGTTTGGGATTGAGACTACTGCTGTAGATAGATAGCAAGGGGTGGAGAGAGCCACCCCGCGACCCCGCCCCCTGCGAACGAGCCTAGACCTGACCATCTTCCCACGCTGCCTCACGTTCCTCACTCATCGACCACCAATAGCAGCACGCACATACGCTTGTGTACATTGTCACTTCTGTTGGTGTGCTGCACTCGCAGATGCAGTAGACCTTGGCCGTGTGTCGAGCTTGCATGACGCAGCCTCCTTGAGTAATGATGACTGCTAGCCCTGCTCCCTGTGTGGTGGTGGTGGTTGGTGTATGGCTGGATGGGTACGGTGGGTATGTGCTTTTGGTGGTGGTGGATGGTGGTGGTCCCCCCTATCCCCGCTTGCGATGAGGGGATTTCATATCCATTGGCAAGTTGTGCATATCAAACAAGTCAAACTCCTCTCCGATAAGCCAGCTTATCCAGCGTTCAAGAAGAAACCGTGCCCACACAAAGAACACGACAACAATAACAATAGCCATAATCCCCCCTATCCCCCTTTACCACAAAAGGATTTGCACTCCCCACCGCTTACTTACGGGAGCGTTGTTCAAGCCACAACAGGAAGCCCATAAAGGCGAAAAACCCAAGCATGATCAGCACGATAGCGGTGTTCTGGTCCATGGATGTCACTCCTCGACAGATCATCAGGGTTCTCGTTTCTAAATGCCATGATGACATTTAGCGCTCACGCGGATACTCCTCTAGGACGAGCGCGTGGTGCGACGTACGATCCGTTTGTTGGTAATTATGTAAACAATAAAACATCGATGGCGTAGTGCATCACGCCTAGGCAATCAGATAGATTTGATCCGTAGTACCTCTTGATACTTTACAGGTCTTCTGTTATACTTGTCATAATGTTTTTGAGGTATTGCCAAGGGAAGTCCCAAATCGTGGTGGTGTTACGGTTGATCAATGCGTGACTGGGATGAGGTGAGGAGGTGTTCTCCGTGCGGATCTTTGCTGTACGAATTGATGATGTGCAGCGCGTAAAGCTAGAGCGCATTGCGCATGCGAAGCGGGTAAGCTGCGGTGCTGTTATCCGCTGGGCCATTGATAGTTATTTAAGTCCTCCAACGCTTTCTGCAAATGATGTCGTCCGATCAACACAACTGGCCCTTGACCAGCGGGTTGAGGAGGAACCACAACAGACAGATGAGGTGACGCTTGAACGGTAGCCAGCCCACCCTGACCAGGAATACAGGTGACGTGCAGCTGATCAAACCCCACGTGTGGGTGCCTTCAGTTCCTGCAGTTACCGCTCGCATCGAAAGTCATACGCGAGAGAAACATCCTCGTTTCACCTTAATTCATGCTAATCGCCTCGATAGCCTTCCAGCTCTTGAGTGGCTCATTCCAGGCGAAATTCCAGTACATGGTTTGAGCGGCCTCATTGGTCCTAGCGGCGTTGGCAAATCTTTTCTTGCCCTGGAGTATGCGCTCCGTGCTGCGCAAGAGAATACAGTGATTTACGTCGCGGCAGAGGGTGCTAGTGGTTATCAAGCGCGTGTAAAGGCTTGGTGCATGCACCATGATGCGGACGAGGGGCATCTGTACTTTTGTGCCGAGGCGGTAAATCTGATGAAACTCCAGGAAGTAGATGCGTTCCTTGGTGTACTTTCGGACCTGAATGCAAAGCCGGCGCTTGTGGTCATCGACACCCTTGCTCGGTGTATGGTTGGCGGGGACGAAAACAGCGCTAAAGACATGGGGCTAGCTATCGCGGCGTGCGACCGCATTCGTCAACGTGCCCATGCTGCGGTGCTGGTTGTTCATCACACCGGAAAGGGTGGCGACTATCGTGGTTCTAGCGCGTTAAAAGGAGCACTGGACACGATGATCGAGCTAAAACCAAATAAGGATTTGATTGAGGTATCGTGTGCTAAAAGCAAAGATGCGAAGCCGTTTGATCCACGTTTCTTACGGATAACGCAAGTAGTGAATACTGATAGCTGTGTTCTGACTCCTTTGGAGCATTCCCCAACTACTCGATTACCTGCACTCCCTCGAGTGCGGCGCAAGATATTGGAGTTTCTCTCCCAATCCAAATTTGAAGAGACAGGTGCGCGATCAGCAGATATTGAGTCTGCTGCGCTCGGGAATCGGTCAGATGTGTTCCAACAGCTGAAAGAATTGAAATTAGCTGGGCTTATTAGGCACGATCGCAAAGGCGACCCGTATTGTATAACTGACAAAGGTCGTGCCGCTCTAGCCACAAACCCGATGAAGCCCACGGTATGATATATAGCATTGGAAAGCCTAAGTCCGGTAGTCTGGTTGTAGTCTCAAAGTAGTCCCTGAGACTTGTAGTCTGGTAGTCCGGTCAGTCTCACACTCCTATAGGAGTGAGACTAGGACTAGACTTAGGATAAGTAAGGACTTGCTGCGCAGCAAATCCTGGGACGTCGATAAAGAGGTGTACTGGTGCTTGATGACGTAGCAGGGCAAGAAGAACGTGAGGTAGTCGTGTTTCCGCCAGATGTGCCAGGTGACACGAACGCGTTCTTAACCCTGCTTGCCATTATTATCGTACGCATCGCTAAAGCTCAGTCATGCGTGGTGCCGAACGAGGATACTAAAACGTGAGGAACGAAATGCAGGCTGCGATCTACATCCGTGTCTCGACAGAAGAGCAAACCGAGGGTTACAGCCTGAGTGCTCAAGAGCGAGCTTGCCGTACCTACGCGAAGAACCACCAGTGGAGTGTCGTAAAGGTCTTCGCTGATGAAGGCTTGAGCGGCCGTCGCGAAGATCGTCCTGCATTACAGTCACTCCTGTCTGAGGTCGACGCTGGCAAGGTGCACGCTGTAATCGTCCATAAGCTTGATCGACTAGCACGCAACCTGCGGTTCACGCTGCAAATTATCGAGGGCTTTGGCCGGCGCGGTATAGCCTTTGTCTCAGTTACCGAGAATATTGATTTGACAACACCGTTTGGTTGGGCAGCTTTTCAAATACAGGGAGTGTTTGCTGAACTGTATAGCCGCAATCTGTCATTTGAAACGGCGAAGGGACTGACTGAGAAGGCCCAGTCTGGTCGTTGGGTTGGCCCAGTTCCACTCGGATACACTCGGGACGAGAACGGCTCTCTTATTCCATCAGAGGACGCAGAGGCAGTACGCCAGATATTTCAGATGTATGTAACCGGTCATTACTCCTATACCGATATTGCTGATAGATTGAATGCGCAAGGCTGGCGTGCACGAGAATGGCGAACAGGGAAGCGGCATCTTTTCGGGCGCGAAAGCGTCCGATGGATTCTGAAAAACCGCGCATACATCGGCTTTGTCTCCTCAGGTGGGAAGGAATATACAGGTAAGCATGAAGCCCTGATCACCCAGGAGCTGTGGCGAGCGACACACGCGATCCGTGAAGGTCGAACTGTCAAAGGTGGAAAAGTTGTGACGCAGCGCGGCGGTGGAGTGCTTTCGGGTATCCTCTTCTGCTTCCGGTGTGGAAAACCGATGTGGTATCACAGTAGCGGTAGCACGATGTATTATCGATGTGCAGGCCGAGATCATCGCACATGTGACGCGCCAATGACACGTGTTGACAGGATCGAAGAGGGTGTCCTTGACGTGTTCCGTATGCTCCGGCTACCGCGTGACTGGCAGCAAGAAGTCGTACGCCGCGCTCAAGCACTTCTCCAAGACCAGGGGAACGCACCTCAAATCGATCGCGCAGCAGTTGAGGAGCAACTGCGTCGTTTAGGTTTAGTTTATGCTGATGGCTTGATAGGTGCTGATGAGTATCAACGGCGACGAAATGCGCTACGAGCTCAACTGCTCGCGGTTCCAGAAACTCCCGCCCAACCAAATCTTGAAGAAGCCGCTAAGCTTCTCTCCTCGATGGCGGCACTTATGGGAGCGGCAACGCTCGTGGAACGGCGACAACTGGTTCGCCAAATCTTCTCGCACCTATATGCGGAAAAAACAGAGCTTAAAGCGATAACTCCGACTGGGCTATATATGCCACTCGTCGGAGTTATCAGCGGTTGGTTTGGGGTGGCTGATGGGACTCGAACCCACAACAACCTGAACCACAATCAGGCGCTCTGCCATTGAACTACAGCCACCACGTTCAAGCCGATTCGGAGTATACCAAAGGCTTTGGAAATTTGCAAGTCTTGATTCGGTAGGGATCCACGTGAAGCGGCACTCACACATCTGGTTCAAAGTGTGCTAGCATAGTGGCGCCCGCACATATGGACGCTGCGCTACGAATTTTGCAGCGTCCAGCACATTGCTCCTGGAGTAAACGATGCCGTCATCGTCGATCATGGTGATTGAGGACAATGTCGATTTCGCGACAATTCTTGAAACAGTATTACGACTCTGGGGCTATGCCGTTCAGCATTACGACACGCTGGCCTCGGGAAAGGCCGCCCTTGATCGAGAGCGCCCCTCAATGCTGATCCTCGACGGACAGCTGCCCGATGGCGAGGGCATTGATCTATACTACGCGCTCCGTGCAAGTGGTTCAACCTCCAGCCTCCCGGTCTTGCTGCTCTCTGTCTCGGATGATGTATATCAGGCGGCGCGAGCTGCAAGCGACACCGATCCATATCTCTACGTCGGGCTCAAACCCATGCCGCTCGACGAGATCCATAAAGTTGTCCAGCGCTATGTTGAGGCGTAGAGCAGCGGTTTGCCGGCACGATGTGCCTCCGCTATAATGCGGAAATAGGCGGAAGAGGAGCGGATGCCACGGAAAAAACTAGCCCTTGTCGATGGTCACGCGGTCGCGTTTCGGGCATTCCATGCGCTCCGTGATGCAAACCTCCGCACCTCGACGGGCGAGCCGACCTTCGCGGTCTTTGGCTTTTGTCAGATTTTGTTGACGACGCTGCAGCAGCTTCAACCCGAGTACGTGGCAGTCGCCTTTGACGTCGGTCGTACATTTCGTGACGATCTGTACGCTGAGTACAAGGCCGGCCGCGGCGAAACCCCCGACGATTTCCATCCTCAGCTCGCGCGCATCAAGACGATCGTTCAGGCGCTCAATATCCCAATTTATACTCAGGAAGGCTACGAAGCCGACGATGTCATCGGCACGCTTTCCCGCCAGGCGACGGCGCTCGACGTCGACACGTATATCATCACCGGCGACAGCGATACCCTGCAGCTGGTCGACGAGCATGTGCGCGTACTGCTAGCGGTGCCGTATGGTAAGCGGCAGGAAGCCAAAGAATATGACCTCGCCGCCGTTCAAGAGCGCTACAAAGGTCTGCGGCCGTACCAGTTGGCTGATCTCCGTGGTCTTAAGGGCGATGTTTCCGACAATATCCCAGGCGTGAAGGGCATCGGCGAGACGGGGGCAATTACGCTGCTGAACCAGTTTGAGACGGTCGAAGGTATCTATGCGCGGCTGGACGAAGTTCCAAACCGCTACCGCAAAGTACTGGATGGCCAGGAAGAGCAAGCGCTCTTTTCGAAGCGGCTGGCGACGATTCACTGTGATGTGCCAGTGCAGCTCAACCTTGAGCACTGCCGACTGGCTGGGTACGACCGTGACCAGGTCATTGCGCTCTTCCAAGATCTGCAGTTTGGTAGTCTCGTTCGTAAGCTGCCTGCCAGCGATGCCGACTCGGCCATGGCGCAACCTGCCGATGCCAGTAATAGTGGGTTCACACCTGATCCTGGCTCTCCTGCGCAGCTTGGCTTGTTTGAGGCGAGTGATGGCGACTCGGGTCGGGCATCAGCGCCCAGCCGTGTAAGCGTCGGTTCGCCGCCCGGTTTAGGGAACTACCGTGCCGTGCGGACCGACGTGGATCTACAGCAGTTGGTCGAGCAGCTGAGGATGGCGCCTTCCTTCGCCTTTGATACTGAGACCAGTGGCCTCGGCTTTCTTGATGCCGAGGTTGTCGGGCTTTCGTTCGCGGTGCAGCCAGGCGAGGCCTGGTATGTACCGGTCGGACACACCGGTGCCGAGGTCGGGCCACAGCTTGATCGGACTGTCGTGCGTGATGCGTTGCTGCCAATCTTTGAGAATGGTACTCAGCCCAAGGTCGCGCATAACGGTAAGTTCGACATGTTGGCGCTGCGTAAGATGGACATCACCGTCCAGGGCTTGCAGTTCGATACCATGATCGCTGCGACGCTGCTTGGTAATCAAGGGATTGGGCTGAAAGATTTGGCCTTCAATATCTTGAAAGTCGAGATGACTGAGATCACCGATCTCATCGGCTCCGGCAAGCAGCAGATTACCTTCGACCGAGTGCCGATCGAGCAGGCCACGCCATACGCGGCGGCGGATGCGGACCTAACCCTGCGGCTGCGTGATCATCTCGACCAGGAGCTCGATAAAGTTCCCCGTATCCGGTCGATCTTTGAAACAATCGAGATGCCGTTGCTGCCTGTGCTAGCCGATATGGAGTGGCAGGGCATCAAGGTCGACGTAGGAATTCTCCAGCAGCTTAGCGCAAGCATGCAGCGGCGTCTACAGGAGCTGGAGACCGAAATCTATGAGGTTGCGGGCGGCCCCTTCAACATCGGGTCGGGTCAGCAGCTCAACACAGTGCTCTTTGAGAAGCTGGACATTCCGACCGCTGGGCTGACTAAGACAAAGACCGGGCTCTACTCGATCACTGCCGAGGTCTTGGATAAGCTGAGTCAGAGTGGCGATTATCCAATCGTGAACCTCATTTTGGAGCATCGCCAGCTCACCAAGCTCAAGTCGACCTATCTCGACGCGCTGCCGCAGCTGGTCGACCGCACTGGTCGGGTACATACCGAGTTCAAGCAGCTTGGCGCGGCAACCGGACGTCTCTCCTCGAATAATCCGAATCTGCAAAATATTCCAGTTCGCACCGAGCAGGGTCGCGAGATTCGTCGTGCGTTTGTCGCCGAGGATGGCCACTATCTGCTCGCCGCGGACTACTCGCAGATTGAGCTGCGTATCTTGGCGCATATTACGGAGGATCCGGCCCTGTTGGAAACCTTCACACAGGGCCGTGACATTCACGCGGCAACCGCGGCGCGGCTCTTCGGCGTGCCCATCAACCAGGTTACCAAAAATCAGCGGCGTATCGCGAAAACAACAGTATTCGGCACGATCTATGGAATCTCGTCCTTTGGCCTCGCGGCACGTACTGACCTGAATCGTGCCGAAGCACAACAGCTGATCGACGGCCTGTTTGAGACCTACCCAGGACTGAAGCGGTTCTTCGACGAGACGCTGGAATTCGGACGAACCCATGGCTATGTAGAGACTCTTTTCGGGCGGCGGCGGTATTTTGGGAATGGGCAGAGCAACGCACTTGTTGCCAAAGGACCGGGACGGAGCGCCGCTGAGCGAGAAGCAAAGAACGCTCCAATCCAGGGCACGAGTGCCGATCTTATCAAGATGGCAATGGCTCGTCTGTTCGACGAGCTACAACGGCGCGGCCTTCAGGCGCGGATGCTGCTGCAGGTACACGATGAGCTGCTGCTTGAAGTCCCCGACGATGAGCTGGACGAGGTCCAGCGGCTTGTCCAAGAGACCATGGAGGGCGTCTACCCCGAGCTGAGTGTGCCGCTTCTGGTCGAGGTTAGTAAGGGCCGTAACTGGGAAGAGATGGGCTAAAACGCTGCGGAGCGCGAGGTTGATGTCCGCACGGCGCCGCCGAGGTTGAAGGCACGTACTGGTCTGCTGCATTTTCTAGCCTTCTGTGATACCAAGACATGCTGAGATTTGAAGCGTGGCGGCAGCGGGTGTTCCCGTCCAAAACAGAGCGCAACTTTCGCCTCGGCGTAGCCAACGGCATCTTGTTTTCGTTGGCCGACGCGCTCATCGACGCGAACCTGGTGCTCGCGCTCTTTGTCCGTCAGATGGGTGCATCACAAGCATTCGTTGGGCTGCTCCCGTCGTTGAAGAACGGCGGCTTTTTGCTGCCACAGCTGCTGGTCGCAGGGCGTATCGGGGGAATGCCGCTGAAGCTTCCGCTGTACCGCCGCGCCGCCATTGGCCGGAGCTTTGCGTTCCTGCTCATGACTCTGGTTATTTTCGGCGCGACCACGCTCGGCCCGTCCCTCACGCTACTCCTGTTGTGCATAACCTACACGGCGTATAACCTGACAGGTGGTTCGAGCAGCTTGGCGTTTCAAGACGTTGTGGCCAAGGCGATCACGCCGCGGCGTCGCGGCAGCTTTTTCTCCTACCGCCAACTCTTCGGTGGGCTGCTGGCCTTCTTTGTCGCGGGTCCTATTGTGCGGACCCTGCTTGCACAAGATGGACCGCTGACCTTTCCAGCTAATTACGGTATCCTCTGCTCCATATCGCTCTGCTTCATGGTGTTGGCGTTCTATGCGTTTGGCTCGATCGACGAGCCCGCGCTGACAACCCCCAGCGTACGTCATACGCTGCGCGAAACGCTGCAGTCGGCGCCTTTGCTCTTTCGAACTGATGTCGACTTCCGCCGCTTTATCCTGTCACGCATCTGGAGCCGTGTGGGTGCGATCTCGGATCCCTTCTACATCATCTATGCGCGGGAGGCGTTGCAGATTTCGCCGCGCTTCGTTGGCATCTACCTGGCGCTGCGGGTTATCACGGCTGCGCTCTCAAATTTGTACTGGGGTCGTGTGGCGGACCAGCGCGGCAGTCGTCGCTTGCTCGTGCTAGCGACAGGGCTGGCAGCCGCTGTACCTGCTGTGGCTCTGATGCTGCCGTACATCTTTGCCACTGGGTCAGAAGCGCTCGCCTGGGCGTTTTCGGCGGTATTCCTGTTGATTGGCTTGAGTATCGACGGCAGCGCGACCGCCAGCTCGACGTATCTGCTCGAGATCGCGCCTGAGGCCGAGCGTACCACCTACACCGGCATTGCGAATACCGCGCTGGGCGTCTTCACCTTCGTGCCTGTCTTTGGCGGCCTTTTGCTGGGCGCGCTCGGTAACAATTATGGGTTGCTCTTCGCAATCGGCGCGCTTGCCTCGGTCGGCGCCTGGGGAGCGACGCTGCGGCTCCGTGAGGTGCGAGAGGTGCGTGACGACACGCGCCAGGTGGGACTGATGCGTGCGTGAGGGATGAGGGGCGAGTATCCCTTTCTCGCTCTAGCCCCTAGCTTCTAGCAGCTACCTCCTAACCCCTAGCCCCTAGCTTCTAGCGCTACCTCCTAGCCCCTCAATAAATCGCTGAGGCGGCCAATTTCGTTCCAGCGGGGGACGGGCGCGTAAATCGTGTCAAGAGCAAAGACCTGTATGACATAGGCCTGCCCGTTAACCGTAACTGTCCGCTGCTCGCTCAGCGGATTGCCTAGCGGCCGTCCGGCCCTTAGCTCGTTCAAGTAATATTGGTGAAACGCTTGGTCTGGCCGGTACTGGGACCCGACTGAGCTGAAGGTCGCAAGGAGCAAATTGTCACGCAGCGCGTGTGCGGTTTGTGCTGGCGCTTTGGCGTCCTCGGCGATCCAGTCGTTGACCAACTGATTAACATGCTCGATATAGCGACGCTCGTTGTTGCCGTCAGACGAGGGTGCGTACACCGGAATGGCTTTGTCGACGGTGTCGAGGCCGCGCTGATTGATGTAGCGCTCATTGATGCGTTCGCACCAATCACGAAGACCGTCCTGCCAGCTGCGGAAAATTGCAAAGCTCCGCGGATGGGTGCCCGTCACTCGCTCCGCTCGAACCGGCGTCCGTACGTTGCCCCAGTTGAGCGTTTCCACCGCAACGCCGCGTGTCCCAAAGACGGACTCATGACCGAAGAAGCCCAGCGCGACCGCCGGATCCAGGCCGTAGCTGCAAATGATGTCGTAGCATTCGCCGGCTATTGCTGCGCAGGGCGAGCGGTAACGCTCCAAAACGCGGCTAAACTGTGCGCGCGAAATTCGTGGCTGGCTCCGAAAGGTGAGCGGCATATCGGTGCTCCTGGTTGCTAGAGGTGAGGGGCTAGAGGCGAGGGGTTAGGGGTTAGAGGCTAGAGGCGAGGGGTTAGAGGCTAGGGAAAAAAGCTGTATCCTCATCCCTCTCGTCTCGTCCCTCGTCCCTCTCGTCTCGTCCCTCGTCTCTCATCCCTCGCCCCTCGCAGCTATTGATTACGGAGAATGATATCGCGGCGCTTGAAGGCGCTCAGCGCGAGGCTCATCAGCAGAACCGTCAGGGCCAGCTGAGAGAGCGGGATGTAGAGCGCAGGCCCGGTAAACTCGCGCGTCGTGGCCAGCTTGAACCCCGCGATTGCCGGATAGACCGGCCAGCTGAACAAGGATTGCAGTGGTCGGATGTACGGGAAGATCGGCGACAGATGCCAAGCCTGGCTGTACAGCGCGATCGCCAAGATCGCCAGCACTAGCAAGCGCAATGTGTTGTTGAGCACCAATGACGACAGCAGAACCATGAGCGAGGCGAGCAGCGCCACGTTGAGTAACAGGGGTATCGCCCCTTTCATCACCTCGCCTAGCGGAAACTCGAAGGCGCCACGGAAGACGAGCTGGTTGTAAAAGAGTGTTACCGCGGTGACCAGCAGAAACATGGCGCCCACGACAATCAGGGCCACGAAGTAGTGGCTGAGTAGGTAGCCGGGCCGCCCAAGCGGCCGGGTTATAATCGTGTACCCCTGTGGCCGTTCTCCCAAGCTCAGCAACGCCGACGTGCTATACATTGACAGCAGCAGCGTAAACACACCCGTCAGGGAAAAGAATTGGTTCAAATCGACCGGCCATTGGCGCAGGAACAAGGCCCAGAATAACATTGTCGCGATAATTTCGATGATGATTCTGCCGCTGCGTACGTATTCCGTGAGCGTGAATTGTGTGAAGGTCAGGATGCGGCGAATAGCAGCCATTAACGATCCTCGATCAGTGTTTCCAGCAGCTCTTCCGATGTCTCGGCCGACGCGAGCGGCTGCGCAGGAGCTGACTTAGCTTGGTGCACCGTGTTGTGATAAAAGTGTTCGAGCGCGTCGGCTTCGGGCACAACCGACTGTACCACGACGCCGTCATCCAGTAGCCGCCGTAGAACTGCTTCCATTAATCGATCCGACGTCGGGAACAGCGTTACGCTTACCCGCTCGCAGCGTACCTCAGGGCCAAGACTTTCCAGCGCATCCGCGGTATCGTGGGGGAGATCGGCGACGTTGATCGTTACGCTCTGACCGCGTGCCCGCAGCTCCGGTAGGCTAGCGATGTCTGCAATCCGCCCGTTAACCAGCACGCCGATGCGGTCACAGAGGCGGGCGACGTCGGTCAGCTGGTGCGTGCACAGAAAGATGGTGTGGCCGGCGTCGCTGAGCGTACGCAGAAGCATCGCCATCTCACGCTGGCCACCCGGGTCCAGACCAGATGCCGGCTCGTCGATGATTAGCAGCTCAGGCTCGTGCAGCACTGCCTGTGCAATACCAATCCGTTGGAGCATGCCCTTGGAGTAGGTGCCGATGCGCCGCTCTGCCGCCTGGCCCAAGCCCACGATCTCGACCACCGCATCGATGCGATCGTGAAGCTGCTTGCCGCTCAGGTCGGATAGCCGCCCAAGGCTTGACAGGTACTCGCGGCCGGTGAACTGCCCGTGATAGCGCGGTCGCTCAGGCAGGTACCCGATCCGCTTGCTCATCTTTTCGCGGTCTTCGCTGCCAAAGATACGCACCGTTCCATCGTCGGGCCTCAACAAGCCCAGCACTGTATGCGTCAGGGTTGTCTTGCCGGCTCCATTCGGCCCGAGTAGCCCAAAGATATCGCCACGTGCGACGTCAAGCTCGACGCCGCGTAGAACGTGCAACGGCCCATACGATTTATGAAGATGGCTGATTGAAATCGCTTGATCCGACATTCGGTCGCCTTGCGCAGTTTCTGTACGTTTGTCTCGGTAATAATACTGCACGCCGGTTAAGGGGTCAATGTAGGTTGTCGCCGTGACAACCCTGCAGGACGTGCGGCCGTGAGCTGCCAAGGGGAGTACTTGGCGCAGGTCTTGCTCTTAATTGATTGGAGTGAGGCTGATCACTCGAGAATGGAAACGTGAGCGCATCAGGAAACCTGGAGTTGGTCCGGGCACCAGTCATTCCCGCACCTACTCCTCCAAATTCCAGATAGCTCGGTACGCCCGCTAGGCTTGCCAACAATTACACCCGCTGGCTGCCGGGATCGGGGATGGTTGATTCCGGTGCGAGGAGAGTGACCGATTGTGCTTGACTGGATCAAAAGCTTGATGGAGTCGCTCGGCTATGTTGGGATCGTCGCTTTGATGTTTTTAGAGAACATCTTTCCACCGATACCGTCAGAGCTCATTATGCCGCTGGCTGGCTTTACGTCGGCGCAGGGCAAGCTGACGTTCATCGGCGTGGTGCTGGCAGGAATGCTCGGCTCTGTGCTCGGAGCGCTTCCACTCTACTACCTTGGCCGCCTCCTTGGCGAGGAGCGGCTCAAGGAGCTGGCGGATCGCTATGGAAGGTGGCTGACGGTCTCAAGCGACGAAATCGAGAAGGCGGACCGCTGGTTCGATCGACACGGCCACAAGGCGGTCTTCTTCGGCCGGTTAATTCCTGGGGTCCGCTCCTTGATCTCGATTCCGGCCGGCATCTCCGGCATGAACCTGCTCACGTTTTTGTTGTACTCGGCACTTGGAACGGGCATCTGGGCCGCAGTGTTGGCCTATCTTGGCCGACTGCTCGGCGAGAACTACGACAAGGTCAATACGTATCTCGGCCCCGTCGCGTACGTTGTGCTGGGTGGGCTGGTCATCGTGGGAGCCGCTTGGGTTTGGTATCGCAAGCAGCGCCGGGGTCGGCCTGAGTCGGCGCGGTAAAACGTGCGGCCGTCGGTGGAGGACAAAGTGCGCTCGAGGCAGGTGGAGCTTCCTGAGGTCTTGAAGCTGCGGATCTACGAGGTAGTGCAGCAGGTCCCGCCGGGGCTCGTAAGCACCTACGGCGACATCGCCACGATTGTTGGGGGCGGCATTGACGCCCGAACGATCGGGCAGGCGCTCAATCAAATTCCCAAGGCCGGCGTGGAGCAAGTTCCCTGGCAGCGGATTGTGAACGCGCAGGGAGGGATCAGCACCAAGGGATTGCTGCAGCGCAAGCTGCTCGTGGACGAGGGCATCATGTTTGATGAGCGTGACCGCATCGATCTTCGGCGCTTCCGCTGGGCTGGTCCAAGTGCCGAGTGGGCGGTGGAGCATGGCTATCAGCCGCTGCCGCCGCCCGAAGAACCGCCTGCCGAGCAGCTTTCGTTGTTGTGACCACTTGGTTGTAGTGCACGTCTCGTCGCTGGAGCCCTTGACCTATTGGGGCGGAGCGGAAGCCGTCGGCGACAAATGGCGCTCCAGCCACTCGGCGCTCATTCGGAGGGCTTTGAGCGAGTTGGAGGTCTTGGTGAAGCCATGGCCCTCATCCTCGAACACCAGGTATTCCACGGTGCGGCCAAGCTCCCGGAGTCGCTCGACCATCTGGTCTGACTCGCCCTTAACCACCCGTGGATCATTCGCACCCTGGATGACGAGCAATGGGGCACGGATATTGTCGACGTAGGTGATCGGGCTACGCTCCTGCAGCATTGCCGCGTCTTCCTCGGGATCGCCCACCCAGGCTTTCATGAATCTCCGCCAGAAGGGTGGGACGGCCTTCACAAACGTTATCAAGTTGGACGGTCCCACGATATCGACCGCGGCCGCCCAATACTCCGGTAACCGCGTTACACACGACAAAGTGGCAAAGCCACCAAACGACCCGCCAAAGACACCCAAGCGTTTGGGATCGACCCAGTCGAGCGTGTGCAGATAGTGCGCCGCGTGCTCCAAATCGTGCAGCTCACCGCCGCCCCAATTGCGGTGGATCAGCTTCTGGTACGAGATGCCGTAGCCGGTCGATCCGCGGATGTTCGTTGCAAGCACGCCAATCTTGCGATTGAGCAGGTATTGGTATAGACCGTTATACGCGTAGTTGGGCCGCTCCTGCGCTTCAGGTCCGCCGTGGATCGAGAGGACAACCGGGACTCGCTCACCCTGTGCGAGATTTTTTGGCCTGAAAAGGTAGGCCGGGATCTGCCGTTCGTCGAAGGAAGGATAGCGGATTACCTCAGGCTCAACCATCTCCGCCTCGGGCACACCGCCGAGAAAGCTTTGTGTCAGCATCCGCACCTCTCCGCTCTCGACATCCAGCAGATACACGTTCGCTGGACGGACTGGCCGGGTAATCAACAGCGCCAGCCGCGGCTCGGTCGGGCTCCAGCGTGGCAATGTGTAGACACCGCGTGGTAGCTGATCGTACCGACGTACCTCATCGGTTGAGGTATCACGTACCGCCAACCGTGAATAGCCGTCCTCGTTAACAATCCATGCGAGGTACCGGCCATCCTGTGACAACGCAACATGCTCGACATCCCATTCCGGAGTTTCCAGCCATTCTAGCTGGTTGCTTCTGACGTCGAAGAAGGCGAGGCCCATAAACTCGCGCTCTCGATTACTACGGACGTAGAAGCCGCTCCCGTCCGGCTTCCAGGGGCCTGGCTCGAACCGTATGTCCCCCTCATGTCGTGTCAAGTTGCGGCTTTCTCCGGTTTCGACGTTACACAGATGCAGATCTTGGTCGGTGTTTTGGATGAACTGGATGACTAGCACCGCTTTTCCATCAGGCGACCAGGCGTGCGGAAAGTACATGGCGTCGCCAGCGAGCAGCGGCCGTATCTCGCCGGACTCGAGATCCTGGACAACCACGTCAATATCACTTGGCGAGCGCTCGTTCGAGCCGTAGGCGATCAATTGACCATCCGGGCTGAATGGCCGCTCTCCGATCTCGTGGCGCACAGCCGGATTGTTCGTGATCGGGTAAAGCCAGCCATGCTCGGGCGGCACTTCGTAGATTTGGTAATTTTCGGTGCCGTGGCGGTCGGCAAGCATCAAGATGCGCTGGTTGTCGGGACTCCAGACGGCGCGGCGGGCTGTCTCTTCCGTTAACGCGGTCAGCTGGATCGGCATAGCCGAGTGGCCTTCCGTGGTTGTGGCGATTGGCTGACGCCACACGTTGAACTGACCCGAGATGTTCGTGACATAGGCGATGGATCGTCCGTCGGGGCTCCAGCTGAGGTCGTAGTAATTACGCACTGCCGAAAACTGGTCAAAGCTATACTGTGGCACTGGCTGATCCTCCTGCGCTATCTTGCCGAGCATGCCTGGCTTTCGCCAGCTCGACAAAGTACGCGAGCGTATGCGGATTGCTCATCGAGTCGGGATTGGCGGCTTTCTCGATCGGCATACCTAAGAAGAGCTTTTTGATCGGTACTTCGAGCTTCTTCCCGTTGAGTGTCCGTGGGACCTCGGGGATCACAAAGATATCGTCGGGAATATGACGCGGCGACAACGTTGTACGAATCCGCTGCCGGATCGTCGTCCGGAGGCTGTCGTCGAGCGTGTGTCCAGGCTTGAGAACCACGAAGAGCGGCATATAGGACGCGCGTCCCAGCCCTTCCAGATCGATCACCAGGCTATCGAGGATTTCCGGAATGTCCTCGACGACTCGATAAAACTCGCTGGTGCCCATCCGTACGCCCATGCGGTTGATGGTCGAGTCGGAGCGGCCATAGATTACGGCACTGCCGCGCCGCGTGATTTTGATCCAGTCGCCGTGGCGCCAGATCCCGGGGTACATTTCGAAGTAGCTTTCGCGATAGCGCTTGTTATCAGGATCGTTCCAGAAAAAGAGTGGCATCGAAAGCATCGGCTTGGTAATAACCAGCTCGCCAACCTGCTCGATCAACGGTTGGCCTTGTTCGTCAAAGGCCTGTACATTCGCACCCAGCGAGCGGCATTGGAGCTCGCCTGAATAGACGGGCAGCAGCGGACAGCCGCCGACAAACGCGGTGCAGAGGTCGGTGCCGCCGCTGATCGAGGCGAGCCAAAGGTCGCGCTTGACCTCCGCGTAGGCCCACTGGAAGCCTTCCGGCGGTAGTGGCGAGCCTGTCGATCCCATGCCCTTGAGTTTGGCGAGATCATGCGTTGCGCCTGGCGTTAGCCCGGCTTTGAGGCACGCCGTAATATATGGCGCGCTCGTGCCGAAAAAGGTCATTTCGGTCTCGGCGGCGAAGCGCCACAGTGCATCGAGGTCAGGGTAGGCTGGGCTGCCGTCGTAGACCAAGATCGTCGCGCCCACGAGCAGCCCGCCGACCAAAAAGTTCCACATCATCCAGCCGGTCGTCGTAAACCAGAAGAAGCGATCGCCCCGCTTGAGATCGAGATGCAGGCTGAGCGACTTGAGATGCTCCAGCAGGATACCACCCTGACCATGGACAATCGGCTTGGGGAGCCCGGTCGTCCCCGACGAGTACAAAATCCAAAGCGGATGCTCAAATGGCAGTGGTTTGCACAAGAGGGGTGCTGCTTCGCGCAGGAGATCGCCCCACAGCACGGCGCTGGTTAAGCTCTCCGTTGCGGCGTCTGGGTCAAGGTATGGGATCAGCACGGTTTGTTGGACGGTTGGTAGTGCGCGCTGCAGCTCGGCTACTGTTGCGCGTCGATCAAATGTTTTGCCGCCATACTGGTAGCCGTCGACCGCGAACAGGACCTTGGGCTCGATCTGGGTAAAGCGGTCGATCACGCTGGGGCTGCCGAAGTCCGGTGAGCAGCTTGACCAGACGGCGCCTAGACTTGCGCAGGCCAAAAAGGCAATGACAGCCTGCGGAATATTCGGCAGATAGGCGACGACCCGATCACCCGGCTGTACGCCCATTGCTCGAAGTGCAGCCGCAATCGATCCAACCTGCTGTTCGAGAGCGCTCCATGATATTTCGGTCGCCGGCTGCCGCTCTGACTGAAAAATGATCGCCGGGCGGTTGGGGTCCGCATTGCGAAAAATATGCTCGGCGTAGTTGAGGGTGGCGTCGCTGAACCATTGGGCGCCCGGCATCTCGGGCCGCGGCAAAACTGCAGTGTACGGAGCGCTCGCGCGCACCTCGAAGAAATCCCATAATGATGCCCAAAAACTCTCGATGTCCGTTGCCGACCATTCCCAGAGCGCGGCGTAGCTGTCAAAGCACTGCCCACGCTCGCTTAGCCAGTCCAGATAGCGTGTTATGGTCGCCTGGGCTTGAAGGGCAGCCGAGGGCTCCCACAAGATTGTCCCTTCGCTCTGCTCTGTATCTGTGGACATCTTCGTCCTCCGTGGATGAGCTAGTGGCAAATGAGGAGTATCGCCTCGTAACGATAGCATGATGCTGAGCACACCGTCAATCAATGGACCAAAGCGTCTAAACACGCTATACTTAAGTAAGTGATAGTCTCGACCTGACCTGCCGGCCCTGGCACGCTTCTCGCCGGAAAAGGATGGTTATGGAAGTTTTAACAAGCAAGCGCTTTGAATTTTCGGCGGCCCATCGCTATTGGAATGCTGAATGGAGCCCGGAGCGGAACGTCGAAGTATTTGGTAAATGCACCAATGCCTACGGCCATGGTCACAACTATGTGCTGGAGGTGACAACCGCGGGTGAGGTCGATCTGGCCACGGGCATGGTTATTAATGTGACCGAGCTCAAGCGGACTGTGGGCCGCGTGCTGGAGGGCTTTGACCACAAGCACTTAAACGAGGATATGGCCTATTTTCGTGATCGTCAGCCGACGACCGAAAATATCGTACAGGTGCTTTGGTCCTTGATTGCGCCGGAGCTGCCAAGCGGTGTGCGGCTGCATCGGCTGCGGCTCTACGAGACCGCGGATATTTTTGCCGACTTCTATGGCGGCATGACCGCGAGCTTTGGCCGGAGCTACCAGTTTTCGGCGGCGCACCGGCTCGACAGTTCACAGCTTAGCCCGGACGAAAACGTTGCGCTCTACGGCAAGTGCAATAACGAGAAGGGTCACGGTCACGATTACCGCTTCGAGGTGACAGTTGACGGGCCCGTCGATCCGGCAACGGGGATGGTGATAAACTTGGTGGAGCTTGACGCGGCGGTGCAGCCGCTGCTTGACGAGCTTGACCATACCCACCTTGATCGGCAACATGCGTTTTTTCAGGAGCGGCCGTCGACAGCGGAGCATGTTGTCGTCTATTTGTGGCAGCGCCTAGCAGCAGTGCTCGGGCGACGGCTCCGCTGGATCAAGCTATGGGAAACACCAAATAACATATTCGAATATGGAGTGCGCGAGCCATGAGCGATGACACAACATTAAATGGAAATACAACGACACCAATGGTGATCGACGCCGAAGCGGCGGCGATCGCGGATGATGGGCCGCTGGCCTATATGATCGGCCCTGACGAGCGAACCGGCAAGCTCGAAGGGCTCCGCTTCCGTTCCAATCCGGCGATCGAGCGCGCCATGACAACGATCCTCACAGAGATCGGCGAGGATCCCGAGCGTGAGGGACTGTTGAATACGCCTTCGCGCTTTGCAAGAGCGCTCTCCGAGCTAACCGCCGGGTACCGAGTTGATCCTGAGGCGCTCATCAACGATGCGATCTTCACGGTGCACTACGACGAGATGGTCGTTGTACGTGATATCCACTTCTACAGCCTTTGCGAGCACCATATGCTGCCGTTCTACGGTCATGCCCATGTCGCCTATCTCCCGCAAGGGAAGGTGATTGGCCTGTCAAAGATTCCGCGCATCGTCGAGATGTTTGCGCGGCGGCTTCAGGTGCAGGAGCGTATGACGGTTGAGATCGCAGATTTTATCGATCGCCACCTTAATCCTGCCGGCGTTGCAGTGGTCGCCGAAGGCATTCATCTCTGCTCGGTCATGCGCGGGGTGCGCAAAGAGAACGCCAGTATGGTGACCAGCGCGATGCGCGGTGGGTTTAAGACCGATTCGAAGACGCGCGGTGAGTTCCTGGAGCTTATTCGGAGCAGTCGCCATAATGACTAAGCGCGTCGTCATTGTTACCGGGGCTGGTCGAGGCATTGGCCGAGCGACTGCACTGGCCTTTGCCGCATGTGGCGATCATGTCGTGGTCGCCTCACGCTCGCAGGCCGAGCTTGAGGCGACTGCGGAGCTCGTGCGGCACGCCGGCGGCGAGACGACGCTCGTACTCTGTGATGTTACAGCGGAGCCGCATGTAAGACGGCTAGTCGACACAGCTGCGGCTATTACGGGAATAGTCGACGTCGTGGTGTGTAGTGCAGGCGGTGCTGTCGTGGCCCCCTTTACAGAGCTGAGCCTGGCCGCTTGGGAGCAGACAGTGCGGGTCTCGCTGACCGGAACATTCCTGCTCTGCAAGCACGCTGCTGGCCATATGCAGAGTGGTGGCCATCTGTTTACCCTTGCGTCGATCGCCGGCCGCAGTGGCTTTCCGAACTGGTCGGCTTACTCCGCTGCTAAGTTTGGTGTATTGGGCTTTAGCGAGGCGATCCGCGCAGAGCTGCGCCCTCGTGGGATTAAGGTTACTGCTGTGATTCCGGGCGCGGTCGATACCCCTTTGTGGGAACATGTGCCGGGTGAGTGGAACCGTGCCAACATGCTCCAGCCCGGCGACGTTGCGCGCGCAATCGTACGCGCCGCCGGCGAGCCGCCGTGTGTCTCGATCGATGAGATTATGCTGGGGCACATTGCTGGAAAGCTCTAGGTCCTGGCAGCCGCGGGTTGATTGAGGTCGAGGGAGAGGAAGCGCATGATCGAGCCAGGCGGACCTGGAGCGCCGTTTACAGTGCTTTTTGACGAGCAGCCACCGGTGGGACGCCAGCTCCCTGCGGCGTTTCGGGAGCTCTACGGTGGCTGGCCGCTTCCCGATGCAGCCGACCGGCCCTTCACCTACGTCAACTTCGTGATGTCACATGACGGCCGCGTGTCGTTTAACAGTCCGGGCCACCTGGGTGGAGGCGACATTAGCCGCCGCGATCGGCACGACCGCTGGCTGATGGGGCTGCTGCGCGCACGTGCCGACGCGGTGCTGGTCGGCGGCTCGTCGATCACCGCTGCTGGCAACCATGTCTGGACGCCGGGCGCCGTCTTTCCCGCCGATGCCGCTGCTTTCGCGGCGCTCCGTAAGCATGAGGGGCGCCAGCCAACCCCGCTGCTAGTGGTCCTGACCCGCAGTGGCCGTGTGCCGGAGCATGCCCCCGCGTTGGACGATCCCCAGCTCCCAATTGTGGTAGCTACGACTGAGCGAGGGGCTGGCGTCGCACGGGCTATCCTCGGCGCGCGCCCTCATGTTGACTATTTGGTCGCGGGGGAGTTGCTCGATCAGCGAGCGGTGATGCGGGCCCTGCGCGCTCAATTCGGCGTTGAGAGTCTCCTGTGTGAGGCCGGGCCGCAGGTCTACGCCGCGCTTCTCGCAGACGGGCTGATCGATGATGCGTTTGTTACCATCAGCCCGATTATTGTCGGCGCGTCGCAGGAGCAGGCCCGCCCAAGCTTAGTCGAGGGCGTGGCGTTTGGCTATGCCAATCCCCCCGAGCTTCGGGTGCTGAGCGTCCATCGTCAGGGCAGCTATCTTTACTTGCACTCGCGCTACCAGCGCTAGCTTCAGGACACGGTATCTCGCCGATAAAGCTGACGTCGACTAGGGACGAGGTGACCCTAGCTACAAAATCGTTCCGCCAGCTCCACTACTTCGTCGACGCTGAAGGGTTTGTTCAAGATTCCTGTCGCCTCGATGTCGCTGATGTGTTTAGGAGAGGCTGACATAACAATCGTCGGGATATCGCGAATAGTTGCAGATTGATGTTGGAACGCCATAAACTGTTCACCACCCATCTTCGGCATAAACCAATCCAGCAGAATAAGGCACGGTGATGAATATTGTTGCAAATAACTAAGCGCCTCAAAACCATTGGCTAGACCGACAGCACGATATCCTTCTTCGGAAAAACATGATGTTAGGAGTTCCCTAAGCGGTTCATCATCTTCCACGACAAGGATATAAGTCTGCTCCTGTGCCGCTCGCATAGTGCCCGCTCTCCTTTTGAACAGTGGAGCACCAAAGCAAGCGCTGTACCACTACCAATGTGGGGGCGAGCCGCTGGTGCGCTGTACGGCGGAGATAGTTACAGGGTCTCAATTGCCTTCACTAGACCAAGGTCCTTGTCGGTCACCTGGTTTCCGGCGTCATGTGTGACTAGCGCCAGTGTGACGCGATTGTAGCGAATATCGATGTCGGGGTGGTGGCCGTGTGCCTCTGCTAAAAAGCCAATCCGAACTATCCACGCCACCGCCTCGACGAAATCTTTAAAGGTATATGTCTTGCGCAGCATTCCATCCGCGTAAGCCCATCCCGGTAGCTCAGCTAGCTGCTCCTGTAGTGCTCGTTCGTCCATCCTGTGCTCCTTCACATCGACCAGGGCGACGCTGGTGCTTGCCGCAACCAGGATAAGTCTCTCCTCATGTGCAGAGCAAGGGCGATCTACTGCCGCCACATGAGCTGCTCCAAGAAGCGCTGTGCCACACGCGTCCAGTCATAGCGTAGCACCGCTGTCTGCCCGGCTCGGCCGTACTGTTCCCGACGGTCGTCGTCAGCCAACAGCAGCAGCAAGGCCCCCGCCAGACTGTGCGGCTCGCCGGCTGGGACCAAAATGCCGGTGACGCCGTGCTGCACAACCTCGGGGATCGCCGCTGCGGTCGTCGAGACAATCGGCTTGCCGGCTGCCATCGCTTCCAGCAGTACGATGCCGAAGCCCTCCTGTGCGCTGGGTAGGCAGAAAACATCACAGTGCGCATACTCGTGGCGAACCGCGGCGTCCGAGATGCCCCCCAGAAAAACAACTCGACCCACTATGCCAAGTGACTCGGCAAGCTCGACCAGCGCTGCGTGCTCGGGGCCATCGCCGACAAGCCTTAGCTGGGCAGCCGGTACATAGCTGCGCAGCTGTGCAAAGGCCTGAAGCAGATCTGCAATGTGTTTGCGCGGATACTGGCGTGCGACGCACAGAATCGTCGGCCGACTATCGGGTCGTGGAGGCGCAGCCGCGAGGTCGCGGGACCACGCTCCGACGTCGATACCCTCCGGAACGATGCCGATCCGTGATAACGCCACCTGATAGTGGTAGGCAATGCGCTCACGGCAATATTCGCTGGTTGTAATCACGCGCTCGGCATGCCGGGCGTTCGCGCCTTCCAAGTGGGCTAGAAGGCTGAAGAGCATTCGGATACGGGCCTGTTCGTGCTGCAGCTCTTCGGCGATAATGCCCTTGATCGAGCATACGTAGGTCGCCGACAGGCGAGGCAGCCACACTCCATCCCAGTCGAAGCCGACCACCACGTCGTAGGCCGTACCCCGCAGCTGCAGCGGCAGCGTGAGGTTGAAGAGGAGCCGCCGCAGCGTAATCGGCAGCTTGCCACGCCAGCCATTGGCCCGCGGCGCGATCCGGTCGACCTGGTGTCCTTGCTGGCGCAGCGCCTGCTCGAGGCCCCCAATCCCAACGGCCGTACCACTACCGTCAACCGCCGATTGCAGCCACGAGTCCAGAAACGCGATGCGTAGGGCCCGCGATGCCGGCGAAAATTTGTGGCTGGCCATCATGCGCTGCCGGGAACAGTGATTGGGATACTGGCTCCCGTGATACTGGCGGCGGCGTCGGAGAGCAGAAAGGCGATTGTCGCTGCCACGCGCTCGAGTGGCACAAGCTTGTCGGCACTTAGTTCCTTCAACATCTCAGGTGTTGCCAAGGAGCTCGGGAGCACGACGTTGGCCGTTATGCCGGTGTCCTTCAACTCCATGGCTAGCACATCGGTCAGCACGTTCAAGCTGGCCTTTGCGACCACATACCCCGCGATGCCGGCCGGCTTCGTCGTGCCAGCTGACGAGCCAACCGCTACGATGCGGCCCGCCCCACGTTCGCGAAGCTGGGGTAGCACAGCGCGCATCGTTACAAAGGCGTTCGTCAGATTGAGCGATAGCAGCTGATTCCAGGTATCCGTTGGTGTATCTTCGACTGAGCCACCCGCAAGAAAGCCACCGGCAAGATGTACCAATCCATAGAGCAGGCCAACCTCGGCCCGAGCCTGCTCTACCGCACGTCGGACCGCCGCCTCATCCGTTAAGTCAGCCTCGACTCCGTGCAGGCGTGCAGTGTCGCCGCATGATTGCCGCAGTCTTGCCCAGGCCTCCGGGGAGCGGTACAGGACGACACAGGTGTAGTTTGCCAACAGCTGGCGTACGACGGTATGGCCGAGCCCGCCTGTGCCTCCGGTAATCAAGATTGGTCGATCTGCTTCCTGTGTCATGTACCTGCTGACGAGAGCAGCCCGGTGCCTCGTTCCTCCTGCCTCCATTATAGACCACAGAATCAAGCTCTCACGATAATGGCTTGTGCGCTCACTCGTCTTTCAGCTCGGACGGGTACAAGAAGTAGTTGGCTGCCGAGGCTGCCTGGCCACCTTCGTGGACTGCCGTCGTCACTTGGTGCGAATGGAGCCGCGTCACATCACCTGCAGCGAACACTCCTGTGACGTTGGTCTTCTGCTCCGTATCGACACAGATATAGCCTTCGGCTGTGAGCAGTACGCCGAGGTCCTTGGCTAGTTTGTTTTGGGGAGTGGCACCGTGCTGGCAGAAGAGCTGATCCAGCTCGATTCGCTGCCCCTGCTTCGTGCAGATTGCTTCAAACTGGCCATCGTTCCCGATCGCCGCGTCAATCTTGTCATGGAGCAAGGGAATGTTACGCTCTTGCAAGCGCCGCTGAAATGTCTCGTCGATATAGCAATCGTGGCTATCGGTCAGCACGGTTACCTGCGACGTGAAGCGCTGCAACTGGAGCGCCTCGGAGGCCGCGGCGTTAGTATTGCCCGTCACCACGACACGCGCGCCTTTGCAGCCATACCCATCGCAGGTAATGCACCAGAACATGCTGCGACCAACGTACTCATCCCAGCCGTCGAAGTGCGTGTAATGGTCGATCACGCCGGTACAGAGAATAACGGCCTGGCCCTGCCATTCGCCCGCTTGGCCACGTGCGATGAAGCGGCCGTTCTCACGCTTGATCGCGTCGATCTTGTGCTCCAATACCGTCACCTGATCGTAGTCGGCGAGCTGCTGCCGCCCGCGCTCACGGAGCTCACGTGCCGCAATCCCCCCTGGAAAACCGAGATAATTATGGTTGATCTGGTGCCACGTCGAGCGGCCGCGGCCGGTGTCAAAGAGGGCAACCTGGCGATCGTAGCGCGCGAGGTAAAGCGCGGCCGAAAGCCCCGCCGGCCCGCCGCCGATGACAAGAACTTCGTATTGTTGATCTGGCATCCCCGTTCCTCCTAGAACGCCACCCGTGTCTACCAAGTAGTGGGCCATAACAGTGGGCGTCGGGTATCTAGTTCGCAGGAGAGCGGTAAGCCGGCGGCAGCCTGCGAGAACATCAGGCGCTGACCATTACTTACTGTGCTGCTGTGGCATGTCGGCTGCTAGGGCCGCTGTAACAATACGTGCCGGCGTTTAGTGGACGGCGTGGAAAGGATGTAGCCAAGGCTATCGAGCGGGATCAGCATTTGGAAGCGATTACGAACTTTGTGTATGCGGCCCTGCGACGGCTGCACGACGAGCCTCATCCGTCCACAATCGACGACTATCGTGTTGAGAGTATCGAGAGTGATGCTCATGGTCCCAATCCTTATACACTTATCATAACTGTACGAACGCCGCACGATCAGAAAATGCGTGTGGCGGTACAGCTTGCGCAGGCGCCCGGATAGAATCGGCGGCTTATCAGTTCGGTCACTCGTCGGGGTGCGTCAGTACAATCGATATCTGGAGCACAACGGCTGGCACCTACAGGACGTCAATCAGTTCGGGGACCCGCGCCACATACAGCTCATCCAACATCAGTCCCATCAGTGCAGTTCGCTTCCGGGAGTAAGCGGCTTGACCAGCAGGAACTTGACCAGCAGGACTAGGAATTGGTCGGCGGCCATACCAAGCTTCTCGGGTACGCGGCTCGCATGGTGATACAGCCGCGGCTGGTATTGCAGTCGTCACAGTGCTAAATGCATCCGGGCGACTGCAGGTCTCGGTATTTCACGCTTTAAGGTATTCCACGAGCGGGTTGTTACCAAGGCAGGTGGACACAGCGTTTGGTTGCCGCTGGGGACGTTTCGTGCTACGCTTCGTGCAGAAGGGAGTTGCCCATGGCCACAGCTTACCTCGTTGATGATCGATTTCTGCTACACGACGATTTCGAGCATCCCGAAAACGCAGCGCGGCTGAGGTCGATCCTTCAAGCACTTCAGACCAGTGGGATTGTATCGGAGCTCACGAGGCTCGGGGCGCGTCATGCGACCTCGGACGAGATCGCGGCGGTGCATCATCCCGCCATGATCCAGCGGACCCAGCGCATGGTGACATTCGGTGGCCGGCTCAATCTCGATACGTACCTCGTTCCCGAGTCCTGGGACGTTGCTACATTGGCCGCCGGTACGGTTACCCGAGCGGCGGAGGCGGTTGCCGCACGCGAGGTCCGCAATGCGTTTGCGCTTGTACGTCCACCAGGTCATCATGCTACGCCGACTACCGCGATGGGCTTTTGCCTGATCAACAACGTTGCCGTCGCGGCACGTGCCGTCCAGCAACGGGGCCTCAAGCGGGTCGCAATCATCGATTGGGATACGCACCACGGCAATGGCACCCAGGACATTTTCTATGATGATCCGAGCGTGCTGTATATCTCGTCGCACACCTATCCCTTCTATCCGGGTACTGGCCACTGGCGCGAGATGGGGAGCGGCGCGGGTGAGGGAACGACCCTCAATATTCCTATGCCCGCTTATACCGGCGACCACGCTTTTGAGCGTGTGTACCAGGCACTCGTACTGCGTGCGGTGCGCCGCTTCGCGCCCGACTTGATCATTGTCTCGGCCGGCTATGATACCCATTGGCGTGACCCCTTAGCCCCAATGTCGATGAGCACCCGCGGCTTTGCCCGGTTGGCTCAATTGATCACCGATTTAGCGGACGAGGTCTGTGACGGGCGGCTGGTGTGTGCATTAGAAGGCGGCTATGATGTCCAAGCGCTCGCCGAAGGCGTCCTCGCGACGCTGCGGGTACTTCAGGGCAAGCCCAAGCTGATGGTTGACGCTCTGGGCGCGCAGCGCGAGGAGCCCGTCGATATCGAGCCTCTGATTACGAGCCTGCTGCGCGTCCATCCACTCTTGACATAAGTCTTTTTATCTTGTCCAAAACCGGCTATAATGCCCAGCTATTATGGAACTACTCAACCAGACTCGTGAGATGTCCGCATGATTGCAGTTATCGATTATGGGGCCGGCAACTTAAGATCAGCCGTACGCGCCCTCCAACACGTCGGGGCGGCCCTTACTGTCAGCGATGATCCTAAGGTGATTGCGGCGGCCGACGGCGTAGTGCTGCCTGGTGTTGGTGCAACCCGCGATACGATGCAGGAGCTGGAGCGGCGCGGATTGACGTCGGTTATTCCGGAGGTGATCGAGCGCCGCACGCCTTTTCTCGGCATTTGTGTAGGTATGCAGGTGCTGGCGGAAACAAGTGAAGAATGGGGCGCGCATGCCTGTCTGGGCGTTGTACCCGGCAGCGTACGGCGGCTACCCGAGGCCGGTGGGAAGGTGCCGCAGATTGGCTGGAACCAAGTCCATTTCGCCACCGAGCATCCCCTGTTTGCCAGCATCCCTGATGGCGCCGATTTTTATTTCGTGCACTCGTTCTACGTCGATACAGCGGCGCCGGAGATCGTAGCGGGCCGGACCGCCTACGGCGTCGAGTTTCCGTCTGTGCTGGCCTTTGGCTCCGCCGTAGCCACACAATTCCATCCTGAGAAAAGTGGCCGATGGGGGCTGCAGCTGTTGCGTAATTTTGTCGGGCTGGTCGAAGCGCACCCCAAGCCATAGAGTACATGCCGTCCTTTGGCAGCGGGAGCTGAGCAACCAGGCTTCGGCTCCCGCTGCTGGTTATCCTGCTCCGACTTCCTCCAATATGTCCCGTTCGCCTGTAGACGCGAGCAATGAGCGTATTCGGACGCCGCTTGGCTATTCGGCATGCTCTGCAGATGCCGGCGAGCGCCCAGCTTGGGCTGCTGATTAAGCGCTCTTTGCGCTCGGGCATATCTCGCACCTTGATGGCCTTCGGGAGCGCCTCGTGCAGGATCGCTGCGTCCGTCCCACCACAGAGCGTGAGGCAATCTCCACGCGTACCCTGTGGGACAATATATTGATTCGTAGGGTATAATCCGAGTACCAACGTTTCCTGAGGCGGCAAGGGTGCTGCGATAGTTAGTGCGAGCCAGTCTTGCAGGAAAACAGGATTTATGACTTCTTTTCAAATCATTCCGGCGATCGATATTAAGGATGGTCGCTGTGTTCGGCTGTTTCAAGGCGATTACGATCAGATAACCGTTTTCGACCATGATCCCGTGGCTGTCGCACGGAAGTGGGAAAATCTGGGCGCGGAACGGCTGCATGTTGTCGACCTGGACGGCGCAAAAGCGGGTCGTCCCGTTAACGCGCAGGTTGTTTTTGCGATCGTGCGGGCTATCTCGATTCCCGTCCAGCTCGGTGGTGGCCTGCGTGACCACGGAGCTGTCGATGCAGCGCTCAACCTAGGGGTTGAGCGTGTTATTTTGGGAACTGCCGCCGTGCGCGAATCCCAGCTGATCAACCGGCTCGTGCAAAAGTACGGCGCACGGATCGTGGTCGGGGTCGATGCCCGCGATGGCTGGGTTGCGGCACAGGGTTGGACAGAAACATCGCAGATCAAGGCCGACGACTTGATCCGCCGCATGGGAGCACTCGGCGTCAGCACGGTGATCTATACTGATATCGCACGCGATGGCACGCTTACCGGCCCCGACGTAAACGGAGTGGCGGAGCTGGTGCGCGTCAATGGCCCCGACATTATTGCATCGGGCGGTGTTGCTACCCCCGACGATCTGGTGGCGCTTGCCAAAACGGGCGCTGCCGGCGTTATTGTTGGTAAGGCGCTCTACACGGGAGCTATAGATCTTCAGCAAGTAATTGATTCAACGAAGGGCCAGGGAGCACGCGGCTAGCTTGGAATGTTGCCGATGTTGTCCACAGTTGTCCCTCGTCCATAGATATCGAGGCACGCATGTCGAACAATAAGAATGAAATTACGGCCAAGTACGAGGAAGAAAAGCTGCGGGTACAAGAGCAGTCGCAGATGATTTACCTCCAGAACCAGATCGACGAGCTGCGCCGTATCATTAAAGAGCAGAACAACAAGTACGGTTGGGCGATGGACCAGGTCCGTCGGGTGGAGGGGCTCAATGCCCAGCTCAAGGGTGAGATCGATCGGCATGCCCAGGAGTATCAGCTCGTGCAAGAAGCCTATAAGCGCGAGCTATCGGCACTGCGCCGCGACGTGGCTAACGCGCTTGTGCGAGCCGAAGAATCCGTCAAGCCTGTGCGCGAGATGCAGGCGATGATCCATCAGCTTGGCGAGTCGCGGCGCGCCGATCGGGAGCATGTTGCGCCGCTGTTTGGCCGAATCGACGAGCTCGAGCGCCGTGAGCGCGAGATCGCGCCCCATTTCCGGGAGACGGACAATCGCTTCCGCCAAGTGATGACGCAGCTGGAGCCGCTCCGGCTTGCCGATATGAATGCAATCGAGGAGCTTCGGCGCCTTGACGACCAAATCCAAGCTGAGAAGCAAGCCCTTCGCCGGCAGGCAGTCGAAGCGCAGCAGATGGTCTCCGATGCGCGCAATTCGCTGCATGAGCCGGTTGCTCGGATCAAGCATCTCGAAGAGCAGTACAAGGGCTTGGAAGCGCAGATAAAGGTTCTGCCTGGTGGAATCGAAGAGGTTGCCAAGGTCTTGCCCGGCATCAAGGAAGCTGTGTGCCGCATCGAGATCATTAACACCGATCGCTTTATGTTGACCCAGGAGCGTATCGAGGAGCTGCGCCATCAGAATGAGGAGCGGCTGGTCGATCTCCGCGACACGGACGAGGAGCATCTGCGCCATCTAACCGCATGGCTGGAGCGGATCGATAGCTGGTGCCGCGAAGAAGAAGGTCGCGTTGCCCGCGTGGGTAATCGCCTCGATCTCCTTGCCCAGCGGCACGAAGGCCGGCTCGCGGATGTCGAGGTTCAAGGGTTGCAGGTGCTTGAGGAGCTGGCTGCCGCTTGGAACAATCTGCTTGAAGCCCGGCGCGTCCAAGATGTCGAGCGCCGCGAGCTGTTGGGCACAGAAAGCCAGTTGAGGAGCTAATGCTGACGCGGCGGATCATTCCCTGTCTAGACGTAAAGAATGGGCGGGTGGTTAAGGGTGTGACCTTTGCTAACCACCTCGACGCGGGCGATCCTGTTGCTCTAGCCGAGCTCTACGACCGTGAAGGCGCCGACGAGCTTGTCTTTTACGATATCACCGCTTCGTCCGACGAGCGGGCGATCATGGCTGATGTCGTCGAGCGCACCGCTGCGCAAGTCTTTATTCCGCTCACCGTCGGCGGTGGCATCCGCACCGTTGACGACATGTACCGGATGCTCCGCGCTGGCGCGGATAAGGTTTCGATCAACACCGCGGCCTTCTGCAATCCGCAGCTAATCAGTGATGGGGCCAAGCGCTTCGGCAGCCAATGTATCGTGCTGTCGATCGATGCCAGGCGGGTCAATGAGGAAAGCGCGCCGCCTCGCTGGGAGGTCTTTACCCATACCGGCGGCGCTGGTCGTGCGACGGCCAAGGATGCGGTCCAGTGGGCACGCGAGGGTGCGGAGCGTGGCGCCGGTGAGATCGTTATCAACAGTATCGATGCCGATGGTACACGAGCTGGCTACGATCTAGAGTTGCTCCAGGCTGTCTCGGCGGTTGTTGGCGTGCCGGTGATCGCGTCCGGCGGCGCTGGTACTTTGGAACACATGCTCGAAGCTGTCACCGTCGGGCGCGCGGATGCTGCGCTGGCCGCGTCGATATTTCATTTTGGCACTTATTCGATTGCCGAAGCAAAGCGGTATTTCGCCGAGCACGGCGTGCCTGTCCGGGGCGTCTAAGCCGGTGTATCGAGGCAAGGTGGGCTGGAAGGTCCCGAAGGCCACGTGCCCGACTTGGTAGAGGCCTGGCAGCCGATGGCTTACCGCCCGGCCTGATTTTTTGAAGTTAGAAAACCATGAACATAACCGTTCGTTTTTTCGCGCTGCATCGTGATATCGTCGGCACTCCTCAGCTGCAGGTCGAGGTTCCTGAAGGCACTACTCTGGGCCAGCTCTGGGCCCAGTTATGTGCGCAGTACCCCGCACTGGAGCCGGCGACTCGCAGCATCATGTTTGCGCGTAACGAGGCGTACGCCGATCCCAACACCCTGCTGGCGGATAAGGATGAGGCGGCCTTTATTCCACCTGTTAGTGGCGGCCAGGACGATTTCACGCCATTCCTAATCACAGAGCAGCCTCTCGATGGGGCGGCTCTGATGCGCTACGTTCAAACACCCCAGGATGGCGCGGTTGTGCTCTTTACAGGTGTGGTCCGTGATAACTTCGGTGGCCGTGGGACTGACCATCTTGTGTACGAGGCCTACGCCGCTATGGCAGTACCTGTCCTGGAGCAGCTTGCCGTGGAGGCCCAGCAGCAGTGGGAGATTGGCCGTGTGGCAGTCCATCACCGGATCGGCCGCCTTGACATCGGCGAGACCGCGGTGGTTGTCGCAGTCGCGGCCCCGCACCGTCATGCGGCTTTCGCTGCCGCGGAGCAGATCATGGATCGCATCAAAGAGGTTGCACCGATCTGGAAGCAGGAGCACTGGTCCGACGGCGAGGCCGAGTGGATTGGCGATGAGCACAACCGGAAAGGCGAAGGATAAGGGACGAGCGATGTGAGGCGGCTCGGCCAGCCTGCTTGTCGCCTCAGCTCTCTGTCCCTTGCTCTTTGTTCTTTGTTCCCGTTTCCGTCGTGCCCACAGTCCCTCACCGCTAGCCCCGCAAGTCACCACACAATCGCAAATGGACCCTCGCGGTTCGTTGGAGCTTCCCACTCGACGTCGACATGCTGAACGTCGGCGGCCGTCGGACCACTGTAGCACCAGCTCACGAGGCGCTGCACCGCGCCGCGGTTCCCTTCAAAAATCGCCTCGACCCGCCTGTCGGGTAGGTTGCGCACCCAGCCTTCGACCTCGCCACGGCGCGCCTGGTCCCGGAGGTTAGTGCGAAAGTTAACCCCCTGGACCTTGCCAGAGATAAAGACATGCGCGCGTACGCGCTCCGCATTTACCGCCATATGTACACCTACTCCGAGTGATTAAACGTTTCGCTGATGCAGTCACAGTTCCAGCCTGCACGCCTGATCTTTGTGTGTTTGAACGAGTGTGCCTGCTCCGTGGTTACTTGCCAATGCAGAATCGGCTAAAGATCGTAGCCAACAGGTCTTCTCCGACTGTCTCGCCGGTTACTTCGCCAAGTGCCTGTACCGCCGCCGTGACATCCACGGCCACGAGGTCCACCGGCACACCTGCTTCCACCGCCGTGACCGCGCTTTGCAAATGTTCGATGCCGCGGTGCAGTGCCTCTCTATGCCGAGGATTCGTCACCAGTGTCTCACCGGCAAGTGCGCTTCTTCCAAGCAGCGTGCGTGCCACTGTCTCGCCCAGCTCAACTAGCCCTTCCCCGGTCGCCGCCGATGTCGTGGCTACGGCCCGCAGTGTTGGGTGAGCTCCGACGAGCCGCTCGCGATCTAAAGCGCTCGACTGATCCGCCTTGTTGCAGACCAACACGGTAGGCTGCCCGTACGTAAGCTCCGCAATCGCCAGGTCCTCGTCGGCGAGGGGTGCTGACTGGTCGACGACAAGCAGCACAATGTCGGCGCTTGCCAGCGCGCGTCGGCTGCGCTCCACTCCGATGCGCTCCACAGGATCGTCGGTTTCGGTGATGCCGGCTGTATCAATGAGCACCACGGGGACGCCGCCGAGGTTCGCCGTCTCTTCAAGCGTGTCGCGAGTTGTGCCGGCAACCGGCGTCACGATCGCGCGCTCCACTTGCAGCAGCGCATTCAATAAGCTCGACTTGCCCGCATTTGGCCGGCCAACCAAGACCGCGCGCGCTCCATACCGATACAAAATGCCTTGGTCGGCGCCTTGATGAAGCTGCTCGACCTGGGCTAGGGCGGCCCGCAATGGTTCGAGCACCTCCTGCTCAGGCACATCGTCCTCTGGAAAGTCGACCAGCGCTGTCAGGTAGGCGAGGGCGCCAATCAGATTGTCACGCGCCCGCTGGACGTCACGCGAAAGCCGGCCACCTAGCTGATCGAGTGCCAGGCGCATCCCGGTCTGCGTGCGCGCTTGAATCACGTCGAGCGTCGCCTCGGCTTGTGCCAGGTCGATACGCCCGTTGACAAACGCACGCAGGGTAAATTCACCCGGCTCCGCGAGCCGAGCACCGGCTCGGAGCGTCAGCTCGAGCGTCTGCCGCAGCGGTAATGCGCCGCCATGGCAGTGGATTTCGACGACATCCTCGCGCGTGTACGAGTGTGGCGCCTTGAAGTAGACCGCCAGCGCCTCATCCACGATCTCTTCGTTGTCGAAAATGCGGCCATAGCGCAGCATCTGGGGACGATAGCGCTGGCCTCCCCGCACCGGCCGGAAAATCTGCTGAAGGATCGCCAAGGCTTCGGCGCCACTGAGGCGAACAATGCCAACGCCGCCCTCGCCTACGGGCGTTGCAATGGCTGCAATCGTATCGGTGTAGAGCATACTTAGTGTGCGGGACGTGCCCAGCTTCCTTCTACGCCCATCTCGGGCAGTCCCTGCTGATGACAGAATCCGCAGGTTGGCGCGGCAGGGTGGTTCATCGGCGGGACGCCCGGTTTTGCACCGCTGGCTTCGCCAGAGCCAGCGTGACAGCTGAGGCACTGCTGAGTCGGGACCGTGACATCATGCCCGGGAAGCGTCTCGACATCCGGCCCGACTGCCGCTGCGATGCCCCAGGCCCAAGCAAACAAAATCGTCAGCGCGAGCAGCAGATACATCATCCGCATCGGCCAGCTCCGCATTAGCTTTCGATAGCGCGCACGAGCTGCCTCGCGGTCGAATGGCTTCGGCTCGTCTGAGTGCGGCGGTATTGAAGACATGTAGCGCTTTCGTTCTAGGTGTATGGTAAACCGGCTGGACCTGCCGCACTGCTGCGCGTCTTAGCAGCAGTCGAGACCCGCCTCGGCCGCCGTGTAGCTCTGATCGGACGGTAGCTCGGGCCAGTGCAGCATCAGAACCGGTAGGACATTCCCTGGCTCGACCTCCGTCATGCCTTCGGGAACGATCATCAGGCCGTCGGCGTGCATCATCGAGGTCAGTACCCCGCTGCCTTGCTCGCCTGTAAGATGCGCTAGCCACTCCTCCGCCCGTTGCTCAACGCGGACGCGCACATACTGGCGTCGATCCGCGCGATCGGTCAGCCTTCCAGTGAATGTGGCTTGGATGACTGGCCGTGCCCACCCCTCACGGCCCTGCATCTTGAGCAGGGCTGGGCGTCCGAAGAGCTCGAACCCAACCATGGCCGACACGGGATTACCCGGCAGTCCGAGCAGTGGTACGCCATCGATGATGCCGAAGGCGACGGGCTTCCCCGGCTTCATCTTAACGCGCCAGAATTCCATCTCACCTCGCGACAGCAAAACCTTCTTGACAACATCATAATCGCCAACCGACACGCCGCCCGAGGTCAGAAAGAGGTCGGCACCCCAGCGAAGCCCTTCGTCAAGGCGCGTCATCAGCTCAGCCTCGGTATCACGCGCGATCGGCAGCTGTAATGGCTCGCCGCCGGCGGCTAAAACCTGCGCCGCGTTGGCATAGCCGTTCGCATTCCGAATCTGCCCGGCAGCGGGCTGCTCGTCCACGTCGACGAGCTCGTCGCCTGTAGCCAGGATCGCAACCTTTGGCCGCCTATAGACCTCGACAGTTGCCGCTCCCACCGTTGCCAGCACGCCGATCTCCGCTGCGCGTACGAGAGTACCGCGTGGAACGACTACGGTGCCAGCCTGAACATCCTCGCCCGCCGCTCGAACGCTTGCTCCGGTTGGCACCGCCTTATAGACCCGAACTTGCCCTTGCGTGTGCAGCGACTCCGGCCGACCTTCGTCCGTCTCTTCGAAGGGTACTACCGTGTCCGCTTGTGGCGGCATTGGTGCTCCCGTCATGATCCGCACGGCGGTCCCTGGTGCGACCGGTACCTCTGTCATTCCTCCGGCCGGGACTTCTGCGATGATCTGTAGTACGACAGGATTTGTTAAGCTTGCAGAGTCAATCTCGGCGCCACGTACGGCATAGCCATCCATGGCTGAGTTAGCAAAGGGCGGCACGTCGATATCCGCGCGCACATCCTGAGCGACCACGCGGCCGAGCGCGGCCAGTAATGGTACAGCTTCCGAAGCTCCGGCCCGGACATGCCGCAAAATTTCGTCGCGAGCCTCTTCAACCGAGCGTAGCACGATCGTGTCAGTGTGATGCATAGCTGTTTGTGCGGCGTTGTACGCCGCGCTGTAGGCATAGGCCAAAGGTCATGAATGCAGTATAGCAGTGGGGGGATCGCGCGGCAAGGACTCTTTACAACTCCTGCCGACAAAGTGTCTGGCTCGCCTACTATACAGCGTAGTATGTCAAGCCTTTCACACAGTACTTCTGGATCAGTCCCTAACTTACCCTGAAATGGTCTTGTGTTCGTACCGTTCCTGCGATATAATCGCTCTACCAGTGGGGAAAAGTGGGGTAAAGTGGGGAATGAGCACAAATGTTCTGATGTTCTTGCTTTACACCGGTAGGTAAACGTGGCACAGCATGTTTCTGGGTGAGTACGAGCACAGCGTCGACACAAAGGGCCGCATCGCGGTGCCAGCGAAGTTCCGCAATCAGCTTGAGGGCGGGCTCGTGGTTACGCGCGGCTTTGAGCGCTGCTTGCAGGTCTATCCCATGGAACAATGGCAAACGCTCTCTGAGCGGGTCAGCAGCCTGTCGCTCGGGGCGGCTGAGGCGCGTCAGCTACGCCGGCTACTCTTCTCCAGTGCCTTCGATACCGAGGTCGACAAGCAGGGTCGCATTGTTCTGCCCTCGGGGTTGCGTGAGTACGCAGGTATCGGCGAGATGGCGGTCGTTGCAGGCATGAACACCTACTTCGAAATCTGGTCACAGACCGATTGGGAAGCAGCCATGGCCACGCTCGACAATGCCGATCCAAATATCGCCGCACAGATGGCCGAGATTGGGATTTAAAGGTACGAAGACCGTTTGCAGCTAGGGACACGGCGGTTGGGTGCTGGGCTGCCTGCGCCAACGGTGGATGCCGTTGGCTTGCGGAAATCAGGTGGTCATGCTTTGGAACGCGACGGGTGAAAGCTGATACAGTGACGAGCTTTGAGCACATTCCCGTCTTATACCAGGCCACCCTAGATGGCCTTGCTGTCCGTGCAGGTGGAACGTATATCGACGGGACGCTTGGCGGCGGCGGGCATACGGCTGGGATGTTGGAGCGTGGAGCGGCGCGGGTGCTGGGGATCGATCAGGATCCGGCAGCGCTCCAGGCGGTGGCGGAGCGGCTAGCAGTTTACGGCGACCGTTTGACGCTAGCTCACGGCAATTTCCGTCAGATCGCAACGATCGCGCGCGAGCACGGCTTCGCCGCAGTCGACGGTATCTTGCTCGATATCGGGGTCTCGTCTCATCAGTTGGATGTTGGAGCGCGTGGCTTCTCGTTCGCCCAGGATGCCCCGCTCGACATGCGTATGAACCCGACCGAGGGTGTGACGGCGGCGGATCTGGTCAACACACTGCCTGAAGAGCAGCTCGCCAATATCATTTTTCAGTATGGCGAGGAGCGGGCATCGCGCCGGATTGCACGGCGCATCGTGGAGCGGCGCAAAGCTGCGCCGATCACACGGACAGCGGAGTTGGCAGAGCTGGTGGTGCGAGCGCTCGGCGGACGGAAGGACGAACGCATCAACCCGGCGACCCGCACGTTTCAAGCGTTGCGGATTGCGGTAAACGACGAGCTTGGGGCGTTGGAGGAGGCGCTCCCGGCGGCGACGGAGTGCTTGGCGGTTGAAGGTCGGCTGGCGGTGATTACCTTTCATTCGCTTGAAGATCGGATTGTGAAAGAGTTCATGCGGCGTGAGGCGGCAATCTGCATGCTCCCGCCTCGGCTATTTGCGGAGCAGTGCCCGCATCTGGTCGACCGGGGTGCGGGGCCGCGCCCATGCATCTACATCACGAGCCGTGATTGCGACTACGCGCCGCGGCTGACGCCGGTCACGCATAAGCCCATCGTAGCAGGCGATCCAGAGCTCAAGGCGAATCCGCGCAGTCGCAGCGCCAAACTACGCATTGCTCAACGGATCGCGGTTGAGCCACGCTAACGGCCGAGAAGAAATCTAGGGAAGAACAAGGAGTATCCCCCTATGGCGATCGATCAGCGCTTGTTGCCTCTCCACTCCGCGCGTATCCGCCGCGCGGAGTTCCCTGCCGGTTATTTCAAGCTAGGTGATGCCGGCTTGATCGCCGGCGCGATCGCGGTCGTCTGCATCTTGAGCATTCTCTACCTGGCCCAGACGGGGCGCGTCGCTACGGCTGGCTATCGCCTGCAAGAGCTCGAACAGCAGCATACTGAGCTGCTGCGTGAAGCAGAGCAGTACGAATATCGCATCGCCCAGGCCAGCCGCCTCGACGCGATTGCCGCGCGTGCACAGGCACTTGGCCTACGCCCGGCGACCAGCGAGCAGCAACGCTATACCACGATCGAGGTCCCAGCCGTCGCCGTTGTCGCTACCAGTAATTAGCAGCCGGCAAGGAGCGAGTTGCACCCGCGCAGCTTACGCTCCTTGCTTGTTGAGCTTTGGGCATTGAGTTTATGGCTCAGCTTAGCGCGCCTCAGCGCACACCCGTCACTCGCGTCAGGATCAATGTCCTGCTGTTGGCCGTTGCGTGTATCACGATCCTTCTCGCGCAGCAGCTCGTCAAGATACAGGTGTATCAGGAGTTGAAGGGTCGACAGCTCGGCGAGCTGGCTCAAAATGAGCTGACTCGGCACGATGTCCTGCAGCCACGGCGGGGCACGATCTATGATCGCAACGGCGTGGCGCTGGCGATGAATGTCAACATGCCTAGCCTGTACGTCGACTCCACCAAGATCAAGCAGCCCGAGAAGCTCGCGCTGCTGCTGGCGCCGCTGATCAACAAGGACCCCGCGGAGGTACTCGCGATCCTGAGCGACAAGGAGCGCGAGTGGACCCGCCTGGCACGCTGGATTTCCACGGACGCCGCCCAGCAAATCGAGACGTTCACCGCAGGAGGTGATTTCGGCGACGGAGTTTGGCTGATTCCCGAAGCCCAGCGCGCCTATCCGCAGGGCGAGTTCGCCTCGCGCATTGTCGGCGTCGCCAACCATGAGGGTGTCGGCATCTCAGGTGTTGAGGCCTATTACGACGAAGAGATTAAGGGTATCACCGGGAAGCTGCAAGCCGAACGCAGCGGGAGTGCCGACCAGCAGCCTATCTGGATCGCGCCAAAGGAGATCATCGAGCCACAGGATGGGATCGCCGTCAAGCTGACGATCGACAGCACCGTGCAGAAGCTGGTCGAGGACGAGCTCCGGCGCGTCGTCGAGGAGCAGCAGGCCGAGGGTGCGACGATCTTGGTGATGGAGCCGAGTACCGGCGAAGTGCTTGGTATGGCGAGCTGGCCGACATTCGATCCCAATAAGTACACGGAGTACGAGCCCGAGGTCATCAATCGCAACAATGCGCTGACCGATGCCTATGAGCCAGGCTCGACCTTCAAGGTTATCGTCGCGGCAATGGGCCTGCAAACCGGTGCCTTCACGCCTGAGACGACGGTTCCCGATACGGGCGTCATCCGGCGCTATGGCTATGGTATCGGCAACTGGAACCGTGCGGGTAACGGGAATCTAACCCCGGGCATGATGCTCTACCACTCGTCCAACGTGGCGGCGCTGCTGTTTGGCGAGATGGTCGGCCGTGATGACTTCTACAAGTTCGTCAAGCTCTTCGGCTACGGCCAGGAGACCGGCATCGACCTCGGCGGCGAAGGCGTCGGCATTGTCAACTGGCCCGAGGATAATCCAGATGGCTGGAGTGATTTGACACTGGATACCAATAGCTTTGGCCAAAGCATCGCGGTCACGCCGATCCAACACCTCACGGCGCTCTCGGCCATTGCCAACGGCGGCCTGCTGATGTGGCCCCACGTTGTCAAGGAAAAGTGTGAAGGAACACGCTGCACGCCGGTGCAGCCGCGGGTGGTGCGGCGGGTCGTCGATCAAGGGGTGACGGACGCTCTTCGCTCAATGATGACCAAAAACGCCGAGCACTACGCGAATCTGATCTGGGGTCCCAGCACCGGTAACTGGAAAGATCAGCCGCTCGTTCCGGGCTACCGTGTGAGTGCAAAGACTGGCACGTCGCAGATCGCGGTGAATGGCGTCTACGATAGCAATTCGGTGATCGGCTCAGTCGTCGGCTTCGCGCCCAGCGATAATCCACGCGTCTCGATCCTGGTCAAGATCGATCGACCGAAAAGGGCGCAATGGGGTATCGAGGCGGCAATTCCGGTCTATCATCGGGTGGTCACGAAGCTCATGTCGCACTTCCGCATTCCGCCCGACCCGAGCTACGTGTCCGAAGGACAAGTTATTGGTGGACCAAGGTAACAAGGGGTAAGGGCGAGCGGATTATGCAAAGAGTGGCTCTTGAGTCTATCTTGTCCTTATCCTTCATCCTTCCACCTTTTCTTGATGCTACAATGCGCGGCGAACGGAGCCGGAGAAGGTTGTGATCGAATTTGCTGACATTGTTGCAGCTATGAACCTCCCAGGGAGCGTCGACGAGGCGCTCCCGTTGCTGCGTGATCAGGCGCCCTTTGCCGGCGCCGCGATCGACTCGCGGCAAATCATGCGTGGGGACTTGTTTGTGGCGTTGCCGGGCGAGCGAGTGGATGGGCACCAGTTTGTGGTCGATGCGCTGCAACGTGGGGCGAGGGGTGCGCTCGTCACACGAGCCTGGGCCGCTGGGCACATGCGTGACCTGGAACAGCGCGTCGCCATTGTTGCCGATCTGGACTCGCTCGCACTGGTGCAGACCGGGCAGCCGGTCGTTTTTGCCGTCGACAATCCGCTGGAAGCGCTACAGCGCCTGAGCGCCCGCCATCGGCGGCGCATGACGGCAGAGATCATCGGAATTACAGGTAGCGTCGGCAAGACGAGCACCAAAGAGGCGACCGCCGCGGTGCTGCGCCAGGGACGCCGAACACATTACAGTGGAAAGTCCTACAACAACGAAATTGGAGTGCCCCTGACGTTGTTACGATTGGAGCCCCAACATGAAGTGGCAGTGCTCGAGATGGGGACGTACGGACCGGGCGAGATCGCGCTGCTCTGTGAGCTAGCTCGACCGCGCTATGGCATCGTCACCAACGTGGGTGTGTCGCACCTCGATCGGATGAAGACACAAGAGGTGATCGCACAGGCAAAAGGGGAGCTCGTCGAAGCCTTACCGGCCGACGGCGCGGCAATTTTGAACTGGGATGATCCGCGAGTACGCGCCATGGCGCGTCGGACGGCCGCTCGCGCCTTCTTCTATGGCCGCGATCCCCAAGCGGAGCTCTGGGCAAGCGACGTTGAAAGCCATGGTCTCGGTGGTATCTCGTTTACGGCCCATTTCGAGGGCCAGAGTCACCGCCTTGATGTGCCGCTCCTAGGCGAGCACTCGGTCTATATTGCCCTGCCAAGTATCGCAGCCGGGCTGTTGCTCGGCCTGAGTTGGGAGCAGATCCGAGCTGGTCTATGTGATGGCGGTGTCCAGTCGCGGATGACCGTGGTGCGCGGCGTCAAGGGTGCAACGATTCTGGACGACTCATATAACGCCGCACCGGCGTCGTGTAAAGCTGCATTGGACGTGCTGCGAGCAGTGCCCGGTCGCCGCACGGCTGTCTTTGGAGATATGGCTGAATTAGGCCCGGTCGATGAGATGGGCCACCGCGAAGTTGGCGAGGCTGCCGCAGCTATCGTGAATCGGCTGGTCGTCGTCGGTACTAAAGCGCGCTGGATCGGCGAAGCAGCGCTCGAACAGCGACGCGCACTCGAGGTCATCTTTGCGCGAAGCAATGGGGAGGCGGTCGAGTACTTACGACCGCTGCTTAAGGCGGAGGACGTGGTACTGGTGAAGGGGGCGCGCGTGGCGCAGACGGAGGAGATTGTGAACGGATTACGGCCACAGGAAGACGGGCGATAACGTGCAAGAGACGCTACGCTCAATCACTGTTTCCGAGGCAGCGCGATCATTGTTGCTGGCCGGCGGCGCCTTTTTGTTAACGCTCTTTACGGGACGCTTCTGGGTTGATTGGCTCAGATCGAAGAAGATTGGCAAGAAGGTGCGTGAGGATGGGCCGCAAAGCCATCTCGGTAAGACGGGCACTCCCACTATGGGTGGCATCATGATCGTGGTTAGCGCCGCGATCATGACCGTGCTCTTTAATCTGCAAGGGCGCCCCTCGATGCTGCTGCCGCTCGCGGTGCTGGTATCGTTTGCGATCCTGGGTGGTTATGACGATTTTTTGTCGCTTACAGGTACGCGCTCGAAAACTCATGGCCTAACGGCTCGGCTGAAATTTGCATCACTGATGCTGATCGCGGTGATCGCTGCGCTCGCCCTGTATCTACCACGCGAGTACTTTGGCCTCGCCAACGAGGGCTGTGTCCAAGTGCCGTTCTATGGGCCGCTCAATATTGGCTACTTCTATATTCCGATCGCAGTCTTTGTGATTCTCGCGACCTCGAACGCGGTAAACATTACGGATGGTCTCGATAGCTTGGCCGCCTGGACGCTGGTGATCGCTTTTGCGGCGTACGGCATCATTTCGTTTATCGCCTATCCCAGGCTTGTGTATCTACACGCCTTTTGCTTCACCATGGTCGGGGCAAACGCTGCCTTCCTGTGGTACAACGCGCATCCTGCGCAGGTCTTTATGGGCGACACCGGTGCGCTGGCGATGGGCGCTGCACTTGCGGTGGTCGCGCTGATCTCGCAGCATTGGCTGCTGCTCCCACTCATCGGGATTGTTTTTGTAGCCGAGGCGGCTTCGTCGGGCCTGCAAACGTTGTACTTTAAGTACACGCGCTGGCGCACCGGTACCGGCCGACGCCTGTTCAAGATGGCGCCGCTCCATCATCATTTCGAGCTTAGCGGATGGTCCGAGACGCAGGTGATGCAGCGCTTTGTGTTGATCGCGATGATCGCCGCGATCATCGGGATTTCTTTGACGCTGACGACGCGGTTATCGCGCGGCCTGCCAGTAGGGCCGGTATCCGGCCCGTGTGCCGTACAGCCAGTCCGCCAAGCTCCGTCTGTACAGGTGCAGCCATGATGGATCGCCAGCCGACAGCCCAACTGCGCGGCAAGCGCGTCCTGGTAATGGGCCTCGGCGTCCACGGGGGCGGCCTCGGTGTCGCACGGTTTCTGGTGGAGCAGGGCGCGGATGTAACCGTTACAGACCTGCGTAGCCCCGAGCAGCTCGCGTCGACGCTTGCGCAGCTTGAAGGGCTGCCGCTGCGCTTTGTGCTCGGCACGCACCGCGAAGAGGACTTTCGAGACGCCGATATCGTGGTGCGAAACCCAGGAGTTCCGCGCGAGTCGCGCTATCTTGCGATTGCTCGTGAGGCGGGCGCAGCGGTTGAAATGGAGATGACGCTCTTTTTTCGCCTCTGTCCCGGGCCAATCATCGGTATCACCGGCACGAAGGGTAAGACGACGACGACTCTGCTTACCGGAGCAATGCTCCGCGAGCAATATCCGGACACCGTGGTTGCGGGCAACCTGCGTATCTCAGCGTTGGAGCAGCTGCCGAAGATCGGGCCGCAAACGCCGGTGGTCCTGGAGCTGTCGTCGTGGCAGCTCGAGGGCTTGGGCGAGGCGCGGCTTAGCCCCCAGTACGGCTGTTTCCTGAATCTTTCATCCGATCATCTCGATCGCTACGGTTCGATGGAGGAGTACGCCGAGGCGAAAGCGCACGTTTTCTTACATCAGCAGCCGGACGATGTTGTGGTGCTGAACGCGGCCGATCCGGTCGTTCGGGCTATGGCACAGCGCGCAGCCGGTCGGCAGGTTTGGTTTTGTTCGACCATGGACGGAGCAGGGCAGGAGCAGTCAGTGCTGGACGAGGCGGCGTTCACCATGCTCTGGCGCGCCGACGAGCTGGTGTGGCGGCAGGACGGTGCAACGGAAACAATTTGCGAGAAGCGGGACGTGCGTCTCTTGGGAGAGCACAATCGAGGCAACGTCGCGGCAGCGGCCGCGCTAGCGAAATCATTTGGAGTTGGAACGGAGCATATTCGCAATGCGATTCAGAACTTCGCGGGCGTGCCGGATCGTATGGAGGATGTGCGCACAGTCGATGGCGTGCGCTACATCAACGACACCACCGCGACGGCGCCGGCAGCGGCCATTGCCGCACTACAAAGTCTCGATCTGCCAGCCATCGTCATCGCGGGTGGAGCGGACAAGCAGCTAGCGTTCGAGCAGCTCGCGACGATCCTGGCGACGCGCGCCAAGGCGGTGGTGCTTCTGCAAGGGACGGCTACACCCAAGCTACAGGCAGCGCTCGAGACAGCGACTCAGAGCCTGTCCACACCGCCGATTGTAGTTGGCCCCTTCGACGCGCTCGCTCCGGCGGTTGAGGCCGCCCGGCGGCTCGCAGTGTCCGGTGAGGTGGTGCTGCTATCGCCGGGCTGTGCCAGCTTCGGAATGTTCAAGAACGAGTTTGATCGTGGCGAGCAGTTCCGTCGGCTCGTGGGGGCCCTCACATGAGCAACCATCGGCTGGACGACGACGAGCTGCGCGAGTTTATGGCACGGCTTGAGCGCGAGTTTCAAGCGCGTGCCCAAGCTCCCGACGACGTAGAGCCGTCGCCCGGTGGCCAGGCGATCGAGATGGCGCAGCGCTCGCCGAAGCATGTCCGGCTGACGCTGCCACTGTCCCGGCCGAGGCTGGTGTATGCGCTGCTTGCGGTAAACGCGATCATGTACGTCTTGACTGGACTCATTGCCAACGGGATTCGGCTGCCATACGAGGATGTCGTGGGCAACCAGTACATCGACCGATTTACGGCGGCGCTTTCGATCTTGGGCGCAAAGGAGAACGGTCTGATCAACGCCGGCCACTGGTGGCGCCTCCTGACGCCAATGGTGCTCCACGGTAGCCTGATGCATCTGCTCTTCAACTCAATGGCTTTGTACTCTCTTGGGACCGAGGCCGAGCGGGTGTATGGCACGGCACGCTTTACCGCGGTCTATGCACTGGCCGGCCTTGCCGGAAGTATCGCCAGCTATGTCTTCAATAGCGACGCGTTGTCAGTCGGCGCGTCGGGCGCGATCTTTGGTTTGTTTGGAGCCCTCGCCGCGTTTGCATTTACGTCACGGTCGTTGATCGGCTGGGAAGCCTCGAAGATGCAGCTCGGTCAGATGGCGACGCTGGTTGTAGTCAACTTAATCTTTGGCTTCTTGCCGGGTACGAATATCGATAACTCCGCCCATATCGGCGGCCTGATTGTCGGAGGAGTGGTTAGCCTTGGTCTCGCCCCACGTTACGTGGTCGACCGGCGCGGCTATCTTCCAGTGTTGGAGCGGCGCGACTCGCCTCTCGCCGGGTGGGGGCTCGCGGCGGTGCTGTTCGTCGGCCTCGTGATTTCGTTTCTCGTCGCGCACCCAGCGTAGCCGAGGCAGTTGGAAGAGGAATGAGGGAGAGAGCGATGGTTTGGCTGCGGTTTGCACAAAGAGGGTTCGCTCATGATCGACACTAATCGCCGTCCACCTGATCGCACGCTGCTGGCACTGGTGCTGGGCCTGTCCGTCTTCGGCTTGGTCATGGTTTATAGCTCGAGCTTTTATATTGCGGTGAACGAGAATAGTCCGCAAACGTTCTATCTCATGCGGCAGCTATTGTGGATGTTGATTGGCGGAGTTGGTCTGCTTATCGCCCAGCGGATCGACTACCGGTTCTGGCACCGGATGGCGCTGCCCTTGCTTGCCGTGACGGTGCTCCTACTGGTAACGGTGGTTTTGCTGCCGGCGAGTCTCAGCGAAGCAGGCGGTGCCAAGCGCTGGATCCGTATCGGGTCGTTCCAGTTCCAGCCAACCGAGATGGCGAAGTTCACGCTGTGTGTCTATCTCGCGGCCTGGCTCATGACGCGCGGCGACAAGCTCAAATCGATGACGGCCGGCCTGATTCCATTCGGTATGGTGCTCGGTGTCTTCTGCGGCATCATGTATCTGCAAGCCAACGTAAGCTCGGCGGTGATGCTAATCCTCATCGGCTCCGCGATCTACTTCGCTGCCGGCGCGAACATTCTGCATATCGCGATTGGCCTGTCCGGCGGCGGCGCGCTCGGCTGGATGGTTGTGCAAACGCTGGGCCATACCGTTAAGCGCGTGGAAGTGTGGATCAACCCTTGGGCCTTCCCACGTGACGGCGGCTGGCAGCCGGTCCACTCGCTGTATGCGCTTGCCTCAGGCAGTTGGTATGGTCGCGGCTTAGGGCAGGGGCGGCAAAAGTTTTTATGGCTTCCCTCGGCCCACGCCGACGCGATCTTTAGCGTGATCGGCGAGGAGTTAGGGCTGATCGGCACGCTGACGCTCGTGGGCGCCTTCCTCCTGTTGTCGTATCGCGGCTACCGCATCGCGGCCCGCTCGCGCGACCCGTTCGCGGCACTGATGGCCGTTGGCATCACCAGCTGGATCACCTTCCAAGCGTTCTTGAACATGGCGGTGGTATCGTCGCTGATTCCATTTACCGGTCAGACGCTGCCGTTCATCTCGTACGGCGGCACCTCCTTGGCGATGTGTCTTTTCGCCATGGGCGTGCTGCTCAATATCTCAAAGCATATCGATGAAGAACGACCTGAACTCGTTGTCAGTCCCGCCGTCGAGCGTCCCGCGCCGCAACCCCGCAAGCGTCGGCCAATCAGTCTCGTCCCCGCGCTCTCTGCTTTTATGCGGCGGCGGCACCGGGGGCCACGTGTATCCGGCGCTCGCGGTCGCATCAGTTTTGCCCGCTCGGATGCAGCTCCTGAAGTTGCGGGCGACCCCCGCGGCTGGCGCAAGTTCAGCTCAGCTGCCAAGGCCAGCAACAAGCGCGGAGCATCACGGCGGGTCAGCTCCAGCCAAAGTGGAGGAACCTGGCGCAGCCGCTGAAGACGTGCTTCGGCTGCTGTATATTGGGTCACATGGAGGTATGGAGCAGGGCTTGGTCGTGCGTGAGAGCGCACTGCCGTACGCCGCAATCGCGGCCGCTGCAGTGCGGGGGCGTGGTCCGCTGGAGCTGGTGCGGAACAGTGCGTTGATCGCGCGTGGTATGCGCGAGGCACGCGCGCTGATCCTGCGAGAACGACCGGCAGCAGTGTTAGGAACCGGTGGCTATGTTGTATTTCCGCTCTTTGTGGCCGCGTGGACGCTGGGCGTGCCGACCATGATCTACTTGCCCGATATCGTGCCGGGCTTGGCGGTGAAGTCGTTGTCGCGGATCGCGACGTGCGTTGCCTGCTCGTTCGAGCCGTCGCTTGCCTATCTGCCGGGGGATAAAACGATTGTGACTGGCTATCCCGTGCGGCAGGAGCTCTTCGAGGCCAGCACTCCTGAGGGTAAGGTGACGAGCCGCGCGGCCTTTGGCGTCACCGATGAGCTGCCCGTGCTGTTTATCTACGGTGGCAGCCGTGGCGCTCGGAACGTTAACCGGGCGATCGAGGCCCTGCTCCCGGAGCTGCTACAGCTGTCGCAAATTATTCATGTCTGCGGGCGTGAGGGTGACGAAAGCTGGCTTCGGGCAGCGGCCGAGCGGCTGCCCGAGGAGCTACAGGCGCGCTACCATCTTTTTCCGTACCTCCATAGCGGACAGGGTACGAGTGCGGAAGGGAGATCGGCGGATAGCCACGTCCAGACAGCCATGCCGACGATGGTACAAGCGTTTGGTGCCGCAGATCTTGCAATTGCCCGTGCGGGCGCCTCCACGCTGGCTGAGCTTCCCGCAGCTGGGCTACCAGCGGTGCTGGTGCCGCTGGTGGCGGTCAAACAGGATAAGAACGCCGACTATCTAGCGGAGCGTGGCGCGGCGGTCAGCGTTCCTGATGATGAGATGCTGGGAGCGGGAAGACCCGTGGATGGACGGTTATTTCGGGAGGTACGGCGGTTGCTCACCGACTCCCAGGCGCGTGAGCGCATGGCGTTAGCCAGTGCTGCATTAGCGCGACCTGATGCTGCTATCCGTCTAGCCGATGAGCTGCTACGGCTGGCCGGCGTAGAAGGAGGGCAGGGATGACAATCTCGTACCAGTTGCTGCTGATCTTCCCGTTTCTGATTCTCGGCGCGCTCTTTGGGGCCCGCCGCGGCTGGCGGGAGGAGGCGATCACGACGGCTGGATTGCTGTTCGCGCTGATCTTCTTTGGCAGTCCGGGGCGCACCGGTCTGCTCGGTCAGCTGATCAATCGCATCGTCCAAGCGTTCGCGTCGTTCTTCAGCACGCTGCTGGGTACGGATCTCCAGGCACAGGCGTTGATCTCGACTGATGATCCGGGGACGTTTCAGATCATCGGCTATGTTCTGGTCGTGATTTTGGCGTACATTGTCGGCGGGGCACTGGGGGAGCGCAGAAATATAACCCGTCTCGGCCGACTGATGGGCGCGGTGTTGGGCGCAATCAACGTGTTTCTCGTTGGCTCGCAGCTATTTAGCTTTATCAATCAGTATTTTCCAAACTTTTTTAATCGTGAAAGTACGATCTTTGTGACACCCGATAATGGCGTGAACGTGCTCCGAAGCTACTTGCCCTCGGTCTTTGCGCTGCTCTTTATCTTGTTGTTGGTGATCTTGTTTCTGCGCTTACCAAAAATCCGGCAATAATGGCACACTATCATGTCATCGGCATAGCGGGCACCGGCATGAGCGCTATCGCCCACATCCTACTGGACCAGGGCCACACGGTTAGTGGCTGCGATGCCCAGTCGAACGAGCTGACTCGCGAGCTAGCTGCACGCCGGGTGTTGGTACATGTTGGTCATTCGGATGAACACCTGCACGATGTCGATATCGTGGCGACCAGCTCCGCGCTCCAAGGGAACCATCCCGAGCTGGCGGCAGCAACGGCGCAGGGCATTCCGGTCTTAAAGCGGGCCGACCTGTGGCGTGAGTGGTCACTGCAAAAGCCTACGCTGGCGATCGCCGGCACGCATGGCAAGACGACGACAACGGCAATGTGTGCGGTCATTCTCAAAGAGCTCGGCTACGATCCGGCCTATATCGTGCCGGCCGGCGGCCCTGTGCCAGGCCTCGACCGCTTTGCACGCTGGGGCAGTGGCCCCTTTGTGATCGAGGCCGACGAGTATGATCGGCTGTTTCTGGGTGTACAGCCCAAGGTGGCGATCGTAACAAGCGTGGATTGGGACCATGTCGACATTTACCCGACCCGCGAAGACGTAGTGGCCGCCTTCACTCAGTTCGTCGACCAGACCGCGCTTGCGGTCGTTGCCTGCGCCGACGATCCGGGCGTGCGGCGCTTGCAAGCGGCCTCAGCCGCACGGACGGTCTCCCTTCCGGCCTTTGTGTCGTATGGCCTTGGCCAGGCCGCGGATTGGCGGGCTCAGGACATTCGGATCGAGGATGGCCTGACACGCTTCGAGGTGACGCACTCGGCGGCGGATGCCCTCCAGGTCTCCGCAGCGCTTCAGGTGCCGGGCGAGCATAACGTGCAAAACGCGATCGGCGCCGCCATCGGCGTGTTGGAGCTCGTCCCGGATGTCACACTTGGTCAAATTTTTGATGCACTGCGCTCCTTTGCGGGTGCGGCGCGCCGCTTCGAGCTCAAGGGTGAGGCGGGCGGTGTTACCGTCGTCGACGACTACGCCCATAATCCCCCCAAGGTTCGCGCCGCGCTCCAAGCGGCGAAGATGCGTTACGCTGACCGGCGACTGGTAGTCTATTTCCAGCCCCACACGTTTAGCCGCACCGCCGCGCTGATCGACGAATTTGCGAGTGCCTTTGTGGCAGCAGATCTCCTCCAGATCGGCGAGATTTATCCATCGCGCGAGCGGGCCGCCGACTTCCCAGGGATCGACGCGGCCTATCTCGCGCAGCGCGTGGTCGGGCCAGTCGTGGAAGTGTCGGGCAGCGTCGAGCAATCGGCCGAGCGGATCGCCGCGTTGATCCAGCCCGGGGATGTGCTGCTGACACTCGGCGCCGGCGATGGCAACCGTGTTGGCGAGCAGGTGCTGGCGGCGTTGCGGGGGTGAGGGACGAGGGGCGAGGGACGAGGGGCGAGGGATGAGGGGCGAGGAAGAAAGACTAGTTAACAGAGGGCAATGGACC
>JADDQE010000261.1 GCA_016781525.1 bacterium | reverse complement strand
GTTGCAGCACCGTGTATGATTACACCGCGGGAGATCAGCCAGCCGCACCAGACGGAACCAACTCGGGCGAGCGGCTTCAGCTGTACCCCCGATGTTGTGGCCCGCAAGGAGTGGGGTTGAATGGGAAGCTTGGCCGGCGCGGCACCTGTGCTGGCCGCGCTCCCGTCGTCTCGTTGGAAAGCGATTCACCGTGCGTCGGACAAAGGAGGGCGGTCGCTAAGCCGCAGAATGTGATGAAAGCCATTCGTGTTCATGAGTACGGTGGTGTTGAGGCACTCCGGTTGGAGGATCTAGACATCCCGGAACCACAATCGGGTGAAGTTCGGGTCAAGCTTGCGGCAATCGGAGTCAACTTCATCGACGTGTACCATCGCAGCGGACAGTACAAGCTCCCGACGCCGTTCACTCTAGGCTCCGAGGGCGCTGGTACCGTTGATGCCGTGGGGCCAGATGTTCCGGACTTTGCAGAAGGAGACCGTGTAGCGTTTCCACAGGCGCTTGGCGCTTACGCCGAATATGTCGTCGTGCCGGCAGCCAAGCTCGTTCCCGTACCCGATGAGGTCGACCTTCACGTCGCGGCGGCGGTGCTGCTTCAGGGCATGACCGCGCACTATCTGGTCCACAGCACGTTTCCACTCGAACCCGGCCACCGCGTGCTGCTCCATGCGGCCGCAGGCGGCGTCGGACTGCTCCTCACACAGCTCGCAAAACAGCACGGCGCATTTGTAATCGGTACGGTGTCGACTGAGGATAAAGCCGAACTCGCGCGCCAGGCAGGTGTGGACGTTGTGATTCGTTATACGGAGCAGGATTTTGTCGCCGAGACACGGCGCCTCACGGACGGCAAGGGCGTCGATGTCGTCTACGACTCGGTTGGCAAGACGACGTTTGATGGCAGCTTGAACTGCCTTCGACCACGCGGATACATGGTGCTGTTTGGACAATCGAGCGGCGCAGTGCCACCCTTCGACCCCCAGATTTTGAATGCCAAGGGCTCGCTCTTTTTGACGCGTCCAACACTCGGTCACCACATGGCGACCCGGGAAGAGCTGCTATGGCGGACGGGTGACCTATTCGGGGCGATTGCGGCTGGAACGCTGTCGGTACGAATTGATCGGGCTGTGCCTTTGGCTGAAGCCGCCGGCGCTCAGGAAGCGCTCGTCGGACGTGCCACGTCGGGCAAAGTCCTGCTCATTCCCTAGCCTGCTCTCCGATCGCGGCACGAGTAGGGGCTAATGCCGTACAGCTGCGAGGGGACGGCGTTGTCGGCCGACAGTGCCTTGGGGGTGTATGTGAAGCTGGATATCGGCCTTGGTGTCGAAGGCAAGTATTTGCCGAATATAGGTCGGCTCGCACGCGCAGCCGAGGAGCTGGGCTTTGCCGGCCTCTGGTCAAGCGAGACCAAGCACGATCCCTTCTTGCCACTGCTGCTGGCGGCCGAGCATACCTCGGCCATTGCCTTGGGCACATCGGTTGCGCTCGCATTCGGGCGCTCGCCGATGATCACCGCTCAGACAGCTTGGGATAAGATTTCAGCGGTGGTCGATTAATGCTTGGGCTAGGAACCCAGGTGAAAGCGCACGTCGAGCGGCGATTGGGCATGCAGTGGGAAGCGCCCGTCGCGCGCCTGCGCGAGTACATCGAGGCGCTGCGCACTAACCGCCGCTGAGCATCGGGCTGGAGAGGCGGCATTCCAGTTATTTCATTAGGGAGAGATCAGGGTGCGGGCCGCAGCTGACTGAGGTAGCAGCGAGGGCGCCGCCAGGAGCCGCGCGAAATCGTCAGCTGGTACCGGGCGGCTTACCAGGTAACCCTGGATTTCGTCGCACCGGCGTTCCTGCAAAAAGCACAGCTGCGCCTCCGTCTCGACACCCTCGGCCGTCACCGATAAGTTGAGGCTGTGGGCCAATGCGATGACGGCATCGGCGATCGCCGCGTCGTTCACATCAGACGTCAGATCGCGAACGAACGATCGATCGATCTTGAGCGTATCGATCGGGAAGCGCTTAAGGTAACTCAGCGACGAATAGCCGGTCCCAAAATCGTCGATTGCAATCTGCACACCCATTGCCTTCAGGGCCGGCAGCACTAGCATCGACCGCTCGACCTGCATCATCGTCATGCTTTCGGTAATTTCAAGCTCCAAGTAGCGCGCTTCCAGTCCTGTTTCCGCCAATACGGCGGCGACCTGATCGACAAGAGCTGGCTGCTGGAACTGCTGCGCCGACAGGTTAACGGAGACACGCAATGGCCGGAAGCCGGTCTCCTGCCACACCTTGTTCTGTCGGCACGCCGTGCGCAGGACCCAAGTGCCGAGCGGCACGATTAGACCGGTCTCCTCCGCCAGCGGGATGAACTCCGACGGAGCAATCAGGCCGCGCTCGGGATGCTGCCAGCGGACTAGCGCCTCCATGCCGCGCATTTCACCTGTGTACGAGCTCACCCGCGGTTGATAGTAGACGACGAATTCTCTACGCTCTAGCCCATGGCGCATGTGCTGCTCAAGCTCAAGCTTTCGCAGCGCCGCGGCATTCATCGCAGGAGCGTAGAACTGAAACGTATTGCGCGCACGTTCCTTCGCCCGGTACATGGCGGTATCTGCGTGCTGCAGCAGCACGTCCATGTCCTCACCATCGGGGGGATACAGGCTGATGCCGATGCTGGTTGTAACGAACAATTCGTGCTTGGCCAACGCAAATGGCGGCGCGATCACATCCAGGATGCGCTGGGCGACCTCAGCCGCATCCCGCTCACTAGCAATGTTCGGCAGGACAACGGTAAACTCGTCGCCACCCATGCGCGCTACAGTATCGCCGTTGCGAATGCAGCCGCCCAGACGCAGCGCCACAGCTTGCAGCAGCAGATCGCCAATGTGGTGCCCCAGCGTATCGTTGATTACCTTGAACCGATCCAGGTCAAGAAACAACAAGGCGACTTGAGCACCGTCGCGCCGTGCGCGGCCTAGCGCTTGGCGCAACCGATCTTGAAACAATAGCCGGTTCGGCAGGCCAGTCAATGAGTCGTAGTAGGCCATCTGCTTGATGGTTTCCTCGGCCCGTTTTCGCTCAGTGATATCATTGAGCGTGCCCAACGCTCCAACCTGCGCACCACCAATGCCCACCGCGCTCCGCGCATACATTTCAACCCAGCGGAAACTACCGTCCTTGGTTAATAGGCGCAGTTCCTGGCGAAAGTCAGAGCAACTGTCACGTACAACCTGGTGCATCGCATCCATGGCCACCTGACGATCGGCCGGATGAACATAGCGGGCCCAGTGCTGGCCAATGCTCTCGTCCACACTGAAGCCGCTGATCTCAACCCAGGCGGGGTTGAGCAAGGTCCAGGCACCGAAAATATCGGCCTGGAAGATAACTTCCTTGACGTTGTCGACCACGATCCGATAGCGCTGCTCGTTTTCACGCGCCTCGGCAAACAGCCGTGCCCGGCTAATCGCGATGTCGATCTGCTCGGAAAGCGCCAGCATCAACCTGAGATCTGCTTTGCCGAGCTTAATGCCATGGGTGCTCTCAAGATTTAAGACGCCTACAACCTGGCCTTGGTCGTGCAGCGGGACGCATACTTCCGAGGCGATCCCGTCAAAGGCCCAGAGAAAGGAATCGTCGGTACGCCCATCTTCCACGAGCGCAGGCTTACCCGTCCGTGCAACTCGACCCATGATGCCCTGGCTGAGCGGTATATAATCCAGCACCTGGTGGTATCCGACCTGGCTTTGTAGCACCAATTGGGCATCCTCAACCAGATAGATACTGACCATGGGGTACCCAAAATTGCGCCTGATCGACTCGATCACCGTACGAAACAGGACCTGCAGGTCGAGCTCACGCGCAACAGCAGTACGTATCTGGTCGAGCAGTGTCAATTCCAGCGCTTGGCGATGCGCGGCCGTGTATAGACGAGCATTTTCCAGCGCAATTGACGCCAATTGCGCAAAGCGTGACAAGCGCTCCACGGCGTCTGCGTCAAAGCTCTGGCCTGGCTCAACGTAGCCGAGGCCTAGCACCCCAATGATTTGACCATCGACGGTGAGAGGAACACCTGCCACCGCATAATAGCGCTGGTCGTCGAAGCGCGTATCACGCTCTAGCCAATCGCTGTAGTTGGTCACTGCAACCGGCTGACCCGATGCCCAGACCTTTCCGCTAACCCCCACATTATGCTGCGCCCGCCGCCCCACAATCGAACCAAATACACCAGTGCCAATCCGTACCGACAGCGTCTCACGGTCGTCGTCCAGCAGATAAATATAGCCATGCGCCGTGTTCATCAATGCACCCGCCCGAGCAATGGTCACGGCCAGCATCGCATCCAGATCCAGCCGATCGATCAGCGCAAGGGTGGTTTCATGGAGGGCGGCGAAATACTCGTTCTGCTGCGCCAACGCTTCTGCCACGCGTTGTCGCTCCGCATCACGAGCTTCCAGGGCCACAAGCTGGCTTCGTAGCAATGCGATCTCGGCATGAAGCTCTTGGTCGGGTATAACATGAATCGGCATAAACTACTCTTGTAGCACAGTGCAAGCTTGGTTTGGCCCGAGGCTAAATGTGCTGCTTGGCGGGCAGTGTGGCGCCCAGCGGAAGAACAGGAGCGCTCAACGGCCGGGAGAACGTAGCATGGCTCAGCGCCTGTAAACCGAACCCAACACTCCCGATCGACGGGTGCATCGTACCACAACAGGGCCCTTCCAATTAGCCCAGTCCGCACTACCCCCATGGCACTATGCCACGGCGGTACCTTCAGGCGGTGGGAACAAGGGGTGGTGCAAGCCGAGCAGCTCTGCTCAACTTGGTACACATGCTATGATGCTGCCGCGTACTGCAGCGTTCATTCAACCACGCGGCCTGGTCGGAGCGAGGCCGCTACGAGGAGGCGAGGAGCATGGCACCGACGGGCTATACTGATCAGGAACTGCGGCTGCTCCAACTACTGAGCCAGCGCTACCCCACGATAACAGCAGCTCATATCGAGATGATTAACCTCCATGCAATCCTGGCCTTGCCCAAAGGTACGGACCACTACCTGTCGGATATTCATGGGGCCTACCCGCAGTTCGACCAAATCCTGCGCCATGCCTCGGGTGCGGTCCGACGCAAGATCCGGCAAACCTTTGCCGACGAACTGCCCGACGAGGCGCAAGTTGAGCTTGCTATGCTGGTTTATTACCCTGAGCTCAAATTGCGGCAGATGCTGGCACACGTTGACGACCCGGAGTCCTGGATGGCCCAAACAATTGGGCGCCTCGCTCGAGTTGCCCGCACGGCGGCACAGAAGTACACACGCAGCAAAGTACGCAAGCGACTCCCGCAGAGTCTTGCCTATATCCTCGAAGAGCTTCTGACCGAGAGCGAAACGGAGCACCACCAGAAAACGCACTACTATGAGCGTATCGTCCGCTCCATTGTGGGCTTGGGCGAAGGTGAAACGGTGATCACCACCCTTGCCAACCTGATCCAGCGCCTGGTCGTCGACCGGCTCTACATCATGGGAGACATTTACGACCGTGGACCGGCCGCCGAAAAGGTTATGGAGCGGTTGATGGCCTATCCCTACGTTGCGATCTTGTGGGGCAACCACGACGTGTCGTGGATGGGAGCGGCTAGCGGCTGCGAGGCGTTAATTGCCAACGTAATCCGGCTTGCACTGCGCTATGTAACCATCGAAACGCTCCTGGATGGCTATAACATCAATTTGAGGCCGCTGGCGCGCTTTGCCGAGGGAACCTACCGTGACGATCCCTGCACGCTGTTTCAACCCAAGGGCGGCTCGTCTTTGGAAGATTTCTCGCGCGACACGCTTGCACGCATGCACAAAGCGATCACGATGATCCAGTTTAAGCTGGAAGCGCAGATTATGCTCCGCCACCCCGAGTATGAGATGGCCGATCGTCTGGTACTGGACGGGATTGACCTCGATGCGGGGACCGTGACGCTCTATGGCGCTACGTTCCCGCTCCGTGACACCCACTGGCCGACGCTTCACCCAGACGACCGAAATGCACTGAGCGCGGAGGAAGCCGCCGTCATGGCTGACCTGTGTTACCAGTTCCAGCACAGCCCGCGACTACAGGAGCACATGCGCTTCCTTTATAGCTATGGCCGGATGTTCCAAGTTCAGGATGGCAACCTGCTGTTTCACGGTTGTCTGCCCGTCGACGGAAGCGGCGACTTCAGACCGTTTCCGCTCGACGGGGAAATCTTGGCAGGACCGGCACTGTTGGGACGCTACGAGCAGCTGGCACGCGAGGCATTTTTCGGTCATAACAGCGCGGCGAAGCAAGCGGGACAGGACGCGATGTGGTATTTGTGGTGCGGGCCTCAATCCCCGCTCTTTGGTCGTGCCCGCATGACCACCTTCGAGCGCTACCTGATTGCCGACTCCGACACTCACGTCGAGCCGAAGGGACCGTACTACGCTCTGCGCGAGAGTCCGGAATTTTGCCGGAAAGTACTGATTGCGTTCGGCGCGGATGGCGAGCACGGCATGATCATTAACGGGCATACCCCAGTCAAGGTCAAAAAGGGAGAGCGCCCGATCCTTGCCGACGGCAAGCTCATAATTATCGACGGCGGGATGAGCGAAGCGTATCAGCCAGTAACGGGCATTGCAGGGTACACCCTCATCGGTAGCTCGCATGGCCTGCTACTTGCGTCGCACGAAGGCTTCACCCCCGCGGACGATATGATCAACAACAGCACTGACGTGACGCCGCGCACCGAGCAGATCACGCAGTTCCCGCAGCGACGGCTGATCGCCGACACCGATATTGGTCAGCTCTTGCGGGGTCAGCTGGAAGATTTGCTGAAGCTTGTGGACGCATATCAACATGGTATCCTCGTGGAGAACGCCCGCGAGGTGCGGCCGGTACGTTAGGAGTGATACAGAGGGCCATTCGTATCCCAGCATGGGGCGTACGGAGAACGCGGTGCGTGGCCCTCAATTTGACGCAGAGTGTCCCGAGGAAGTAAGCTTGCGCAGCACGCTTCGGAGCAGCCGGCATCAACGCCAAGCGTAACAATCTTGAAGGAGAGACTCTGTGACTCGACACGATTCCACCGGCAGCATCGATCTGTTTGCGCCGTGGCGCTCGCTACAAGAGACCAACATTAACATCTGGGCGATGCTGATGGAAGAAGCGATTCGCCCAAACATAGTGACCCAAGCCGTCACGAACGCACTTGACACGTACATGAGTGCCACAACGCCGTTTCAGCGCGCCATCGACCAATATATGAATATAGTTTTCCCCAGCGCGAGCCAGCAATCACGTGATGTTGTCGCAGAGCTCGCTGCACGGCTCGGCGGCCTCGAGCGGGCAGTCATTGCGGCAGATCAGCGAACCGGAGAGCGGCTTGAGCGCATCCCAGCAGAGATCGCGGATCTACGGACGCACGTGCACGCATTACCTCCACAGATTTCGACATTGGACCAGCAGCTGCAGACATTAGCAGGACGAATCGATGGCCTCGAGCAGCATGGCGAGGTGTTGCGAGTGCAGCTTGCCGATGCTGGTGAACAGTTTCAAGCCGTGGTCGGCCACGTCGATACGCTTGAGCAGCGCTTCCATGGGTTGTCAGAGCAGCTTGCGGAGGTAGATCGGCGTGTTCAGGCAGTGCCGGATCGCTTTGCCACGCTGGAGCAGCGCCTCGACGACCTTGCGGCTATGTTTGATCGCCATGTGCAGCGGATTACCGATGAGATCGCGCAGGTGGCGGCAAGACCGAACGATGGAGCAGCCGCAGCAGAAGCACTCCAAGTCCGGCTTCAGTCGATGGCAGAAGACATTGCCGCGTTACGGCAAGTAGTCGATTCCTTGAAAGCGGAGCAGACGGCGGCCGCGAGCGGACGGCGGCGCAGAGGCAATGGAACAGCGTAGAGCGTTCGGCCGCCATAGCCGTCACGGCAGTTGGCTAGCCTAATCGTCGCCGACGCAGCGTGGAGCTAGCAAGCTGACAAAAGGAACTGGAAAAACAATACATTGAGCGGCCATCCCCAAGCTCGGAGATGGCCGCTCGACTCTGCTCAAAATGCTGTATGTTTATTGGCCGTTTACGGTGCGCTGATTGATCTCGGACGCAACACTCTGGCCCTGGCGTACGGCGTCCTCGACCACACGTCCCGATGAGCGCTGAAAGTCCTGAACGGCAGAACCAACTTGGCGCAGTAGCGTCGTCTGCGCCTTCTGCAGCACTGCGCTGTTGTTTCGAACCGTCGCCTCGGTGAGCGACTGCCAGCTATCAATCGCGCTGCTCTGCAGTGCCAGCATCGTCTTCAGCGGTGGCTGGGTGTTCGACGACCAGCTAGCCAGCACACGACGTCCTGCGTCTGCAGCCGCCTGGGTCATCCAGATCGCTGCGTCGCCGACGGCGCGAATTGCGTTGTCACTACCACTGACGGTGGCGTCGGTTGCCCAGCGTGTCGCCTCGGTCGACGCTTCAATCATCTGACGTGTACCATCCAGCGTGGCCTGCGCGGACCAGCTCGCGTAACCATTGGCAGCCTCGCGGACCTGCTTGGTCGCGGCGTCGACTACCCGCGCTGCATCATTCGTTGCTTGGTTTGACATGTGTAGCTCCTCGTCGTATCTATGTGCAACTTGCATCTAGATGTATCGTACCACTACACGATCTTTTGTCAAGGTCCCGGGCAGATAGGCGCGGCTGCGCATCTAACGCCCTCCGACCTCAGGCTCCGTGCTTAAGTCGTTTGGTCGATCAGGGAATTGCGAGCGGCTCGTGTCCTGTTTGCAGGCGGCACATCGGCTGTTGAGGCCGACGAGTCCGAACGTCAGGCGAACGGCAGACAGCTACCAGGACGAGCACGATGACGGGGGCAGTGGATGATCTGCTTGAAGGAGAGTGACTTATAAATTTTGCACGTTTCAGGTAAAAGAAAGACACTTCTCAGCTAGGGAGAGAAGTGTCACACAGGCAATCCGGGCTACTGGTGGGGGCTGAGGGAGTCGAACCCCCAACCAAGCGGGTATGAGCCGCGTGCTCTGCCATTGAGCTAAGCCCCCATCAATTATCTCGAAAGCTGGAAAGCCCTCCACAAAGGACATCTCCAGCACTGCGATCGTACCATAAAGCGCCGACCGTCGCAACCGAAGACCAAGCAGTTGCAGGCAAGCGGCTTGACGTGAAGCCCTACCCCTTCTACTATGGCCGCAATAGCATGAAGAGAGCAAGGGATGCAGCATCGAATTGCACTAATCGGCCTGAGTGGCAGCGGAAAAACTACGGTTGGACCACTGATCGCTCAGGTGCTCGGCTGGCCATATGTTGATATCGACGCGCAGATTGTAGCGGCGGCTGGTCAGCCAATTACTGAGATCTTCGCCCAGCGTGGTGAGCAGCATTTTCGGGAGATCGAGGCCAAAGTCTTACACCAAGCGCTGAGCGATGCGCCGGGGGTGATCGCGACCGGCGGTGGCGTGGTAGAAAACACGCAACTCCAAGTGGCGCTCCAAGAAAGTGCTTTTGTGGTGTGGCTGCACGCACCTCCGCAGCAGCTTGGCGCACGTCTTCGCGCAGCAGCAGATCGTCCGCTGCTCGGCGACGATCCAGCCGCCGCGCTACAACGGATGGCCGAGCGACGATCGGCGCTCTATGCATCAATCGCCGATTGGATTGTGCCGACAGCAACGCTCACACCGCAGCAGATCGCAGACGAGGTCGTGCGTGCTTTTACACGTCAGCAGAGCGCCCCTACCACCAGCTCAGTACAGGTCACGACGCCGGGTGGTCATTACTTGATCGAGGCGCGCGCCGGGTTGCTCGATACCCTGCCGGATCAACTGGATCGGCTGCGGCTTGACGGCAACGTATGGCTGGTCAGCGACACAACGGTTATGCCGCTGCATGGCCAGCGGGTGCTCAAGCGACTCCAGGAGGCCGGTCGAACGGCGCACAGCTTTAGCATTCCCATGGGTGAGCAACATAAAACGTTGGATACCGTGCGCGATGTGTACGACTGGCTGTTGAGCTCCGGGGTCGAGCGCGGTGATGTCATACTTGCACTAGGCGGCGGCGTTGTCGGCGACCTTGCTGGCTTTGTCGCGGCGACTGTCCTCCGCGGTATCGCCGTGGTGCAACTGCCAACCACGGTCCTTGCAATGGTGGACAGCGCGATTGGCGGCAAGACGGGCGTCGACCACGCGGTTGGCAAGAACTTGGTCGGTGCCTTCCATCAGCCGCGTCTGGTTCTCGCCGACACAGCAGTGCTCGCGACGTTGCCAGCGGCCGAGCGTGCCGCTGGGTGGACCGAGGCGATCAAGCACGGAGTGATCGGTGATGCTGCGCTGTTCGAGGACCTGCGGCGGCATGCCGAGAAGGCGCTAGCTTTGGAAGAGCCGCTCACAGGTCAACTTATTCTGCGCGCGGCCGGATATAAGGCACGCGTGGTCAGCGGCGATGAGCGTGAGCAGGGCGAACGGATCCTCCTCAACTACGGCCACACGATTGGCCATGCGCTGGAGGCCGAGAGTAACTACACGTTGCGACATGGTGAGGCGGTGGCGATTGGAATGATGGCTGCGGGGACCATCGCGCTGCGTGTGGGATTATTTTCCCATGAAGCACTCGCAGAACAACGCGCCGCGCTCGAAGCATTTCGCCTGCCGACCCGGATTCCGCAGGGTGTCGACCTAAACCAAATATTGGCACGCATTGGCAGCGACAAAAAGGTGCGTGCTAAGCGTGTCCGCTGGGTGCTACCTACGCGAATCGGCGCAGCAGTGGTCCGGAGCGACGTACCGGGAGAGCTTGTCGCGGATGTGTTGCAGGAGCTTGTTTCACAGTAGCCACTGGGCTCTCAAACTTCTCGCCCTCGGCGGGACGAGCTTCCACAACGTGCCGTCGAGGGTCATATCTCAAACCCCGTTACTCGTCGTCGAACGGCGGATCGTATCCGTCGTCGAAAGTGCGTGGGCGCTGCATTCGCTGCTCAGTTAGATAGTCTTGCAAAATGAGGGTGGCCGCGACCTCGTCGACCTCGCCGCGGCGCCGATTCTTCTTGCGCTTCCCGCCGCGTGCCTCGATGATCCGCAGCGCTTCAACGCTGGTGTAGCGCTCATCCCGGTACTCGACCGGCACTGTTATTAGCGGCCTGAGGGCATCGGTAAATGCGACAACCCGTTGTGCCTGGGGACCGTGCTCGCCGCGCAGTGTTAGCGGCAGGCCCACCAGGACAAGCACCGCTTCCTCGTCGCTGATGATCTGACGCAGCTCCGCCAGGGCCCGCTCACGCGGCTCCGCCAGGACCACCCCGACAGCTCGCACTACGATGCCGCTGGGATCGCAGGCCGCAACGCCGATACGCTTCTCGCCGACATCGAGCGCGACAATTCGTCCATTCATTCCGTCGCGGACCCTGCAGCCGCAAACCTGACCTCGACATCCGGTGGGACAGTCCGCCACTCATCTGGCAGGGTAAAATCCCCAACGGTGCCGTTAGCTTTTAGCTGTTCCAAGTAGGCCTGTGCTTCCTCCCGGGGCTTGCCTGCGATCTCATGGGCGATGTCCCGCGCTAGCTCCGGCGGCACCTCCACGGATTCAGTCTGCGGTATAGCAATCGCATCGACAACGATCCCTTGGTCACTGCGGTCCCAGCTGGTAATGCGGATATTAGCTCCAGCGAGACCAGGACGCTGCTGCTTAATCTGATTGGCGACCGCGCGCTGGAGCTCCTGGTCGATTGGTTTATCAACCGGACTAGCAAGCGCCGCGAAGGTCTCTGAAACTTGAAGGGTGAAGCGCCCGTCCTGCGCCACCTGCCCGATTGGTGGAAACACAGCATAGTCACCCGGCTGTACGTCCTTGAGTAGATCTTCAGTCGGCGTGATCTCTGATGTGTTCTCGCCCTTGACGATGGCAAAGCCCGGCAGCTGCTGCACTTGGGACTGCAGCGCTTGAACTCCCTGCCCATAGAGCTGGCTGAGAGCCTGCGGGAGTAATTGCTCCACATCGCTCGGCGCAACAATCTGGACGGGGTCGTTGCGGCCACCCCCGAATGGCGCCGGCTGCGCAACTGTTAGCGTGCCAGAATACCCCGGAATCGCTGCAATCGTGCCAGCCGGAATATTCCCCTCAGCTCCCGGATTACGCGCGACCAGCGTCGCTTCCCTAACGCCAAAGGTAATGCCCACGTCCGTCACCGTACTAGCAGGAACAGTAACCGTGTTCTCGAAAGCAAAGCGCTGCCCACCGGCCTCGACCTCCGTCCCCGCAGGAATAGTCACGGCCTGGGAAGACCGGTTGCGAAGCGTGATCGAGCCCCGGGCAAAGCCGATCGGCGCTACGGTTGACCCTGCCGCCGTGCCTTGACGCACGACGGTCACCGGCGCCGTCAGCAGGGCCCCTTGAACATTGATCGATGCCGGATCGGTGACAGGGTCACGCACCAGGGGCACAACCTGGTCCGTAAACTCTACCGGATCCGCCTGATTAACCGGTGCCTCTAAGGTCAAGGTCGGGGTATTGGCCCCGAGAATACTTCCGACGTCCAAATTGCCACGTACGGCGTAAACTAAAAGGGCTACGGCGGCGAGTCCTACCAGAGCGACCAGCACCAGCGGCGCCAAAGCTAGGTTGCGTGACTGGCGGCGCCGCGCCGCGGTCTCCTCGACTGTGCGTTCTGGACGGGCCATCCGTGGACCACGCGTATCGGCCGCGGCTACGTCCGGAGCACGACGGGAGCGACCGGGCAATCGACCAAAGAGCGCACCGAAAATCGACGGACGCTCCAGGCGCTCGACTGGCTCCTCGACCGGCCGCGGCCGACGCGCACGCGGCTCGCGTACAGGTTGGACAGCGGGAGCATCCTGCGCGATCGTAGAGTCAAGGTCGCCGAAGGCCGCCTGCCACTCGGCGTCGTTGTTCGCCGGCCGCGGCACGCCCGCATCACCCGGCACGTCATACATCAACGCGCCTTCGTCCGACTCCTGGACACGCGGCGCTGCCTCTGGCGGGGCCTGGTCGAAAACGTTTAGCTGTGATAGGAAGGCAGCATCAGTGGCGGCCGGCTCAGGCACCGGTTCAGGTGCACGCGGAGGTCTGGGCGTTCCCGGTGTGGTCGCGGGCGCAGGGGACGCCGGCGGCGATGCAGTTCTCCGCGGTTGTGCTGGTGCTGGTGCTGACTGGCTTGCTGGCGCGGCTCCCAGTGGCGGCGCCGGCTTGACCACCGGCCGTGGACCGGTTGGGCGGCGAGCAACGTCGCCAGGCCGCGGTGCCGAAACGGTACCTCCCACGCTGACCACATCCAGCTTTGCAAAACGTGCCGCGTGGGTTGTCTTCTCGTCGGCGGTAAACAGGGTTACGCGAACACCAGCGGCCTTGGCTGCTTCCCGCAGCATCTCGTTGCCCGCAATGCTTTGGAGTGCCGAGGTTCCGTCTGGCACCAGCAGTTCGACGCGGGGTGCACCAGCTTCAGCCACGACGCGATTGATTTCCTCAATCGTGCTATTGGGGGTAATTGGAATCAGGAGCGGGGTGTCACCGTGACCAAGCTGACCGAGCGAGACGCTCGGCCGCGGGCTTGGACGCTGCCCACCACGATCGTTTGACGATTTATTGCTCACGGCGTTCCTCGCTGTGCGAATCTAGAGCATCAAAAGAACGTAACGCCAACGATTCAACCACCTGCTCCCATCCGTCCCAGCTTATCGGAGCCAATTTAGGGCTACCAGCTCCAAGGTGGAGATGACCACAGGCCTTCGATACTAGGCTCCCTACTGCTTCTGACGAGCGAGGAGCGGACCCACTTGCTGCAGCGCATCGTCGAGCTTGGAGACATCGCGTCCGCCGGCCTGTGCGACATCTGGACGTCCGCCACCGCCGCCGCCAACAATTTGAGCCAGTCCCTTCACCAAGTTCCCAGCATGATAGCCACTCTTAACCAAGTCAGGCGTGACCATTGCCAGCAGCTGCGGCTTGTCATTCAGGACAGTGCCCAGCACAATTACCCCTGATCCAAGCTTGTCACGCAGCCAGTCTCCCATTTCGCGCAGCTTCTCCATGCCTGGCGCCTCGACCCGGGCTGCAACAAATGCTACTCCGTCCTGCTGCTGCTTGGCGTCAAGCAGCGACTGCAGCTGCGTTCCGCTTTCACGTCGCGACAGCTGCGCTAGCTGCTGCTGCTGCTGCCGCAGCTGGCTCAACAGCTGCTCGGCTCGCTCCCCTAGCTGAGCCGGCGTCGTGCCAAGTCGCTGTGCCAGGCCGCGTAGCAACCCAAGCTGCGCCTCGACGTACTCCTCCGCGCCCCGCCCCGTAACCGCCTCGATGCGGCGGAGACCTGACCCAATCGAGCTTTCACCCACAATCCGGAAGAAACCAATCTCGCCTGTACGCGACACATGCGTACCACCGCAGAGCTCACGCGAGCACATTGTCTCCGTTACAATCGTCTGTTCTGCCACTGCACCGCCATGTGCGCGGCTGGGGATGTCGATACAGCTGACCGTAACGACACGCACGATATCGCCGTATTTTTCACCAAAGAGGGCCATCGCGCCCAGCTGTTTAGCCGCAGCAATTGGCATCTCCGCAGGGGCAACTTCGCTGTCAGCGCGAATCCACGCATTCACCCGGCGCTCCACTTCGCGTAAATCTTCGTACGCGACCGCTGCTGGATGCCCAAAGTCGAAACGCAGCCGATCCGGTGCAACAAGTGAACCCGCCTGCTCTGCGTGCTCGCCGAGCACATCCCGCAGCGCACGATGGAGCAGGTGCGTGGCCGTGTGGTTGCGCATGATATCACGACGCCGCTCCGCGTCGACCACGAGCTGCACCGCGTCTCCGACCGCCACAAAGCCACGCTCGACCGTACCTGTATGCACGAAGAGACCTGGCACCGGCTTCTGGACATCCGTCACCCGCACCGCGCCCTGCGGCCCGACGATCACACCTGTATCACCGACCTGTCCACCACTCTCACCATAGAAGCACGTCCGGTCGAGCACGAGCTGCACAGCCTCGCCCTCGCTCGCCTGCTGCTCTCGACCGCCCTCGACCACGAGCGCCATGAGCTGGCCTGCGGACTGTAGATCCTGGTAGCCAGTAAACGTAGTTTGCGGCAGGTCAGCCTCGGCCCACAGCTCGGCCTGCGCACCTCGTCGGAACTGGGCCGCTTCGCGGCCGCGCTGCCGCTGGGCTTCGCGGGCAACCAAATATCCATCCTCGTCAACACCTAGGCCGCGCTCGGCCAAAATCTTGGCGGTGAGATCGAGCGGAAAGCCAAAGGTATCATGCAGCCGGAACGCATCTTCGCCGCGCATCACCGTTTGTCCGGCCTGCTGCATCGTGGATACAATGTTTTCAAGCTGTTCCAGCCCCGCCTGCAGCGTGCGGCCAAAGCGCTCTTCCTCGATCGTGATTACCTGCTTGATGTAGTCGGCTTTCGAGCGTAGCTCAGGATACGCATCGCCCATGGTCTCAATCACGACCCCCGCGGTCTCTGCGAGGAACGGCCGGCTGAGCCCAATTGTCTGGCCTTGATAGGCAGCACGGCGCAGGATGCGGCGCAACACGTAGTTACGGCCCTCGTTACCCGGGCGGACACCATCCGCAATCAGGAACGCACAGGCCCGGGAGTGGTCCGCGATGGCGTGGTACACGGCACGATTTGCCGTGTAGTGCTCATGGCCTTGCCCAACCAGCGTGACCAACCGATCGATAATGGGGGTGAACAGATCGGTCTCGTAGTTATTGCGCACACCTTGCAGTACCGCGACCAACCGCTCAAAACCCATGCCGGTGTCGATCGATGGCTTAGGCAGGGGCGTCAGGCGGCCTTGAGCATCACGATCATACTGCATAAAGACCAGGTTCCAAATCTCCATGTAGTTGTCGTCATCGCTGTTGACACCTTCTGGAACCTGATGCTCGACATCGTCGCCCTGATAGTAATGAATTTCGGAGCATGGTCCGCAGGGCCCAGTATCACCCATTGACCAGAAGTTATCCTTGGCCCCAAAGCGCAGGATGCGCTCGGGCGCAACGCCGACTTGCTGCCACAGGCGGACAGCCTCCTCGTCGGCTGGCACTGCGCTATCACCCTCGAAAACACTGACCCACAGCCGCTCTTTCGGTAGCTTCAGCTCATTTGTCAGCAAATCCCATGCGAAACGGATCGCGTCTTCTTTAAAGTATTCGCCAAATGAGAAATTGCCCAACATTTCAAAAAAGGTATGATGTCGCGGCGAAGGCCCAACGTTTTCCAGATCATTATGTTTGCCGGACACGCGCATGCATTTTTGCGCCGTGGCCGCCATCGTGTACGGCCGCTGCTCCAACCCAATAAAGGTTTCGACAAACTGCACCATGCCAGCGTTGGTAAAGAGCAGAGTCGGGTTATTCGCGGGTACCAGCGGCGAGGAAGCAACAATTTCGTGGTCGTTACGCGCAAAGTATTGTAAAAATGTTTGACGTATCTCCGAGCTTTTCATCCAAGGCTCCTGTCAATGTAGCGCTATTGTACCCAATGCAATTTACGGCCGTCAACAATTTAAGTAGTACTACTGGCAGTCGATGGCTCCTGATTATACCGCACCTCACCTCCCCCTCTCGTCTATTTGTCAGATGGTTCAGCCCTGATACACTGCTTGGTACCCACTGCCGCGGCAAAGGAAGGCGGCAAGTGGTACAGTTTAACTTTATTCGCTGCGAGGCTTTTGGGGGTTCGATGTCCGTCCACTATAAACAACTGGTTCGCGTCACAGCACCACTGCTGCTCCTCGCCGTGACGCTGAGCAGCTGTGGTGCTATTCAGCCGATCGGAACCACGCCTGTTTCACCAATCGGCACAGCTGCGCCTTCGCCGCGTACAGGAGTTGCCGCAAACCCGTCGCCTAGCACGCCTGCCTCGGCAAGCGCGCCAACCTCTTCAGCAGCATCGAGCACTGCCGCGCAGATCGATGAGCAAGTGGTGATGGCAGGTATTCAGGAGACGCTTGATCTCTACGCCGAGGCCTACAACGAGAACGATCCGGCGCTGCTGGCTCAAGTCGTCGATCCAAGCAATGGCCCGATGAAGCGCTATGTGCGGACCAAGTTTGAGAATTACCAGGAGTCCATCTTCGGCGGGCAAGGCGGCTTCAGCTACGAAGTGACCGCGATCACTCCACACAAGCTTGGCTTTGTGATCGCTGATGTCGAGCAGTATGGCCTCACGGGAAAGTGGACCTTCCGTGAGGTCAACGGCCGATGGCTAATGTCGGAACCGACACGACGGGAGATCGGCAAGCCCAGGAAGGTGGAGACCGAGCACTTTACCTTCCATATGTATGACTGGACCGAGGATGTCAACGAAACGTTGATGCAGCAGATGGAACAGGCACGCGAGCAGGTGCGCGAGCGGCTCGGCAAGGTTCCCGACACCAAGGCAGACGTGTATATTAAACCGACCTTTGGCGTTGGGCCGTTCACGGGTCCAACAACCCTTGCCTTTTATGCACGCACGTATCAAGCACGTGACCGCATCGTGATCGCTGCGCCCAACTCGTATGTTTTTCCGTTTTACGACGCGTCTGCGGGCTGGCAGGCGGACTTACAGATGACGTTGACGCATGAGTACACGCACCTCGCCAATAATCGCAGCTTCACCCCGATCGCCCGGATGAGCGACTGGATGATCGAAGGGCTGGCGGAGTATGTGTCGGATCCGCTTTCGGCTGTCTCTCGTGGTGTACCGGAGGCAGTTGCCTCGGACGAGATCATTCCGATCATGGACACGAGTGGGCGGATCGATAAGCAAGACCTCGAGCACCTGACGATTCTTGAACGTGACGTAAGCTTGGCCTATGGCTTTGCGACGACCCTTGTCGAATTCATCGTCGACCGATACGGCGGTCTCGACGGCTTCTGGAAGCTGGTGCAGGTGTACGACAAGAGGCAGAGCCTTCCCGCAGCCTTGCAGGAGGCCTTTGGCGTGAGCTACGAGCAGTTCGACCGGGAGTGGCGCGACTGGCTCAAGGAAACCTACTAGGACGGATTAGTACGAGACGAGGCAGAGGGTTGCAGCGCGACTTGGCTCGGGCGCGACGACAACATCCGCAAAACGGACGGGATACAGCCCTCGGCTATG
>JADDQE010000009.1 GCA_016781525.1 bacterium | reverse complement strand
CTAGCTTGTGCTGCAAAATTGATGTTCCTTCGGGCAACTCTACGCAACTGGCCAGGCTGATGCGGGAGCGCTCCGTGCCACGTGAGTAGTCAGGCAGGTGCGATGCCGCCGCTGCAGCGGAATCCTGACTTCGTTGCGTGCGTCCTCTACTATGTTGTACCGACCCCTACCTACGACACACGACCGATGACCAGGCAGAACTGCTTCCTGTGGGCTGCTACCAGCGATGCCCTACGGCTACCAACCCTGTCGGAGCCGGGGCTGGTATGCTAAAATACCAGGAGTGATGATGCCTGCAATTCGGCTTGTGATCGACCATGTTTCTAAGATGTACGGCGCGCGGCGTGTGCTCCACAACGTGGTCGTGGAGCTTGAGGCTGGCGATGTACTGCTGGTTACCGGGCATAATGGCGTTGGGAAGTCGACGCTGCTGCGCTTGCTGGCGGGTCTGCAACGGCCGAGCAGCGGCACGATCAGCTACGTGGACGGCGCACTTCGCTTGCCGCCGAGTGAGGCACGTCCCATGATTGGGATGGTTGGGCCCGACATTCAGCTGTATCGCGAACTTACGGCGCGGGAACATGTATCATTTGTCGCTGATGTGCGTGGGATTCCCTCGACTGTGAGCGATCAGAACGAGCTCCTAGGACGTGTAGGTCTCGTCGGTCGAGCAGACGAGCAGGTAGCCGCGTTCTCATCTGGTATGCAGCAGCGCTTGCGTTATGCGCTTGCCCTGCTGCACGAGCCAGCGGTGCTGCTGCTCGACGAACCGACGACGAATTTGGACACTGCTGGCCTAAATTTGGTCGACCGGGTGATCGCCGAGCAGCGGGCGCGTGGCGTGACGGTTGTCGCGACAAACGATCCTCGCGATCGAAAATATGGTGATTTTGTGCTGGCCCTAGGTGAGGCCTAGTTTTGGCAGAAGAGATCGAACGGCGCACACACTACGTAGAACGAAGCAGGCAACAAGCTGCTCCGACGCTGCGAGCGGCATGGGCAGTCTTTCGTAAGGATGTACGGAGTGAGCTGCGTACGCGCTATGCGCTCAATGCGTTGGCCATGTTCGCGTTAAGCGTCGTGTTGGTTGTCAGCTTTTATCTAGGTCCGCGTCTCGCACCGCGTGATGTTTTGACGCCGCCGATTCAAGCGGCGCTGCTGTGGATCGCGCTCTTTTTCGCGGCGCTGTCGGGTCTGGGTCGCGCATTCGTCCACGAAGAGGAGGTGCAGACGGCGACGTTGTTGCGCCTCAACACGCCGCCGCTCGCGGTCTTTGTCGGGAAGTGGTTGCTTAACGTCCTGTTGCTGGCACTCTTAAGCGTTGTGGTGACCGTGCTGCTCGGATTGTTTCTGAATATGCGCAGCGCAAATCCGGTGATGCTTATGGCGGTTCTGCTGCTTGGAGGGCTGGGCCTGGCCGCTACAGTGACACTCCTGGCTGCAGTCATCGCAAAGGCCTCGGCGCGCTCGGCGCTCTTTGCGGCGCTGGCCTTTCCGGTGATCTTTCCGCAGCTGGTGATCGCGATGCTCGCAACTGAGCAAGCGCTGACGGGAGCAACCTGGCGGATGGCGCTGCCGCAGCTGCAAGGGCTCGGGGCGTATGCGGTGGCGATGACAACCGCTGCGCTCTTGTTGTTTCCATATGTATGGGAAGCGTGAGGCTAGCAGCGTCGCGGCACGGCGATCAGCGCGCGAACACTGGAACTTCCACCCTTGGGATGAATAACAGGGTTGATACAATGATATGGGCTCGATCACAACCGATAGCGACGGTCGCCAAGTGGGCTGTAACCCTTTGGATGCTGGCGGTCGTCGCAGCAATGTTCTTATGGGTTCCCCCGTATGAAGGGCTAGGCAATACCGGCCGGATCGTGATGATGCATGTGCCGACCGCCTGGCTGTCGACGTTCGCGTTCGCGATCGCGGCCTGGTATAGCATTGTCTACTTGCGGCGACGGCGGGCGCAGGATGACGATCGAGCTCTCGCCGCGACCGAACTCGGCTTTTTGTTCTCGATCCTGGCTACCGTAACGGGCTCCATGTTCGCGAAGGTCGTGTGGGGCTCATGGTGGAACTGGGAGCCACGCGAAACGTCGATCCTGATCCTGCTGCTGATCTATGGCGCATACTTCGCGCTGCGTTCAGCGATCGACGACGTCGACCGCCGGAGGCAGCTCGCCGCGGTCTATGCCTTGTTTGCCTTTGCGACGGCGCCGCTGTTGACCTATGTCGTGCCGCGGATGTACGAAAATAGCTTACATCCCAACTGTGCGTTCTTGCCCGGATCGCAGTGTGAGGGCATTTCTCTCGGCAAGAGCGGCGTCGGCCAGCTTGGCGACCAGCGGGTGCAGGTGCTGGACATTGTGCGAGACGGCGACGTGGTCACGGCGGTTGTCGATGTTTCGGGCGTAGGCTTTTCGAACCGAACGACGCTCCGTCCGACGTATAATCTTGCTGCCGGGCGACAGCAGGAGACCCCGGAGTTTCCCGGCAGTCGCTTTATGCTGGCGCTGCAGTCGGTTGATGAAACCGGCGTCCGGCTCAACATTCAAGCGCCCGGTAACAGCAGCCAGCGCGGTAACGTAGCTACACGGACAACACTATTGGCATCGCTTGCAGGTTTCACGGGATTATTCTTCTGGGTTTACAATTTGCGCACGACGCTGCTCCAGCTGCGGCGGCGTGTGGAAGCGCAAGGGCTAAGCTAAATGCCGGGTATTATCAACAATCCAGCAATCGCATTGTACGTAGCCACCGCCGTCGCTCTCGTGGTGATGATCGGTTTCTTCATCTATCTGTGGCGAATGGATCGAAGCGTCCGTGCGCTGCAGCGTGTCATCGAAGCCCGCCAGCACGAGCAGGCTCATACCGGATATGCAACAACCGGGCGAGTTGAGAGCGAGCCACTTCGTCCCCAACGTATTGAGAAGGAGTTGAGCGATGGCCTCAATCGCCGTTGAAGATATTCGTACAGGTTCTGCGGGCCGTAAGCTTGGCCTGAAGCCGGTGCAATGGCTTATGGTTGGAATCATCGCGCTTGCGCTTGGCTTTGGCGGCTGGTCGATGAGCGGCTCACTCGCACGTACAGTGACGATTGAAGAGGCTAAGCAGAGCAGCGGCACGATTCAGGTTTTTGGCTATCTGTACAGCAAGGGCGCGTACGATGAGCAGCTTAACTGGACCTTTGATATCCAAGACAGCACCGGCGCTTCGATCAAGGTGGTTCATGCGACAAAGCCGGGGAACTTTGACGACGCGATCAGCGTCGCAGCGACAGGGAAGTTTAACCAAGCCAAGAACGTCTTCGAGGCTGATCAGCTACTGGTTAAGTGTCCTTCGAAGTATCAAGAGCAACAATAGGGCTGGAGCTAGGAGCTAAGAAGCAGTTACGGGGAGAGCTCACCGGCTTCCCCGACCTGGTTCTCGAAATAATGCATGTACTATATCGGCACAAGTCTGATCTTCGGCGCCATTCTGGCGGCGGTCTTCTCGTCTGCGTGCTACACCCTGGTTGTAGGTGGTCGTCCAAGGTTGCTGCAGTGGGGACGGGCTGGAGCGTATGGCTCGCTGTTGCTGGCGGGCGCTTCGGCGCTGCTGATCCTCGCGCTCTTTCTGCTGCAGCGCTACGACATTCGCTACGTCTACGACTACAGCTCCAGTGAGCTTGAGCTGCGCTACCGCATCGCCGCGGTATGGGCGGGTCAGCCAGGTAGCCTCGTGGTCTGGGCACTGGGCGGGCTGATCATTGCTCCGTTCTTGATGCGGCGCACCCGCGAGCACGAGCCGTATGTGCTGGCGCTGTTGATGATGCTCCAGGCGATGTTGATCGTCTTTATGCTCATTCGTAATCCGTTCCTGCCAACTGAGCCAGTGCCGGGAATGCCCTATCCACCTCTTGACGGCCGCGGCCTCAACCCGCAGCTCCATAATGTGTGGATGGTGATCCACCCGCCAACGCTGTTCGTCGGCTATGGCCTGCTTGGAGTTCCGTTTTGTATGGCGTTGGCCGGGCTGTGGCGTCGCGACTACGACGGCTGGGCACGAATGGCCCTACCTTGGACCGTTGCAGGTTGGACCGTCCTAGGCCTGGCGCTGACGATGGGCGGCTACTGGGCGTACGAGTCGCTCGGCTGGGGCGGCTACTGGGCCTGGGATCCCGTCGAGAACTCCTCCCTGGTGCCGTGGCTGACTGGAACGGCTCTGCTGCATGGCCTGCTAGTCCAGCGGACCCACGGCGGTTTGCGTCGCGCTAATTTCTTCCTCGCGGTTCTGACCTATGGCTTCGTCTTCTATGCCTCGTTCTTGACGCGCTCGGGTGTGCTCTCGAACTTTTCGGTGCACTCGTTTGTCGAGGAAGGGCTCAAGACGGTCATGATTAGTGCGATGATCGCACTGCTGGTGCTGGGCGGCGGCCTGCTGAGCATGCGTTGGCGCGACGTACCGCGTAAGGCACTCTCCGAAGCCCTTCTATCACGCGATACGGTGTTTGTGCTGATGATGCTGACCTTTGTTATCGTCGCACTGGTGATCGCGTTCGGCACCTCGATGCCCTGGATTACTTCTATCAAGGGCTTGAGCGCGGGTCTCGAGCGGTTTTTTGGGCGTGCGTTCAACATCGACAACGGCACTCAGTTTGGGGGACAGCCCTTCACCGACGGTCGCTTCTCACTCATGCCCGACTTCTTCAAGCGCACGGCGAGCCCGCTCGCGCTGGTTTTGGTTACGCTTATGACGGTAGGGCCGCTGCTCGGCTGGCGTGATACGAACGCTCGTAAGCTTCTGCTCGCGCTGCGCTGGCCATTCGCCGCCGCAGTGGTGCTGACCAGTGCCGGGATTGTCTTGGGCGTTCGTGACGGTATGGCGCTGGCCTTCCTCGCGCTCTCGGCCTTTGCGCTCGGCTCCAACGTGCTGATGATTGTGCGCACGCTGCGCTCTGGTTGGCTCCGTATCGGCGGCTATCTTGCGCACGTCGGCATGGCGCTGCTGCTCGTGGGCGTAGTTGGCTCGTACGCGTATGCCTCGCCCGAGGAAAAGCTGGTCATCAAGCAGGGCGAGACGCAATGCATTTTCAAGCATTGCTTTACCTTCTGGGGCTACGACGAGCGGCCCGACGGTAAGCACGTGCTGCGGCTTGAGGTCGACCGCGCCGGTGGCGCCGCCTTTATTGCCACCCCCGATGTCTACTATAACGCGCGAATGGGCGCCGACGTCCGCACACCGGCGATCAAGCGTTACTTATGGCAAGATTTGTATATCGCACCTGAGCAGTATCTCCCTGCGGTCGATCTCAACTCGGCTGAGGTTGTGCCAGGCGTCCAAAATGAAATCGGGCCGTACAGCTTGCGCTTTGAACGGTTCGACGTAGAAGACCATCTGTCGGCCGAGAAGTATGCAATTGTGCAAGCTACCGTCACTGTTACATACGAGAACCAGGTTGCGCAGCTTAAGCCTCAGCTCCGGCTGGAGGCAGACAAGGCGTTCACCGAGGTTCCGGTTGAATTACCCGACGGCAAGCTGTTGGTGCTCGAGAACATCAACCCTGGAGCTCAAATGGCGAAGCTGCGGGTCGATGGCCTAAACCTGCCCCCGCTTCCGGCACGCGCGGTCTTCACGGTGAGTACGAAACCGGCGATCGCGTTGGTTTGGCTCGGCGCACTGCTGATGGCTCTTGGCGGTGCTCTTGCAGTGGTGCGGCGGCGCTGGGAAGGCGCCCCAGCACGTGAGGTTGTCCGCAGCGCTCACGTGGGTGGAACATTTGGTCAACGCGCGCTTGGCTGGCGCGGCACGTATCGCTAGATGATGCGTCGAGAGCAACCCGACCATTACGCGGTCTTGCAGGTGTCGCCGCGCGCCTCGCAGTCCGAGATCGCGGCGGCTTATGAGCGGCTGCGCGAGCTCTACAGTGCGGAGCGCACTGCGGAGGCCGCACCTGAGCTTCAAACACTGGCCGCCGAAAAGCGTGGGCAGATCGAACGTGCCTATCAAGCACTAGCCGACGAATCACGCCGCGCTGCGTATGACCAGGAACAGGGTTTTGCTACTACCGGCGACCCTGCACGTCTCGACTATGCGCCGCTGCCACCGGCGCGTGGCCGCGAGCGCGTGGACGTGGTAGTTGCGGCTGAGCGACGGCAGCCGACGCAACGCGCCTCCCACAGGCGTGGACCGATGGCTTGGCTGCTTTCACTTGGGATGGGTGCGGCACTCGTGGCAGCGCTCCTGCTGGTACTCCTGAGCGGCGTTCGGACGAGTGGGGGCGCTGCCGCGCTGGCAACGCCAACGATTCGCGGCGTGACGCTGCCTTTTACGGAGCTCCAAGTCCAGCAGTTTCGCTCAGCGGCCGAGGGTAACAACACGGCCGAGTCTTGGATCGCGCTGGGCAACGCGCTCTTCGACAACCTGCAAACGCTTCGCGAGCAAGCCCCCTTGTCGCCGCAGTATCGCGGCTTGTTGCAAGGCTGGCTCGACGTCGCCGCGGCCTACGAGCGGGCGCTGACGCTGCGGGAGAGTGCAACAGTACGCGCGGACCGAGCGGTCGCTCTGTTCAACTACGGTCAGGATGCTCCGGACCCGCGGCGGGTCGCCGATGCGGTGGCGGAGGTTGAGCGCGGGCTGGCGAACGGCGTTAACGAGCCGCGTGCTTTGATTAACTACGGGCTGATTCTGGCCCAGCTTGAGCCGCCGCGTCGGGAAGAGGCATTCGCCGCATGGCGAAAAGTGCGCGAGGTCGCGCCCCAGTCGCCGGAAGCAGGCTCGGCCGAGCGATTGTTGAGGAGTTATGGGCAATCTTAACATGCCGCAGAATTATTATACGTTGCTAGGAATTTCGCGGGCGGCAACCATCGCTGAGGTGCTGGCCGCGTATGATCGGCGCCGCGTCGAAGTGGAGGCCGAGGATCAGGCGACGCTCGACGAGCTCGATACAGCCGTGGATGTGCTGACGGATCCAGTCAAGCGTCACGCCTATGACAGCGGTGTGACGCTTGGGCAGACGCATGAGCGGAACGGTGTCAGCGGCCGTGAGCTGCTGTATGGTGTTGTGGGCGTCGTGGTGGGTCTGCTGGTGCTGAGTGGCGTTTGGTTTCTAACCGGGTCCCAGGTGGATACAGGGCCGAGCTTAACCGAGGTCACCGCCTATGACGCGCCCGAGTTTCAACTTAAAGATTTGGATGGGCAGTCGGTTAAGCTGAGCGATTACCGCGGCAAGGTTGTACTGCTAAATTTCTGGGGCACGTGGTGCGAGCCATGCAAGCAAGAGACCCCAGCGCTGCAATCAGCCTACTCAAAGCTGCAAGACGCTGGCCTTGTCGTCGTGGGTGTCAACCTGCTAAACAGCGAACGCGCCTTTAACCGGAACATCGACCATGTGCGCCAGTTCGCTGAACAATATGGCGTTAGCTATCCTATCGTGCTTGACGACAGCGGTGCTGCTACTCAGGCGTACTCAATCGCTCCAATTCCGACCTCATATTTCATTGACCAGCAGGGCAAGGTGCGCTATATTCGGGTAGGTGAACTAACCATGCGAGACGTCGAGCAAACTTTTCGGCGTCTCCAATCTGAGTCGAGCTAAGCCCTGAGCAGGGAGGAATAGTCGATGGACGAACGACGTATCCTGATCGTTGATGACGACCCTCAGCTTCGCGAGACGGTGACGATCGTTCTCCAGACACAGGGCTACAAGGTGTTAGCGGCAGAAACCGGCGAGGAAGGTCTGGCGCAGGCAAGTCAACACTCGCCTGATCTGATCCTTCTCGACGTAAATCTTCCTGACCGGATGGGCTTTGATGTTGTGCGGGAGGTCCGCCGCCTATCGGATGTACCTGTGCTGATGCTTACGGGGCGTACCGAGAGCAGCGACATCGTGAGCGGCTTGGACAGCGGCGCCGACGATTATCTCACCAAGCCGTTCAACTCCGACGAGCTGCTTGCGCGGGTTCGGGCCTTGCTGCGGCGTGTTCCGTCGAGCGACCAGCCGCTTACGGCGGCAGCTGGTCAGGTCGAGATCGACTCGAAGATGCGGATCGTCCGCGTACGTGATGAACAAGTCGACCTAACACCCACGGAGTATCAGCTGCTGCTATTGCTGGCTCAGCATCCCGGTCAAGTACTTGATCACCACACGCTGCTCCAGCGTGTCTGGGGCGACGAGTATATCAATGATACGGCCTATCTGAAGGTGTATATCTGGCATTTGCGACGGAAGCTCGAGCAGAACCCCCACGACCCCAAAATCGTTATGACTGAGTGGGGCGTCGGCTACCGCCTCGCGCCATGACCTGAGCATAGAACCCAGAGAACAAAGAACAGAGCAAGCGAACGGGATTTCCTGTTCTTTGTTCTTTGGTTTGCCACTTTTGACGAGCGCTTCCATCGCTGGTAGGATAGGCGCTGTCCGCACATCCCGAAAAGAAGATTCACAAAGTAGTGAAGGCATTGACGTCTCATGAACGACACGATCGTCCCTGTTCGCGAAATCTACTGGAACATTCAGGGTCATATTCCCTACATTCAGACGTTAATGTACGTCCTCGCTATCGCCTCGATTGGTACGTTAAGCTACGGAATTTGGCGCGATGTTCGCCGCTGGCGTGCGGGACGTCCAACCCGGCGGGATACCCACCTCGGGGCGCGCTTGTCGGAGTTCTTGCAGCAGGTCTTTGGGCAGAAGCGTGTGCTACGCGATCGTGTTCCCGGCATGATGCATACAATGATCTTCTATGGCTTTCTGGCGCTCTTCATTGGGACGGATATTATTGCCATGGAGGAAGATTTTACGATCCCGACGCTGGGCCCGGATGCCGGCAAAATCTTGACCGGCTCGTTCTACCCGGTCTATGAGTTCGTGCTGGACACCCTCGGCCTGCTCTTTGTGGGCGGGCTAATCTGGGCCGCCTACCGCCGCTATGTGACAAAGCCCGACCGCCTCGACAATCGCAATACCGACTGGTGGGTGCTCGGTACGATGTTGTTTATCGGAATTGGCGGCTACCTGATCGAGGGCATCCGGTTGCTGAACCAAGAAATCGGAGGCGTGCGGGTCTTCGACCAGAGCTGGGCGCGCTACGCCTGGGTTGGCTATGGGCTCGCGCAGGGCTACCGTGCGATTGGCCTGGAGGGCGAGGCTGGCCTGATTTTCCATCGCCTGCTCTGGGTTCCACACATGATCGCGACCTTTGCCTTTGTAGCGTCGATTCCGTTCACCAAATTCAAGCATATCTTCTACACCCCGCTCAATAGCTTCTTTCGCGATACCGATCCTAAGGGCGCGTTGCCCAAGGTGGAGGATATCGAGGACAAAGAAGAAGATGAGCTGGGGGTCAACCGCGTTGCCGACCTTACCTGGAAGCAGCGGCTTAGTTTGGACGCTTGTATGCGCTGTGGACGCTGCCAGGCCAACTGTCCCGCCTACGCATCGGGCTCCGATCTATCCCCGAAATGGCTGATCACCAAGATGGACGACTTGATGCGGGGCGCACCGGTGCTGATGAAGGACGGGACGATTGTTCATCTCACACAGGACGAGAGCAAGCTCGCAGCCGCCGACAGGGCACCTACAGGCAACCTTCACACGCCGGGCGACGGTGAGCTGCATGGGCTGAACCGCTTCAAGGGTGGCGATGTCAAGTTTGTGAAGGGCGACCCCGAGACGATTCCGCTATACGGAAACTTCATCTCCGAAAACGAGCTGTGGAGCTGCACGACCTGCCGTGCCTGTATGACTGAGTGCCCCGCGATGATTGAGCACGTCGATGATATCGTCAACATCCGGCGCAAGCTGGCGCTGGTTGAGGGCGACGTGCCCGACGGCGTGCAGACGGTGCTGACGGGTATTGAGCGTAATGGTAATCCTTGGAAGCTGCCACAGCGGGATCGCACGGCCTGGGCCGAGGGCCTTGACGTGCCGACGCTGGCGGAGGTCGAAGAGGTAGACGTGCTCTACTGGGTCGGCTGCGCACCGAGCTATGATGCACGCTCGCGCAAAACCGCGCGGGCGATGGTGCAGCTGATGCAGCGCGCGGGCGTCAACTTCGCGATCTTGGGTGAGGAAGAAACGTGTACGGGCGACCCCGCACGCCGAATGGGTGAGGAGTTCTTATACCAAACCCAGGCCCAGAGCAACGTCGAGACGATGCAGCAGTACAAGTTCAAGCGAGTTGTGACGACCTGCGCCCACTGTTTCAATACGATCAAGAACGAGTATCCTCAGTTTGGCGGCGGCTCCGGCAAAGACTACGACGTAGTGCACCACACGCAGTTTCTGGCAGGGCTCGTCAAGGAGGGTGCGATTAAGCCGAGCGAGCGGGTTGAGGAGCGCGTCGCCTACCACGATCCATGCTATATCGGTCGCTACAACGATGTTTACGATGATCCGCGCGACTTGCTTGCGTCGATACCGGGCGTCGACGTGGTCGAGGTTCCGGACCGCAATCGGGAAAAGGCAATGTGTTGCGGAGCTGGCGGCGGCAATGTGTGGATGGAAGGCTGGGGCAAAAAGGGCATTAACGCAATTCGGCTGGAGCAAATTCAGCAGGCCGAGCCCACCACGCTGGCGATGAGCTGTCCGTTCTGTATGGTCATGTTCGAGGACGCGGCCAAAAACAAGGGCGTGGAAGAGACGCTCGCACGCAAAGACGTGGCTGAGCTTCTGCTTGAGTCCCTACCAAAAGCGGACGGCCCAACACCCAGCGCATAGAACTGGCTGCGCAACCTCGCACCTGCTAGGCGCGCTGGCTCCAATTGCGCAATCGGAGGATTCCTTCTTGCCGGACAACGGTCGGGGAGGATATTGCTATGTACGATTTTACCGGACGCGCAGAAGAAGCGCGCGTTAAGCAGATTCTTGCAGAGGCCCGTAACATCGCCGTGATTGGGCTCAGCGACGACCCCTGGCGTCCTAGCTTTGGCATCGCGCGCTACCTCCAGCAGGAGGGATACCGCATTTTCCCGGTCAACCCCGAGATCACGGAGGTACTCGGAGAGCGTGCATATCCCGAGCTAGCAGCGGTCCCCGAGCCGATCGATATCGTTAATATCTTTCGACGTTCGTCGGCGGTGAGCGGCCATGTCGACGAGGTTATCGCAAAAGGCGCCAAGCTGATCTGGATGCAGCTGGGGGTACGTGATGCTGCGGCGGCGGAGCGGGCTCACGCGGCCGGCATTGCGGTCGTTATGAATCGTTGTATCGCCGTCGAACATCGTCGGATGCTGAGCGCCTCGCGCTAGAAAGACGTTTGGCCACCGCTTATCTGTAAGCCAGTGGCCAAGTGATAATCCGTCTTGGAGTGGGGGCTAGCGGACGTTGAGCGCCCCTTTGTGGCCGGCTTCGTAATGTCCAGGAACCGTGCAGATATACGGATACCCACCGGGCTCCGGTAGCGGCGGTACCTCGATCGTGGTTGATTGCCCGGCAATTGGCGCGCTCCACGCGATCACGCCTTCGATATTGGCTGGATCGCCGTTGGTCGCGTTTGCCGCCTCGGCCACTGCCTGTTCTTTACCTGGTTGAACCAGTACCCAATTGTGCGGCTCCTGCGATGGATTGTTGTAGTTGACGACAACCTTCGACCCGACTGGTGCCTGCATCACCCCTTGACTGTAGAGTGCCTCGTCTGGATTATTGCTGATCGCCAGCGTCAGTACATCACTGGTTGTTCCCTGGCCTCCGCTGCCCGAGTCTGATGTTGTTGTCTGAGCTGTCGTCGCCGTTGCATCTGTGCCAGTGCCGTCGCCGGTCCCACTGCCGAAGCCCGAGCCGCCCGCGTCATGGGGCCCGCTGTTGTCGCTGGTGCCAGTTTGAATGCTGTGATCGATCTCATTGTTGCCACACCCAGCTAGTGCCAGCGCCATGATCAGCGCACCAGCTCCCCGAGCGCCTTTGACTCTCATTCTTCCTTCTCCTTGTCCTGCCCTCCCCCGTGGAGCGGCCTAGAAACAAACAGCCCAACCCCATGCAGGGGTTGGGCCACCGTTTTGTATTCGCCCCGTAGGGCGGACCACTACTGAAGGTTTAGCGTGCCCTTCATGCCGGCCTGGTAGTGACCGGGAACCGTGCAGATGTATGGGTAGGCACCGGCTGACTGAGCTGGAACCGAGATCGTTTCACTGGCGCCGGCAATCGGCTTGCCGCCCGCGATAACGCCCGCGATGCCGGTCGGATCGCCACCCTTGCCCGCGGCCGCCGTCGCAACTGCATTCTCCTGCCCTGGCTGTACCAGCACCCAGTTGTGCGGGACGCCCGCCGGGTTATTGAAGTTGACGTTGAGCTGCTGGTTCGCCGTGCCGGAAAGGGTATCCTGAGCAAACTTCAGCTGACCACTCGCGTCGGCTGCGACGTCAATCGCACCGCCACCAGCTGCTGCGCTACCGGTCGCACCACCGGCCGTGCCGCCGCCCGTTGTGTTGCCGCCTTCGCTACCGGCGCCACACGCAGTCAGGGCGAGAGCCGCCACCAAGCCAATACCGCCAAGAAACTTGTGAACTTTCATGATGAACTCCTGTGTATATTTGTAACGCGACGAAGCGTTGTCGCCACTTCTGAGCTACGGCGTAACCGCAAGCTCGCCCTTCATGCCGGCCTGATAGTGGCCCGGCACTGTGCAAATGTATGGATAGGTGCCCGGCGATTGGGCCGGAACCGTGACCGTCTCGCTGCTGTTGGCGATTGGCTGCCCGCCAACGATGACGCCTTCGATGCCACTCGGATCGCCGCCTTTGGCTGCCGCAGCCGTTGCTACCGCGTTTTCCTGCCCGGGCTGTACCAGCACCCAGTTGTGTGGGACCGGCGCCGGGTTGCTGAAGTTGACGGTGAAGTCAGTGCCTGATTTGGCCTGCAACGTGGTCTGTTGGAACTTAAGCTGACCCGAAGGATCGGCGGCAACCGTAATTCCGTCCGCATTGCCACCGGCTACCGCGCTCCCGGCGGCTCCTTGTGCTGCGCTGCTCGCCGCAGCGCTCGCGGCCCCCTGGACGTCGGCGTCCGTCGGCTCCCCAGTCGCAGCCGCAGCGCCGAGTGTCATGGTTCCCGCCATGCCTGCCTGATAATGACCCGGCACGGTACAGAGATACGGGTACTCGCCAGCCGGTGTCGGCGGGACCTGAATCGGCTCAGTCGCGCTCGTAATCGGTGCACCACCCGCGATGACACCCTCGATGCCTGCAGGATTGCCGTTGGCTGCCTGCGCCGCCGTCGCGACCGCCTGCTCCTGCCCAGGCTCGACCAGTACCCAGTTATGGGGCACGGCGGCTGGGTTGCTGAAGCTAACGGTGATCGGTTGGTCGGCCGGGCCGGAAAGCGTCTCATCGGCAAACTTAAGCTGCCCCGACGCGTCTGCGGCGATCTCCACCGTCGCCGGTCCAGCTCCCGCCGGGGTGTCGCTCCCAGCACCAGTCGAGTCTGCAATCATCGACGGGTCAGCGCGGCTGCATCCGGCGAGCATAATCGTTATCGTTAGTGCCGAGAGCGCGAGCCAGCCGCGAATCTTCATAAAGCACTCCTTTGCCTACAAACACGGACCGCTAGCCACCACGTGGCGCGCAATATGAGATTGTAGCATACTTCACAATCTCGGACAATCCGATCCACACGGTAGGGTAGCTGCTGTAGTCACGAGCTACGCCGCGTTCCATCGCCCAGGACTGCGACCTCACGCCGCGGCTGTAGCCGCCTTCGACTGGAAGCAAGCTACGCACAACATATGCCGATAGGATGCAACGGCAGCACTACCGCTCGCTCACGTATTCTGTGTAGTCGCTCCCTAGACGCACGACAATGTCGACGTTTGGCGGGGCGTCGGTCGTCGATCCTTCAACAATCGGCATTCCGCCTAAAACCTTGCTGAGCCGCTCACGCGTAGCCGGATGCTCGCCGTAATCAATTATTTGGCTTGTCTCGACGAGCGCGGCATCGTCCGGCGTTGCGGTGGTAAAGCGCTGTTCCTCGAGAACGTCCGTTAATTGACCGGCAACTCCGGCGATCCCGACTCCGTTTTGTACCTGGATCACCGCCTGCTCCTTGGCTTCCCCTGGCGGTGTCAAGGCCTCGGCCACGAGCGCATAAAGGTCGGTGCTGTTCCATACCAAGTCGGAGCCATATTCTTGGAGCCCGACACGCTCTGGATCAATCCGGTACTGGGCAATGCGCGAGGGATCGATCCGCGACAACATGGCCGCCATGAGCAGAGCATCCGGCCGTCCGACCGGCATTGTGGTGCGTGTTGCGTCGCTGGCCGCATTTACCACACGCATTGCTGCCAACGGTCGAAGCGGCGCCGGCTGTTCGCGCAAGGCTTGAACGATAGCCCGAATAACTTGCTGCTGTCGCTGTGCCCGTCCGAAATCGCTATCGGCATGACGTGTGCGGACGTACTGTAGGGCCGTCTCACCGTTCATTCGCTGCCGTCCGGCGGGAATGCGCAGCGTCATATACCCGAAGTCGGCGGTTGGATACTCTGTATCGACGATTTCACGCGGCACGTCAACCTCGATCCCGCCAACCGCGTCGATCAGCTTGGCAAAGCCATTAAAGTTGATTGTGGCAACGTAATTGATACGACTGTTGTGCACGGGTAGGTCTAAAAAGCGCTCCACGGTATCGGCGGCCAGCGCTGCTCCCGCAGCACTCGGGTCTGTCTCGGCGCCGTAAAGGTCCGCAACGTTCTCGTAGCCGCGCGCAAATGCCGCGTTGATCTTCATCTGTTCAAAGCCTGGCACCTCGACTAGCGTATCGCGGGGAATTGAGATCAGGCTGCCCCAACCGCCCGCCGGATCGAGATGCAACACAATTAGCGAATCCGAACGCACTCCCTCGTCTGGAAAGCCTTCCCGCAGGTCGACGCCCAACAGCAAAATATTCATTGGCGATGTCAGCAAGTTCGCGGGTGGCCGATTTTGCCGGACATCGCTCAGCTTTACTTTATTCGCGATCTGCTGTTGAAACACAACCATTCCGACACACGCCAGTAGCAATGCTGGTACGAGCAGGAGCAATCCACGGCGCAGCCAGCGCCGCGGAGATCGACGGCTCCCGGCCGGTGCTAGCGGTGGTGGGACACGCGGTCCTGAACGGCGCACAGATCTAGGCGCTGCCGGCTGCTGAGCCGGCAGGCCCTGTGGCGGTAGGTGCGTACGACTCGGTGGTTGTCGCCGTGGGGACGGCGGGACATCGGCGGGACGTCGCATCGGAATGGTATTCTCGGTGTAAGGCTCGTTATATGGTTCGAGTCTCGGGTCACGCGCTGACATAGATATCCTTGATCTATCGGCTTGCATTGTATCGTATTCGCCTTGATTTAGCGCCATGGGCTTAAGTCGAGCCTTGGACTGCATATAAAGACCGCCAAGCAGGGTCTTGGCGGTCGGGATGTCCTTGCAGCTGTGAAAGTGCGATTACCGTAAAAAGCGTGTCACTGTGTCTATTTCGAGCCAGTAGCCACCTACCCCTGCGACAAGCAACACAAGGAGCAGCATCACAAGATCGATGAGGCCTAGCCTCCAACGCCGACGAGGCCGTACCACATGGCTCGCGAGCCAGTAGCAGATGAGGCTGAAGAGTGGGTAAGCCACGTAGGCATAGCGATACACGGGCTGGACCACCGGACCATTTGGGTTGTTGTAGTCGATCAGCCCATACGTGAAGTTGTTGAAGGGCGGCATGTTCATCAGCATATTTGCGTCGAACATCATCATCGGCCGCGGGCCATCGAACATCATCCCACCTGGGGCAGGCCCTCCGGGAGTGGCACCGCGCATCACGATTGAGGTCATTGCGCTGAACGGGCTGACTGCGAGGGCACGTGAAGTCACGGTCGTGCCTGGCTGGGCGCTGGCTGTGCGCAGGAGCACTACGAAGTAGGAGCCGACGACGATCGCCAGAATCAGCAGGTACGTTATGATCGTCGCGCGCAGCGTACGGCGGGCAAGGGTTGAGCAGAGCAGCCCCAACATTCCCGCCGCCACGGCCGTCAGCAGCAAGAGCAGCAGGGCCTTGGCCAAGTCACGAGGCGAGACGCCGCCAAAGAGCAGAATCACACTGCCGAGCGGCACCGCGGCAAAAATCAGCAGGAGCACGTACCACAGCGCGGCCACGAGCTTGCCCGATAGGATCCGGCTCGGCCGTAGCGGCGTAGCGATCAGCAAGTCGTAGGTTAACTGCTCTCGCTCGCTGCTAATCGCGCCTGCAGTCACGGCCGGGGTCAGAAAGACGATCAGGAGCGTCTCGGCCAGGGCCAGCGCAGCGAAAAGACCCTGTCCAACATGAGCACTAATAATCGGCGCGCCGTTCTGGGCTTGCCCTTCGAAGACACGCAGGATACCGAAGCATACTAGGCTGAGGCCTAGTAGATACCCGGTGAGGATCATGTAAGGCCGCCCCCCGCGCATCCGCGAGCGTAGCTCCTTCACAACGATCGGGTTTGGTTGCAGGACGCGATACATGGCCACTCCTAAGTAGGCATCAGGCGACAGGTTTCAGGTACCCCGGAGGGAACCCCGGGTGTTTTATCGGTACAGGCTTCCAAGCGGCTTCTGTGGCCTGTAACCGGACGCCTCGTTATGCTGCCGTCAATTGTAGGAAAAGCTCTTCTAAATCGTTTGTCTCGTCCACTACCGACGTGAGGGCGACACCGGCTGTGACAAGCCGGCTTATGAGACTCGCGGTTGCTTCGGCGTCACCAGACCACACGACGCTTAGCGTTGTCGCACTGGCGTGGAGCTCGGGTAAATGTGCCGTTGTCGGCTCGCTTGTGATCGGGGAATGTGACGTGTCGATCTCGAGCTGGTCGATCCTCCCGGCGCCTGCTGTTCCTGCTAAGATGACCCGCGCCTGTTCTACGCCGCGCAGTACACTGAAGCGCAGCTGCCGCTCGCCGCCAAGCTGGCGTTGGACCTCTGCAAGGGTGCCGCTCGCCACGAGGTGGCCGCCTTGCATGATCCCCATCTCGGTACAAACCTCGGCCAGCTCGCTCAAGATATGCGACGACAGGATAATTGTCTTCCCCATATCGCGCAGCGTTCGCAGGAGCTCGCGTAGCTCAACTCGTGCGCGTGGATCCAGGCCAGACGCTGGCTCGTCAAGCAGCAGGATCGGCGGATCGTGGACGAGTGCGTGGGCCAAGCACAGACGCTGCTGCATGCCGCGAGACAGGCTCTGTACAAAGGCGTCCCGCTTGGGCGTCAAATCAACCAGCTCGAGGAGACCTTCCACGGTTGATCGGCGCTTCGCCCCCGGCAGGTTATGGCAGCGGGCAAAGAAATCGAGATACTCCCACACGCGCAGATCGTCGTACACCCCAAAAAAGTCGGGCATATAGCCGACCAGCCGCTGCGATGTCCGTCCATCCCGATCCAGCCGCTCGCCAAGCAAGCGTACTTGGCCCGCCGAAGGCTCGAGCAGCCCTGCCACCATCCGCAATGTCGTCGTCTTGCCGGCGCCGTTGGGCCCGATAAAACCGTAGATCGTTCCGGGCTGCACCCTGAGATTGAGTTGATCGAGCGCCACGGTGCGGCCATAGCGCTTCGTTAAGTTTGTTGTTTCGATCGCCGCTGTCATTGCCGTGTCCCTTCCAGGCTCAGATCTAAGCTCATGCAGCCGCCGCCCTTGCCGACCAGTCCGGAGCGCTCCCAATCCAAGCACATGCGGAACAAACCCGTTGAGTTGAAGAAGCGTTCGGGTTGGGTGAGGTCGACACTACCCGTCACATTCTCGTGTGGAACCCACTGGCCAGCACTCCAATCAAATACATCGAGTGTGACTGGTACGGGCGGAGGCCCATCGGTCTGGACGTAGACGTTTGCGCTATCAGGCTGAACTCCCTGCATCGTCGGCGGCAGCTGAAAAGTGCTCGTGATCACGCCGCTGTCCATGAACCAGCCGTTGCCGAACTGCGACACGCACGGCCCGCCTGTCATGCCGCTAGCCTCTAGCGACGGCTTGATCCAGCCTCGTGGCAGCTTGATGCGCCTGCTTTGGCTAAAGTCTACAGTGACGGGTGTGGTCACAAGGGCAAGCTGCTGCTTGGAGACGCCGTCCTGGTCGACCTCCAGCGGGATCGGTGCCTCGTTAAGCCAGCCAAGGAGAAGCGGCTCGGTCGGGCGGTCGTAGGGCGTACTAAATAGGGCGTCAAGCACCGTCATCTGCATACGAATCTCAGTTGGAGGTTGTTTCGGCTGGTTGAAATCCCACTTGTCGCAGAGCAGCATCATCGAGGGTGAGCCCGCCCACTCAATCGGAGCTCGATCGGATAGCTGGAGCTCGACGGTGCCGGTTGCGCCAGCCGGCAGGTCGCCTACTTTTGCGATCCGCATATTTTGAATCAGTGCCACGTCGCGAATCGTGGTGGGACCTGTATTACGTACTGTTCCGCGCAGCACACCGTCGACGAGCGTTAGGTCGGCCTCTAGGGGCGCGGTGTCCAGCATCTGCTCAGCTGCGAAGGTGCTCATCGACCACTGCGCGACGTTGAGGTTGTTTACGCCGCCAGCACTCTGGGCATAGCGTCCGGCACCTGAGTTAGCTCCGCCTCCGGGATTGAATTCTCCGGCCGGCATTGGCTTGAAAAGCGCGTCGTTCGGGCTGGTGA
>JADDQE010000044.1 GCA_016781525.1 bacterium | reverse complement strand
TACGCTCGACCGCCGCCAGCCGGGCCATCCTAGCACGCTCAGTAGGCCTTGCATATGAGCTACGGGTATTGGTATGCTGCAGCCATGTTTGCTACCCGCCGCTACAACGCAATTTCCTTCGATGTCGGCTACACGCTGATCGATGCAATCCAGGATCATCCGGCGATTGTTAACGGGCTGCTGACCGAGCTTGGTGTCGGAGTAGCTCCAGCCGCGCTCTCTGCCGCCTACCGCCATGCGGAGCAACTCTTTTTAACGGACTACTTTAGGCCGCTCAACGACACCTGGGAAGCTGACGAGCGGATTCACAAGCTGTATCACCGATATTATGTCCAGTTCTTGGGAGACCTGGGCCTTGCGGATGAGGTGGAGCAGCACGCTCTGCGGATTGTCCAACGCTACCTTGATCCGGCCAACTGGCGTGTATTCCCAACCGTGCTCGAGACACTCGCGCTGCTACAGGAGCAGGGCTATCGCATTGGTGTTGCTTCGGATTGGGGCTCAGGATTGACGCGGATTTTGCACGCCCTCGGCCTGTCACGTTACCTTGATTGGGCCCTCGTCTCGGGCGCAATCGGCTTCGCCAAACCCTCACCACAGTTTTACCGTCTTGTATTGCAGCGGGCCAGCGTCGCTAGCTCGCAGGTAGTGCACGTCGGCGATAGCTATTATGCCGACGTGCGTGGAGCACGAACGGTAGGCATGGATGCGGTCCTGGTGGATTGGCGTCATCGCGCTTGGCCACCGCTCGACGTACCCCTAATCCGTGATCTGGCCGAGCTGCCGCAGCTGCTGGAGCAAATGGGCAAACCATAGCACCGCAGCCTCCATTCGCCGCTGGCACCCAGGTTGCTGTACCACCCACGACATAAGCACAATCGAGGAGATTATTTACATGCCACAACACAAACATCCACTTGAGCGTGATCGCGATCAACCTGGAACTCAGGCCGATCCTGAGCAGGAAGGCGCGACCAGTATTGGAGATCAGGCAGGCGTCTTTGCCGAGGTCGGGAGCGGCGTGCAGCGCGAAGCAGCAGTGCCGGACGATACCGACAACGGGATGGATCCGGTGCGATCAGAAGGTATTGAAGAGGCTGAAAATAGTGGAAAGCTTCCGCCGCCGAGCGCCCACCGGCCCGACACCGTCGTCCGCGCAACCGGCCCTGACGCGCGGATGGCAATGGAGCGCCACGGCGACAGCGACTTCGACGACCAGAACCTGTTCGCGAAAGGACAGAACGCTCCGACCCGCGATCTGAGTCGCACCCCTTATACTGTTGAGCAGATGGATAGCATACTAGAGGAAGCTCCCCAGGGCGTGTTCCCGGATACGCCGGGTGGAGCAGGCGCAACACCATTATCAGCCGATCGCAATACCTTTATTGCCGATGTCACCGAGATCGGGCATTTTCCATCACGCCGGGAGGCCGAGAAATGGACGCGAGCGGTCTTCAACGGACTCCGGCATCACACCTACGAAGTCGACGACCGTGCGCTGATGGACGAGTTCAAGAACAATGTGCGCTTCGGCGAGGCGCCTGAGGTACAGGTCGAGGAAATGATGTGGGGCGGTGACTTTGTGGATCGCTATGCCCGCATGACCGCACTCCTGCAAAACTGGAGCAAGCAGGCGTTTTACGAGCAAGTCGCCGAAGAGGCAGGCGAAACGCCGGATGATCCATGGGTTGACGCGGCGGTTCATAGTTTCTTTGGCGCCTTGAAGCGAGCCTTAGGAGACAACGCCGACCGCATGGTCACCAATCTGGGCGAGCTGCAAGAAGTCTGGGAGCGCGCGTAACCGGAGCGGTCCCACTCAAAGCAAAGGAGCTTGCAATGGCGGAAGGACGACGTCTCCACGGCGACGGCATGGAGAATCTACAAGACTATGTCGAGGAACGACTAACGTACGGGACCGACAGCGATGAATTCGCGGAAGCGAATCGGACGCTTGAGCAGGAGCTTGCGGATCTACAGGCTCTGCAACAAGAACGCGGCCAATCCAGCCCGCGGCCAGACATTGAGGCGCTGATCCAAGAGGCGCAGCTGCGGGTCGACCGCATGAGCACCCGCCCGGATGCCGACAACTTGGACGCGACCAGCGGCAGCCAAGTCGACGTCGAAAAACTACCGCCCGATGCCGAAGCGCGCGCGCGCATTACGCGTACGCTCGGCGGTCATGACGGGTCGAACAACAGCGCGCGGTAGTTGTGCTCTTCTGAGTATGGACATATTGTGCCGCCTCTCGCTCACCACGGGAGGCGGTATGTTTTGCTTGCTCCAGCCTTCGGGCTACAGTAAATGTCCATCGGCAGCCAATTGCCGCCGCAGCGAAGGATCTGTAAAGACCAAGCCAAGTCCGGTCGCCACCGAGGTAAAAATACCTGCGCCATCATCGTACAGCCGGTCGCTCCCGAACTTTTCCTCTAGCAGCCGCACAAATCGTGGCACGCAGGAAGAGCCGCCGGTACGCAGAACGACATCAATATCCCGCGCACGCAGCCCAGCCGCCCCGAGGGCTCGCTCGAGGCAAGCGTCGATGGCGCGCACGTCGGGTCCAATCAGCCGCTCGAAATCCCAGCGCTCCAGCGGTTCGCTAAAGTGGATATCGGAGACATCCATCCGCAGCTGCGTCTCCTTGACCTCCGATAGCTCGCGTTTCGCACGCTCGACCATCTCGTAGAGTGGTAGTCCGTAGTTCTCGCGCACGAGTGCTCGCAGCGCCCGCAGCTGCTTCGGTCGATTACCGGTTAAGATTGCCTCGTCGATAATCTCCAATGTTCGGGGATTATGCATCTCGACGATGCTCTGCCAACCGGCGAGGTGGTCGAGCAAGAACGCCGGCAGAGGCAACCGCCGCGGACCCAGCTCCGCGCCCGCGCCAAAGTGCGGATGTAGCTTGCCCATAACCACACGTTGATCCAGTAAATCCCCACCTACGGGCACACCGTCTGTCGCCAAGATTGTCCGCCGCCCATTGGGTGCGACGCGCGAAATTGTCACGTCAAGCGTTCCACCGCCGAAGTCGAAAACAAGCAGGTGCTGCTCGTGGTTGCTCCGACGCCTGTACGTAAGAGCCGCTGCGGTTGGCTCGGCTAGAAACTGGACGTTGCGCAGACCTGCAAGCTCCGCAGCTGCCCGCATCCGCTGCATCGCGACTTGGTCGTTCCGGGCCTCGTCTGAATAATGTACCGGCCGGCCGATCACAATTTCGTCGATCGTCTCGCCCGTTTCGGCGCGAACCTGCTCGGCAATCCGGCGCAGCATCAGCGCCACGAGCTCCTCGATCGTCCACCGGGCGCCAAAGATTATCGTCCCGGTGTAGGTAGGATCGGCCAATGCCAGCTTTATTGAAAGAAACAGGCGTCCGGGAGCGTTTGCATCGATCTCCGTGTACAGCGCCTGCTGAACTGTACCTATCTCCGCGAAGGTCAGCTCTGTTGTCCCGACATAGACGAGCTTATACTCGATCTCGCGACCAACATTGCCCTCGGTGTAGCGGTCGATTGCGGCGCGGCCAAGCGAAACGTCACCCTCGCGACTAATAAAGAGCGCCGATCGCAGAACGGAAGGTACGGCGTTTACTGGGTCCAGCGTGACGAGCCGCACCTTCCGTCCATCATACAGAGCCGCGCTTGAATTGGTTGTGCCCCAGTCTAGTCCGAGCTGCATCATTTTCCTCCAACGCAAGAATAACTGGACGTGACTCGATTGTGGCTGCCTGAGAAACAGCACAAAATGACCAGAGTCGCGTAGACCTGGGTCCGTGCTCCATATCGATTGGGACGCGTAGTCTACCACGCCTGCGCAAGTCTTAGCACCGGTCTTTGGTCGGATCCGATTTCGATATTATCGACCGGGACACGTCCTGGTATATTCCCGGAGAGCAATCACAAGGTACCGACATAGCGGTTGCGGATGCACGACTTATGGGTACAGCAGAGATTGCCGAGCGCCCGGCTCAGCTATGTTCGTGGCTCGACGCAGAAGAGAACAACCGGCACCTCAGGTTCGGTGACCGATCAGGCGTTGGTATTCAGTCCTGCATCAAGTGCCGATTGGTCAAGGCATGCGTTGCTCAAGCGCCACCAGCGCCTGGTCGACATCTGGAAAGATTTCAAGGACACGATCGAGCCGCGTCATTTCGAAGATCGAATGAACAGTGGGATGGAGGCCGGCGAGCACAAGGGTACGTCCGAGCTCTTGGCACTGTCTATGACCAGATACCAGCGTTGCTAGGCCACGTGAGTCGATGAACGGGACGTCTTTTAGATCGATAACGACATTGTGGCGGGTTGTGCCGATACAGGCATCAAGTGCTTCTTGGGCTTGAAACTCCGACCCATAGTCGAGGCGACCGCGGGGCGCGAGAATAGCCGTCATGCCAACGACGCGGAGATTGCTTTCCATAGGTTGGTCCTTTAGGGCGCAGGATGCAGGTTTCATACAGAGAGGCTAGGCCGACCGACCGTAATTGGAGAGAACAGCACGCTCGAAACGCGGCGTCAGCGATCGCGTTCTGGCAATCGGGCCGTTAAGACTCGCATCAACCCGTAACCCGAGTCCACATGCGATGCGGGTCCAAAAGTTCCCCGGCACACGCCACTTCCAGCAGCGCGGCACAACCGTATTGAAAAAGGCAAGTAGGGCACCGGCAAACCAGAGCCCCCAGCACCGGATAGCCCTGCTGTGACCCGCTAGGTCGTTTTCGCCGAACGCAGCACATTTTGAATAAGGAGGAGGAGCTCTTCGGGCGTAAAGGGCTTCGCCAGCACCCAATGACCGCGCTCCTGCAGCTGCGCCTCTCGCTCCCGCAGTGTGCGAATATCGGCAGACATCACGATGACCGGTATATCCCGGGTCGTAGGGTCTAGCTCTAGAAGGCCCAGGACCAGCCCTCCGGCAGTACGATCCTCAAGCCATTGGTCAAGCAATACTAGGTCGGGGCGCGCACGGCGGAGAAGGTGGTGCGCGTCTTTTCCCTGAGGATATGTCAGAGCTGCATACCCTTGGCTCGTTAACAGGACCGACAACATCTCACGGGTCGCGTCATCATCCTCGACGATCGCAATCACCGGAACGGTCATGCAGGCCTCCTAACATAAAAGATCCGTCAACCGAGGTGCAGGCTACAGCGTATCCCGCACGTTTGGTATCCGGATAATACCAGTTCTTTGAGGCTGTGTGACCAGTGTTAGGGCCTCGGCGCTACGAGCCCAGTCGCTCATCGGCAATAGCTATGCTACTCGCGAGCCGTTGAGCCTAGACGGCTTAGGCGAACCGGCGAGACTGGCGCAGCATGGTGCACCGCACCACAAGCAGTGCATTGCAACGGCATCGCACATCCAGTTGCCGTAGCATACCGAAGGGGGTCATTGTCGTCACTACGCCTGCGCGCTCGAACCGCGTGTCCCCTGCGAGGAGAGCTCCGTCAGGTACCGCCATTCATTTATCATAGAGCTTCCGGATAACGGCGCTCACGCAAGTTCGGGCCGAGACGCAGGCTGCACTCCGTACATCCGCCTCATTACGGGCGCACAACCACCTTGGTACCTACAGGCGCCCACTTGTAGAGCCAGGCGGCCGAGTCAAGCGGCAAATTGATACAACCGTGGCTTAAGCGAACGCCGGAGCCAAAAAGGTTGTGCCAGTAGGCACCGTGGAGCGCGATGCTACCATTGATATACATTACGCTGGGTACATTCGGCACGACCCACGTTTCACCACCAAGCGACCCCCGCATCGTCTGCTTTGGCGTTTTGGAGTAGATTGCGTAGGTACCGGTCGGGGTTTCGAAGCCATCCTTACCGGTTGCGACCGGCGCAGAGAAGACAACCTCCCCATTCTCATATGCAACCAGCTGCTGCGCTGATAGGTCAACGTCAATCACCTTTCCGCTGATGGGTGCGGCGGGCGCAGGCGTAGCAGTTGGCTTCGGAGGTTCGGCGGCCGGTTTAACAGCTGGCTTCGCGGTGGCCGCTTTTGGTGCTGGAGCCGTCTTAAGCGGAACACGCGTGGGCGGCACCGGAGTTGGAGGAATCGGAGTTGGTGGAATGGGGGTTGGCGTGGGCGGCGCGAGCAGGCCAAAGGCTGCAACCCGTTGGTCCGCCGCTACCGCCGCGACCACCTGCACGGCCGATATCTGCTTTGGATTGATAAGTCCTTTGGCAACGGCAACTTCGCGGCCCAGCGGACTGATCTTGATAGCGTCATCGGCCGGCAACGCCGGATAATGCTCGAGACGCGCCCGCTCGAAATATTGAACTCGGATATTCGCGCCGTTAACCTGCTCCCAGATCGGCTCCGAGATTGGTGCACCAAAGAGTACATTACCTCGATGCGCCCGCCAGAAGCGTAAAAACGCTCCCGACAGTGTATGGTCGGTCGATTTGAAGCGCAGCCGATCTGCACTGGCGGAGCCGTTAGCCGCGGGAAATGTGCGCCAACGCGTCCGCTCCCGGCCGAGATCGCCCGTGACAACTTTGCCAGCCCGCTGTTCAAGCCGGCCAAACACAAAGTATTGGGTTGGAACATTCGCCTCAAAAACGATTGGCGTCAGGGGATCGCCGAGGAGCTGCGCACCTGCATGTTCGGTCCAAAAGGCGAGGAACCCATACTGATTATCGAGTGTCTGGCCGGTCGTCTCGAAGAAGCGGCTACCCTCTTGGCCCCATGCACGACTGACGACCATTCCGCTCACCAGCAGCACGCACAAGACCATCCATCGCCAGCCACCTCGCAGCACAGGCAACTCCTTCCTTGACAGTTGGCCAGAAACACTTTGGAAGAATCGCGACACCGACGCCCTATTCGAGTATAGCTAATGCGATCAGAGCTGTCAATCGTGTAAAGCGATCTCCATCAGATCCCCAGCAAAGCGTAAAGTGCTGGGACTAGAGGAAGCTTTCTTGCTGCCAGCTCCGCTGCTCATTCTCGCCTAGCTGCCGCGCTCGGGCGATGTAATGGATCATCACGTCATCTCGGTCGTGGCCAAGCTGAATCTTGAGAACGTCGGGATCGGCGCCATCGACAAGCTGCCAAACCGCCGAGGTATGGCGAAGCAGAGACGGCGTAACCTGCTCAGGAATTCCGGCTAGCATGCGGTACTTTTCACACAACACCCGGACCATGCGCTGTTTGATCGGAAACACCAAGATCTCGTGATGCTGCTTCAGCCAAGCGTCGAGGTGAACAAACACATCATCTGGCACAGGCACCACGCGCCCAGCGACATAAAGCAAGCGATTCTGCAGGTCGACCTGGGTGCGGGCCAGGGCACATGCCTCACTTACGCGCAGACCGCATCCCAGCAGCACCTGTAATAGCGTATGATCACGCCCGTTACCTTCCGAGACACGGAGGAGCGCGGCGACTTGCTGTCGGCTGAGCGTGTTGGGCAGCACATACTCATGCGAAGGCAGTTCCAGCTGCTCGACCGGGGACTGACGCACGACGCCAAGCGTGGCGACAAAATCGAAGAAGTGACGGGCCGCCGAGCGCTTGCGGGCCAACGTTGCTCCGGTTGCTTCGGCCTCTTGAAGCTCGGCCAGCCACCGGCGCAGGTCGTGGGTCGAGGGAATGTCGTTACCGCGTCCTTGCGCAAGCATCCACGCCCGGAGCTGCTCCATGTCGCGGATGTAGCCATGTATCGTAAGCGGTCGACGGTTTTGTGCTCGTAGATGGCGCTCAAACTCCTTGAGCGCGTAGCTCCACCATGCTTCGGTCATGGCCTGCTCCTGTGGTGAAACAACTAGCACACCTATTCTACGTGCATACGCATTGGGACACAAGCGACCTTCGGAACAGGGGAAAGTATCACGGCATCTAGTAGCCGGCCACAGCGTGCTTGTGCACCATAAATACTCACTATTATTCTTCTACTGCCCCTTGCTGCGTATTTGACAGGGATCCGATGAATACGTAGTATTGGGCTACCGCAACAGTCCTTTTTTCATCGAACAGCGTTGTCACCCGGCCCATCCCTAGGAGGAATGCGTATGCCCCTTCGCCGCTGGAAACGTGCAGCGATGCTGCTATCACTGTCCACGCTGTTCTTCATGGTGCTTCCGCTGCAGCCAGCAACTGTTCTCGCGTCGCACTCCCTCCAGCCATCCAGTGTCACACTAGCTGGAAATCTGCAAGACGAGCTAGGCTGTCCTTCTGACTGGCAGCCGAGTTGCGCAACGACGCTCTTTGTCAATCAGGGCAACGGCGTGTGGCGCGGCCAGTTCAACGTGCCAGCGGGGAACTGGCAGTACAAAGCGGCATTGAACAACACGTGGGCAGAGAGTTACAGTGGTACGCATCAGTCCGACGGCAACACGTCCCTCGATCTGAGGACTGCTACCGGTAACACCACGGTTCAGTTCTACTACGATCACAAGACCCACGCGGTACTCGATAGCATCATGGACAAGGTAGCTGTTGCTGCCGGTTCATTCCAAAGCGAGCTCGGGTGTAGCGGCGACTGGAATCCGGCGTGTGTGCGTTCCCTGCTGACGGACGCGGATGGCGATGGTACATACACCTTTGAGACAACTGAGGTACCCGCTGGTGCCTATGAGTTTAAGATCGCCTTCAATGAAGGCTGGGAGAATGCTGCACCCCCCGCGAACGTTCCCTTCAAGGTCGCTGCCCTGGGCCAGAAGATTACGATCACTTGGAACCAATCGAGCAACGATGTCGGGGTTAAGGTTGCGTCCCAGGAGACCGGGCCGGACAATAACGTCGAGTGGGACGGCTTGAGCCACGACTCGCGCGACGTGCTCTACCGCACGCCCGGCGGCGCTGTGCCAGCGGGCACACCGGTGCTGCTCCGCTTCCGCACACTGCACAACGATGTGACGGCAGTAACACTACGGCTGTACAACCTTAACACAAACGGCCAGCAACTTGTGCCAATGACGCTAGCCGCCACGGACGTTGACTGCTACCAAAAGGATCTCCAAGAACGTAGCTGCGACTTTTGGCAGGCCACTGTCAGCAATGATTCGCCCAACAACTTCTGGTATCGCTTCATTGTCAGCGACGGCACAAACACTGTTTATTATGGCGACAACACGGCTGCCTTAGATGGCGGTCTCGGCAAGACGACTGACAAGCCGGTTGATCAGGGTTATGCGTTGATGTTCTACGACCCCGCCTTTACGTCGCCGCAATGGGCCCGATCGGCTTTCATGTACCAGATCTTCCCGGATCGCTTCCGCAATGGTCGCGACAACAACAATCCCCAGACCGGGGACCGCCGCTACGACGATCCGGTGCTCCGGCTGCCCTGGGATACATTACCCGAGGGGTATTGCCGCAACTACAGCGATGCCGCGACGAATTGTCCCTGGCGCTTCGATACCACTCCGCCTAATGAGCACCCGACAAAAGAATGGCCGCGGGGACGCGACTATATGGGCGGCGACCTTAAGGGCGTCGATCAGCAGTTAGAGTATCTGCAGGCGCTGGGAGTGACCGCAATCTATTTCAACCCGATCTTTGACGCGGGCTCCAACCACAGCTACGACACCCAGAACTACTACAAGATTGATCCGTATTTTGGCACCCAAAAAGACTGGGACAACCTCGTCAAACGAGCCAACCGGCTAGGCATCCGCATTATTCTCGACGGCGTGTTCAACCATGTGTCGTCCGACAGTCCGTTCTTTGACCGCTACGGCCACTATACCGAGCTTGGCGCGTGCGAATCTGCGGCATCGCCATATCGCAGCTGGTTCCGCTTCCGTCCCCCGACAGGGGATGAGCCAGCGGTCTGCGCTCCGTCGACGCCGGACGGCAACGACACTTACTATGATGGGTGGTTCGGCTTCGACAGCATTCCGGTTTTGAACAAGAGCAACCCGGCGGTCCAAGCCTATTTTCTATCGCAGCCAAACAACGTAACAAAGTATTGGCTCGACAGGGGCGCTGCGGCGTGGCGCATGGACGTTATGGGCGACGCCTCATTCCCCAACGGGTATTGGGAGCAGTTCCGCGCTACGACCAAGCAGGCCAAAGCCGACGCCTTGATCATCGGCGAGCTTTGGCAGAAAGATTCGACTTTACTGCGCTACCTGCGTGGCGATCGGGCAGACACCACTATGAACTATCGCTTGCGCGATGCGACACTTGGCCTACTCGCGCCCGGGGGATTCGATTCTAAGGGCTTCGGCGACAGCGGGCGAACCATTGCGCCATCCGAATTCGCCGCTCGGCTCGAGTCGATCCGCGAAGACTATCCGGATGCCGCCTATTATTCCTTGATGAACCTCATGGATAGCCACGACACCGAGCGATTACTCTGGACGCTCACGCCAGGCGCAGAAACCAGGGCGGAAAAGGAGCAAAACGCCGCAAATGTGGCGAGCGGAAAACAGCGGATGCGGCTAGCCTCGCTGATTCAGTTCACGGTTCCAGGCGCCCCGACGGTCTACTACGGCGACGAAGTCGGCATGACGGGCGATGATGATCCCGACGATCGCCGAACGTACCCGTGGGAAGATCTCGGGGGGACAACCGACAAGGCGATGTTCCAGCATTACCAGACCCTGGCCAAGCTGCGGCGGGACAATCCGGTGCTCATCGACGGCGATTTCCGGGTGCTCCTTGCCGACGATAAGGCGGGGGCCGTAGCTTACGGGCGCAAGACAGATAAACAGGCCGTCATCGTTGCGCTAAACCGCAGCAATCAGTCCCAGACCGTAACAATCCCTGTCAGTGGCTATGCTCCTAACGGGACAGCCTTCAATGCTGCGTATAGAGTCGGCTCTGCTAGTGGGAATGTTACGGTGTCTGGTGGGAACCTGAGCGTTACACTCGCTCCGCTGAGTGGCCTGGTTCTCGCCACGGACAAAACTAGCAAAGACGTGGACCTGATGCCCCCAGCCGCTCCCTCCGGTCTCAAGGTTGCCAACGAGGGCAATGGGCAGGTCAGCTTGGCGTGGAGCAGTGTAGCTGGCGCTGCAGGCTACAACGTGTACCGTAGCCCAGTTAGTGGTGGTGGCTGGATCAAGGCGAACTCTGACCCGCTTACCGGCGCAAGCTTCACCGACACCGGCCTGCGCAATGCCCACACTTACCACTACATTGTCAAAGCGCTCGACAGTGCCGGCAACGAAAGCGCCGCGTCGAACGAGACGAGCGGCTTGCCGCACAGTACGATTGACTGGGCGAATCTGCAGTGGCCCCCTACAATGAACCACACCATCAGCACAACCACCCGGACAGACAACGTGTACGGTCAGGTGTGGATCGACGGCGTGACGAACACTCCTGGGGCAACCCAAGGTTTGACTGCTCAGCTCGGCTATGGGCCTGATGGCAGCAATCCACAGGGCAACGCTGACTGGCAGTGGGTCGATGCGACCTTCAATGTCGACGCGGGCAACAATGACGAGTTCGTCGCCAGTCTCCTGCCTGAGGTCGTCGGCAGCTTCAATTATGCCTACCGTTACAGCACAACAGCCGGCCGGGACTGGGTGTACGCCGACCTGGATGGTATCGACGGCGGCTACAGTGTTACCCAGGCGGGTAGCCTAACCGTCCGCAGTAGCGGCGATACGACAGCACCCGCAGTACCCACGGGCCTCCGTGTCGTCACCGCATCACCTGCCGGTATCGAGCTAGCCTGGGATGCAATAACGGGTGATGATACACTCTACGGTTACGAAGTCCTTCGGAGTGCCGCTGTCGGCGGCCCGTACACCACAATTGTCCTCGTTAGCAATGGTACGAGCTACACTGATACCTCCGTTGCGAGTAGCGCAACCTATTCGTACGTGGTGCGCTCAGTCGATACGTCGTTCAATCGATCTAGTCACTCCGGAGTGGTGACAGCCACGGCGGAACTGCGCACTGTAGAGCTGGTCTTCAACGTCACCGTTCCGGCCGCAACCGATGGGACTGGCAGGAGCGTCTATATCGCCGGCTACCTGGACCGACTGGATGGCAGCCTACCACAGTGGAATCCGGGAGGTGTGGCCCTAACACGTAAGGATGCTACTACCTGGCAGATTACTCTAACCGGCAAGGAGAGCACGCAGATCGAGTACAAGTACGCTCTGGGATCGTGGGACTATGTTGAGAAGGATGAGACGTGCGGTGAAATAAGCAACCGCCAGTTGACGTTGAGTTACGGCACCGACGGCACGCAGACGATCAACGATACCGTTCCAAATTGGCGTAACGTTCCGCCCTGCGGCAACTAGCTGCTGCAAGGATCAGAGGACGAGGCAGGCATTGCGCTTGCCTCGTCCTCGTCTTAAGCAAACCCTTCCTCATCTTATGAGATGCGGCGCTAAAGATTTGGTTAGCCCCGGCCTTGGGGTTCTACAACATGGTCCGCGAGCGCAAGCCCAAGCTCCTCGCAGACCCACTCGTCTTGCTCGGCCAGACGCCGGTCGGCCAGCGCCCGATGCGCTTCGGCGCCACCAATGCGCCCGAGCGCCCAGGCAGCATGCCCACGGATCAGCGGCTCGTGGTCACCCAGCGCGCGGATTAACACCGGGACCGCTCGCGGATCGCCCCAGTTGCCGAGCGCAACGGCTACATTCCGTAGCAACCCGCGGCGCTTGGTACGCTTGATTGGGCTGCCTTTAAACCGAGCCCGGAACTGCTCGTCGTCGAGCGCCATCAGCGATATCAGCTCGGGCGCTACAATGTCGGCGCGTGGAGCGAACGAGGGCTCTTGCGTGAGCTGCCCCCAGCGCACATTCCAGGGACAAACCTCCTGACAGACGTCGCAACCGTAGATATGATTGCCCATCAATGGCCGTAGCTCGCGCGGAATCGGACCTTTCAGCTCAATCGTGAGATACGAAATGCAGCGGCGTGCGTCCAAGACGTGCGGACCTACAAAGGCATTTGTCGGGCACGCACGCAGACAGCGCGTGCAACCGCCACAGCCGCCGACGCTCTGCGGAGCATCAAAGACGAGGGCAACGTCGACTAAGATCTCGCCCAGGAAGAACCATGAGCCTTGCCGCGGATGAATCAAGAGCGTATTCTTGCCTTGAAAGCCAAGCCCAGCCATGACACCGACCGGGCGCTCCAGCACCGGCCCGGTATCAACGTATGAGCGGCCAATCTCCGCTCGCCCAACACGTTCCTCCAGCCAGGTCTGCAACGTACGTAACTTCGGGAGCAGGATATCGTGGTAGTCGTCACCCCACGCATACCGGGCAATCTGTCCGCGACTAGGGTCGTTCCACTGCTCCGGATCGGGCTCAGCGGCCCGATAGTGAACACCGCAAACAATGATCGATCGTGAGCCGGGCACCGCCTCGCGCGGATCGGCCCGGCGCACTGCGTTCTTGGCCAGATATGCCATCTCGCCCGCGTGGCCGGCTTGCAGCCAGGGATCAAGCGCGGCGGCATGCGGCGGCGGAGCCGCCTCGGCAATGCCGACCAGATCGAACCCGAGCCGCTGCGCCTCTAGCTTAAGCGCCGCCGTTAGTTGTACGACATCCTGCATCATTTGCATTATGTCGTCTATTGTACCAAACAGGCTGCGACCCCGCGCCATACCGCTAGCACGCAGCCCCGAGCCGCAGGTGGCCGCGCGACCAGCCTAGACCAGCCTGGGGTAGCGGCTGGCTACGCAGCCCTGACGCTGGGCAGGCATGCGAGCAGGGAAATAGCTAGTCACCGACGCCGGAAACTGCATCGAGATGCGCCCAGAATGACGGGTAGGAAACATCCGCGCTTGCTGCATCGGCAATGGTCGTTGTACCTTCGGCCGTCAGCGCGGCAACCGCAAGCGACATTGCCAGGCGATGGTCGCCATAGCTCTGCACGTCAGCCCCATGTAGCTCGCCCCCGCCCGCAATCACGAAGCCATCCTCGGTAGGCGTAACAGCCGCACCCATCTTGCCGAGCTCGGCGGCGACCGTCGCGATTCGATCGCTCTCCTTCGCGCGCAGCTCGCCCGCGTCGCGTACGACGGTCGTACCGTGGGCGTGCGCAGCGGCAACAGCCAAGACCGGCAGCTCGTCGATGAGGCGCGGAATCAGATCGCCCTCGATCACCGTCCCGGAAAGGGGCCGACTGCGAACGGTTATGTCACCTACTGGCTCTTGACCTTCGTGTTTTGTATTACTGATGTCGACAGAGACCCCCATCGCACGTAGGACGTCGAGCGCGCCGGTACGCGTCGGGTTGAGGCAAACGCCCGTTGTCGTGATCTCGGCGTCGGGATGAATCGCGGCCGCAACCCACCAGAAGGTTGCCGACGATGGATCTCCGGGCACGCGCAGCGAAAGCGGCCGTGGAACGCCGGGACGAGACGGCGGATACAGTGTAATACGGCCGGCATCGACGCTGAGCTCGATGCCCATTGCGGCCAGCATCCGCTCGCTGTGGTCGCGCGACACTGTCTTGCCGGTCAACACGATTGGACCGTCGGCAAGCAGACCGGCGAGCAGCAGCGCACTCTTTACCTGGGCCGAAGCGACGGTCAGCTCGATCTCACCGCCGTGCAGTGGCTGTCCATGAACTGTCAGCGGGGCACGTCGCCCACCATCCGCGCCGCCGATATGCGCGCCGAGCCGTCGAAGCGGCTCGATCACCCGCAGCATTGGGCGACTTCGCAGCGAATCATCCCCGGTGAGCGTAGCCGCAAAAGATTGCCCAGCAAGCAGGCCCGTGAGCAGCCGGATTGTCGTCCCGGAGTTACCGCAGTCGAGCACGCTCTGGGGCGCTTGCAGGCCGCGGAGTCCACGGCCAAAGACCTCAACCGTGTCGCCATCGCGCTCGACGCGCACGCCGAGCGTTTGCATGCACGCGATCGTGGACAAGCAGTCTGCGCCGGTCAGAAAATTTGTAATCCGCGCGTTGCCCTCGGCGACAGCGTTGAACATGACAGCACGATGAGAGACCGATTTATCACCTGGAACGCCGATCGAACCGCGCAGCCGTGGGACCGAAGATAGCGATTTGAAATTGGACATGATCGTGGGGATCGCACGTCGACGGCGCAAGGCCAGCTTTCATCACCGTTGACCTGAGCCTTTAGCGCGTGACCTTTGACCACTTATACGTTGGGATCGCCTGTCACTAGTTTGTAGCCGAAGCCCCGTACGGTCACCAGATACTTCGGATTCGATGGATCGGCCTCGATGCGGTGTCGCAGCCGGTAGACGAGCGCGTCGATTGCGTTGAAATCGTACACCTCGTAGTCCCAGACACCCTGAGCGATCTGCTCCTTACTCAGCACTTCGCCTTTATGCTGATAGAGTAGATCGAGCAGCTGAAACTCTTTCGCGGTGAGCGGCGGATCGAGTGGTAGCCCTCGCAGGATAACCTCTTTCGCCTTGGTGTCCACGCGGAGCTCTTCTTGTGGCTCTAAAACACGATGACGGGCCACGGGTGGCGGCATACCCTTCATCGTCGCCTCCGGATCGCGGAATACGATGACCGTGTCGCCAATCCAGACTTCGTCGTTGTTCCGGAGCAGCTGCGCACCCTGAATCCGCTGACCGTTGACAAAGGTGCCGTTCGTGCTTTCAAGGTCACGGATATAAAAGCCCACGTCATCCTTCTCGAAGCGCGCGTGGCGCCGGGATGCCAGCTTGTGCTCGATCACCAGATCATTCGTCGGGTCGCGCCCGATTGTCAGCGTCGGCTGCTCCCACAGCACCTCTTCGTCATTTCCCACATTACGCTGCACAAATAAGGTTGGGATCGGACCAAGCATCTGTATACCTCCCGACCAACGTAGACTCTTCTACGTTGTGTAGCATGCTCAAGAATATGGTAGAATCTCGCGGCGATTGTAGCATACCGTCGCAACCTACTCGGTCGAAGGTCAAAGGTTACAGGCCAAGTGTACAGCGCTGCTGTACACTTGTCTCCGTCCACCCTGCATCCTTCACCCTTCATACTTACATAGATTACTCGGCAGGAGCATCCCGTGCCCGATCCACTTAACGGCCGTCGGCTCGGCAAATACGTGATTCAGCAGGAGATCGGGCGCGGAGGTATGGCGCGCGTGTACCGCGGCGTCGACACGGTACTGCAGCGTCCGGTGGCTCTAAAGGTGTTGGCCCCTAGCCTGAGCGCGGACCCGGAATTTGCGCATCGCTTCGAGCGGGAAGCTATTACAGCCGCCAACCTACGGCATCCGGCGATTGTGACTATCTTTGATGTTGGCGAGGCCGACGGCCTGCGCTACATTGCGATGGAGTACATCGCTGGCCGAACCCTCAACGAGGTGCTGCAGGAACGCGGACGGCTGGGTTTGCCCCTTGCCATTGGGATTCTTGGCCCCGTCGCCGACGCGCTCGACTTTGCCCATAGCCACGGGATGGTCCATCGCGACGTCAAGCCCCACAACATCATGATCGATACCGATGGACGCGTGCTGCTCACCGACTTCGGCATTGCGATCGCTCCGGCCGAGGCAGGCGAGCGGCTAACACGGACGGGTACCTTCATGGGCACACCCGAGTATATCTCGCCGGAGCAAGCCCAAGCCCAACCGCTCAGTGGTCGGAGCGACCTGTACTCGCTCGGCATCGTCGCGTACGAGATGCTGGTGGGACGTGTGCCCTTCGAGGGCAGCACGCCCCAGCAGATCATGGCGCATGTCTACCAGACGCCGCCGCCGCCCAGCAGCCTTGACCCGGCCAGCCGACCAGAGCTGGACCAGATTTTTGCACGAGTCCTGGCGAAAGACCCTGCTCATCGCTTCGAGCGCGCCGGCAACCTGGTGGAGGCACTGCGTTACGTCGCGCGGCGCTATGGCCTTAGTCCAGCGACCACTGCCGAGATTGCTGCACTAGCCATTCCGCGCGGCTCGTCGGCCGGACAGGCAACCGTTGCGCTCCAAGCGCCACCCGCGCCGTCGCCAGTTCGACCACAGGCAGCGCCACCGCAACGCCCAAGCACACAGGGCCCGCCGGCTGCATTCCCGATCGCCGATGTCTTCGGCGCACCCGCAACAGGTGGGCAGCCAGGCTTCCGGACGCCCAGACATCCGACCCAGTCGGGCCCATTGGGCCGGAATCCGACGCCACCGAGCGGCACCCCGATTACCGCTCGTGGGCAACGCACCACCCACGGTGGAACACGCGCCAGTGGTAGCCGCCCTTACACGTTTCCACCCAACGATGACCAGTTCGGGCCGCCGCCACGGGTTCCACGTCGGCGCGGCTACAGCGAGGATGAGGGATCAGCGGCCCCCTGGACCCTGCTGGCGCTCGGCGCCGTCGGAGTGGTCGCAATCATCTTGGTGATCGTTCTCACACGGGGTGATAGCAGCACACTCGGCATGAACACGGGTCCTTCCGTCAATCCGTTCGCCGCCACGGCCACGGAGACGCCGGTTCCCTCGCCGACGTTGGCGCCCTCGCCGACGTTTCTCTCGTCGCCGCCGCTACTTGACCAAACGCCGCCTCCAGGGGAAGAGCTGCCGAGCGCCATCGCGGGGGACGTTCTCGCGCCGACGGCCGAGCCAACGGCTGAGCCAACGGTGGAGCCGACAGCAGCGCCGACTGAAGCCCCGACCGAGGCCCCGACCGTGACGCCGACCGAGGCCCCGACCGTGACGCCGACCGAGGCCCCGACCGTGACGCCGACCGAGGTTCCAACGTCGACCACGACCCCGACGCCGACTATTCAGCCCTCGAGCACGCCCTTGACACTTCCAACATTGACCCCACCGCCGGCAGGTATTCCGACGCCGGTGGGTGGTAGCAGTACGCTCGCCTACTTCGACGGCGGCACCCTCAAGGTTTTGGATCAAGTGACCAATGGCGTCGAGTCATATCAGCTAACACTGACCGACTTTGGACCGCCCGCCCTATCGCCGGACGGGACAACGCTTCTCGTCGATGCGCTCGACGCCAAGTCAGGTCAGCGCCAAATCTATGCGGTGGATCGGACAGATCCCGGGCGCGTGACGCCGTTGACGGCGTCTGCTGATGACAGTGCGCATCCGAGTTGGCGTCCCGATGGCAACGCAATAGTCTTTGAGTCAACACGCGGGGGCAAGTCGGATATTTATACGATGCAGTCCGACGGCACCGGCGTGACGCTACTTACACCCGGGCCGGGCGAGAACTTTTATCCCTCGTATTCGCCCGACGGCACACGTATCTTGTTCGAATCGACGCGCGAAGAGCCGCAGCGGGCCATCTACACAATGGATGCGCAAGGCGGCCTCATTACGCGCATCTCTACGCCGGGCAAAATCTTCGACGATCGCCAGCCGCGCTGGTCCCCGAATGGGCAGCAGATTGCCTTCATTTCGAATCGTGATCGGGACGATGAAGGCTTTGAAGTCTACGTCCAACGCTTGGATGGCACGGAGACCCGGCGACTAACAAACTTCGACGATGGAACCGCGGGCGGACCGAGCTGGTCGGCCGATGGCAAGCAAATCGCGTTCTTCAGCGACCGTGAAGGAACCAACGATATCTACGTAGTCGACGTAGCCGGCGGTGAGCCGCAGCCGCGCTTTGCTACCGAAAGCGACGAGCGCTGGCCACGCTGGGGCAGATAACCCACGAAGACCGGGGCCACGAAGCCGGTACTGAGGTTAGAGGGGCGGCTATTCGTTCAGGAGCCTGAGATGGAGGCTTGGTCGGAGCTTACGAAGCGGGAGACCTGACCAATTTACACGTTGGCGAGGCGTGACA
>JADDQE010000206.1 GCA_016781525.1 bacterium | reverse complement strand
TTCGATCGCACAATTTAGCTTGTAATAGCATTAGCACCATTGGTTATTGATGTAGGCTGGTCAGGTGCTAATTGACCGTTTGATAATCTGAAGTCGACTTATAGGTTATCGGATGCTGCCGTCTGTTAGACCGGACGAGAGCAGATTGTACGTCCCTGAGACCACAATCGAGGGTCGACGATTAACGCTGAAAGATGCTGGTCGGCATGTAGGCACCGACAATCCAGTTTGGCGCATCGACGATCTCGTTAATCTTGAGATCGGCAGCAACGCTGCAGAGCATATACGCGTCGGCGCGACTGAGGCCGTACGTCCGCCCGAGGTAGTCGACCATGTTGCGCACCGCCTTGCGGGCAGCGTCCATCAAGTCGGTACTATAACCAGTGGTCGCGTAATAAGGTGCCGTGTTGGTGCGCGGCGTGAGCGGCCCGGCGGTGCAATATTGCAGCTCGGGCACCTGCAAATCCTTGCGCACCGTCAACCGCAGGGTGATCTGCATCGGCGTTTCGATTGCCGTACCGCATACCTCGCCATCGCCCTGAGCCGCATGGCCGTCGCCAATTGAGAAGAGCGCGCCGGGCGCGAGAACCGGCAAATAGACCGTCGAGCCGGCCGTGAGATGCTTAGTGTCGATGTTGCCGCCGTTCTGTGCGGGTGGGATCGTGGAAAAGGCGCCGGGCATGGCGGGAGCGACGCCCATCTCACCACAAAAGGGCTCGAGCGGAATACGAATCCCTGGTGTGAACTCGGCGTAGCCGTCCTGCAATCGCCAGATTTTGAGCGCCGGCTCCAGAAACTCGTCCGCAAGCAGGCCAAAGCCGGGGATGACCGCCGTCCAGCCCCAGTCAGCCGTCTTCAGCTCCAAAATCTCGATCTGCAGCGTGTCGCCTGGCTCGGCATCCCGGACGTAGATCGGCCCTTGGACGGGATCGCACGCGGCGAAGTCCAGCGTAGCCATATTTTCAAGGGTCGAGTCCGGCCCGAGCTGGCCGCCCGAAGCCTCGACAGCGTCGATGTGCACAATTTCGCCCGAATCAATCGTTAAGACCGGGGCGATAGTGTTGTCCCAGGCGAGATGGCGCTGCTCACGAGCGATGTGATGGATCGTACGTGCCTGTGGGGTCATCTGCTGCTCCTCTGGTGAACAATGCCGACGCGAGCGGGCCAGCTTGCGTCGACGCACAGCTTACTGGATGAATCACGAAGTGCCGTCACGCATATATTCGACGATATGTGAGACCCCCATATCATACCACCACTCACCTCGTGGTTCCCGTGCACGGGCCTGGCGCCGCTTTCGCCGTGATCCGGGCCTGTGGGTAGGCGCAGCCAGCGTCGACCTGCTCTATGGTCGGCGTTCCGCTGATCCTCGGCACACTGCACTTCACCGCCTTGGCCGTGATCATCGCCAATATGCTCACGGACCTGGTCTACGGCGTGCTCGACCGCCGCGTCCGGCACTAGCGTTCCGCAGACCTATGGAAAGTCGCGAGGTATCGGCCGCGGATACACGGGCCCGGCCCTGGTATCGCTCGGCCCGACGCAGCGCGACAATCAGCGTCGCGAGCCATGCTGAGCCAATAGCAGCGCCGGCAAGCAAATCGGATGGCCAATGCGCGCCGAGACACAGGCGCGCCAGGCCGACGGCGACAACCAGCGTCACACAGAGCAGTAGCGCCAGGTAGCGCTCCCCACGCTGGGAGGTCCGCACGATCCAAAAGTAGGTCAGCAGCCCATACACCGTAATCGTTTGCGCGACATGCCCCGATGGGAACGAGTTGAAGCCAGGTGCAGCAATGCCTTCGTAGATTAGCTCCGGCCGCGCACGATTCCAGCCGAGCCACCCGATCAGGACGAGCGTATCGATCATGCAGAACGACGCCATGATCGAGAGGGCGTGCAGTGGAGCGTTCCACCAGACCGCAATCGTTGCGGCGACAAGCATCACCGGCACGAGAAAGATCGAGTTACCAGGGGTTTCCACCCAGATCGCGGCGTGAAACGACAGGGGCGACGCACGTACCAGCCGTAGCAACAGGTCGCTCTCGTCGCCGATCGTCGCACGTCCAACCCAGACGAGACCAAGCATCAGGCAGGCTGATAGCAGCCAGCCAAGACCCAGCGTCGACAACCAGACACGCCACGCATCTCGCGGCAGCTGCGCCCAGGTCTCCGCAAAGCGCTGAAGCGTTGCGCGAACCGCACGCGCTAGCAGCCAACGCTCGGCTGGAGGATTGCTTGAGGTGCGGTTCTTGAATTTTCCGGTCGCTGTCTCGTGTCCGCTCACGCTTGATCCACTGCTGCTACCCGCGGTTGCATTGCGCGCCGCGGGTAGCCACATCCCCAAGAACCATGCCGGGATACCTCTAGCCACCGTCAACCTCTTGCGCAAATCGTCTGGCACCTCCAACCGAGAGCGTACACTCGTGGCATATCCACTGCTGAGGCAAACCTATCGATCTACGTACCTTATCGCTCGTGCCGAAGCAGACTATCAGGAGCTATCGATGGTTCACGTTCAGCGCCTTATGCCGGAGCCGATCTTGATCGTGGAGGACCACCAAAGCGTCGCCGAGCCGCTGGCCGAGCTTTTAGCGGATGAAGGCTTTCCAGTGACATGCGTTCCTAACGGCGCAGAGGCGTTGCAGTATCTTGCGACGACGCAGCTGCTGCCCGGTTTGATTCTGCTGGACTTGATGATGCCCGTACTCGACGGGTGGGGCTTTCGGAGCGCGCAGCTGTGCGACGTGCGGCTACGGCGGATTCCGGTCGCCGTAATGAGCGCAGGCATTGAGTTTATGTTCGTGGACCAGGTTGCGCATATGGATGCGGTGGCCTATCTCGCGAAGCCATTCGACCCAAAACGCATCGTGGCCCTCGCCGAGCGCTTTTGCGACCCCTGGCTAGACGCGCCCACACATTACGACTGAGCGACCTGCGTCGCTTCCGCCCCTCGCAGGAGATTGCACACCCATCGGCCAACGCCGCGGTCTCGTAGCGGCACGGTCGCAGGAGTGGCACGTAACCTCAGCCATGTGAACCGTTGCCGTCGTAGACCGCAGTGCTAGTTCGAGCGGTCAGAGTCGTTCGGGTTGTGCTGCTGAAGATTGATCAAGTTCAACACTCGTCCGATTTGAGCAGCCTCGAGGCGCGTCAGAATTGCCCGACGCACCGCCGCAACCCGCAGGATTTCCCACTCATCAAGCGTTGCCTGCAGCCGGCGGACTGCTGCAGCCGCCTCGGCGGACGGCGCCTGCTCGACCAATGCCAGCACCTTGGCAACCCAGCGCTGAGCCACCGCGTCTGCGAGCTCCTGCTCGGTCATGCTGATGTCCGTTGGCTATATCGAGGATCGCTAGGGCACATGGATAAGACACGGGACCGTGAGCTTTCAGTCCAGCCCAGCGTTTCCGCGTGCCGCCTACACCCACGTGAGCGCTCCACTGCCGCAGCGCGACCGCTCTACAATGAGCAGTAGCGCTCTACAGTTTCGAGCAGAGCGTCAATGTCGACCGGCTTGGGGAGAAAGGCGTCCGCCTCGACCTCTGCACGTACCTGAGTCGTAACATGCGCCGAGATTACCGCAACAGGAATTGCCGAGATATCGGCGTCGAGCTGTTGGGCGGACCGAAACTCTTGGCCATTCATAACCGGCATCTTGAGGTCGAGCAAAATCAAGCAGGGCCGCGGACCGCTCTGGAGGTAGTCGAGCGCCTCCTGTCCATTGCTCGCAGTCGCTACCGGATAACCTTCGTCTTCCAACAACATTGACAACGAATCGCGAATCGCATCATCGTCGTCTACAACCAATACTGGACAGGCACAGGATGAGCTCGACATGCCGAAAAGGCCTCCCGGTGACAAAATAATAACGGTGTCCGTGTTCTGACAGACGCCGTATTAAGAACATAACTCCTGCAGCGTAGGGCGACAACGCCAACATACAGGCTAGTGCCGCGCCGCAGCCGCGTCGGGGATAGTATATGGACCCCCTACGGTCCGCGTCAAGGTATTGAGCGCTCGAATGTAGCTAAAGCTTGATTCTGGAGGGATGAGGGCGCTCTAGAGTAACCGGCCGGCAACACCGGAATCAGGATGACCCCGAGCGAGAGGTCGGGGTCACGCTTCGTACCGTGCAGCCTACAGCCTTACTGCTGTGGTGTACGCTTCGGCACGAGAAGCTGCACGACCTCACGCGCAAACGACTGGGCCTGACGTGCGTCCATCCCAGCAAAATGGCAGAACGACGGATCCACGCTGTGTAGCGCGTGTGCAGGCGGTTCATAATCTCGCCAGGCAGCTTCGAGGTGGACAAGCTCGGCGTTGGCCAAGGGAAGATCCCGGAAAACCAGATCAATCGAGACCCAGGCCTGACCGGGCCGCTCCCACACTTGGATGATCGGGAGGTGGCGAGCGGCACACCAGGAAGCCCACCGCTGCATCAGCTCGTCCGCGATATCCGGATGCACTGTAATGTAACCATCGGCCTTTGCTTGGGCAAAGATCGCCGCGAAACGCGAACGACGAGCCTCGGAAGGATTGTCGAAATATGGACGAACCTCGGCTGCAACTGCTGACATGCGCATCTCTCTCGGGAGTAGAGGTGTTTTACTAGCGGTAGTAGATACAGCATACGAGCGCAACCTTACCGTGTACCTGACTCACGGGGCAACAGCCGTGAATGAACCGCCAAAGGAACGGTACGGGTCTTGCTGACATAATCAGGCACCAACGAGGAACAGGAGATAACAATGGCACGCAATGAGCGGCTACAAGGTGGACCGGAGCGGCGAATGGATCCGCATCGGCTGGAAGATCTCAACCACCAGCTGGATGCTTACCCGTTGAAAGACGAGGCGCAGCGAGAACGTTTGATTAAGGCTATCCTCGCCGACCAGCCCGAGGGAGAAGGGCAGGAAAATTCAGGCGAGGCTTCTTCGAGCTTTGACGACGAGGGCATTTAGGCTAACGACTCAACGAAGCTGCCGCGGTTAGGAAGCATGGACTGTGACCACTGCGGCGCTGCGTTACATCAGCTTGTTGAAGCCTGCGACACCTTGGGTGTCGTGGGCAGGAACCGGGCAGCCACACCGAGCTACGCTGGTGCCGGACCGCGCTGATACCAGAGCGGCATCGCGGTATTAGCTTGGTTGACGGCGAGAGCGCTGGGCTGGCAGATGCAGGCTCCCTGCCGTGCCCCGATGGAGCACCTTTACATGGGTATGACGTATCAGAACCCAGTTTGGCATGGCTACTTCGCCGATCCATTCGTCCTGAAGTGGCAAGGCACCTACTACGCATACGGGACGAATCCCTCCATTGAGGAGGACCTCGCGCAGCACGGGAAAGTCTTTCGTGTGCTCCGATCTCGCGATTTCGCCCATTGGGAGCACATTGGCGGAGCGCTCGAGCCGCCCGAAGATTTGCGCGACAATCTCGGGGCGTGCTGGGCGCCAGAAGTAGCCGAGCGGGACGGCCGCTTCTACATGTACTATTCGGCGGGTGGTGGAAGCGGCGACGAAAACCATCGGCTGCGTGTTGCTGTTGCCGAGCATCCGGCGGGTCCCTTCCGCGACACGGGCAAAGCGCTGCTGCCGGATGAAGATTTTACGATCGACGCCCATCCATTCCGAGATCCTAAGGACGGATCATGGTATCTCTTCTTCGCGAAGGATTTCTTCGACGAGCGCGTTGGCACCGGCACCGCGGTGGTACGGCTGGCCGACGATATGTTGAGCGTTGAGGGGCCCGTGCGAACAGTGCTACGTGCCTCGGCTGACTGGCAGATTTACGCGCGCAACCGGCACATTTATGGTCAGGAGTGGGAAGCGTGGCATACCGTCGAGGGACCGTTTGTCGTCGAGCATGAAGGGCTCTACTATTGTTTCTACAGTGGCGGCGCGTGGGCCACGGCCGATTATGGCGTGAGCTACGGTGTGGCGGATAACGTTCTGGGGCCATACCGCGACGAGTGGAGTACGAATGGGCCGACAGTTTTGCGGGGGATACCAGGCAAAGTGCTCGGGCCCGGACACAACTCGGTTGCGCTTGGCCCAGACAACCAGACGCACTATATCGTCTATCACGCGTGGGACGTGGAGCAGACTGCGCGGCGGATGTGTATCGATCGGCTGATCTGGACACCGGACGGCCCGCGCTGCCAGGGCCCGACAACAGAGCCGCAACCTGTGTCCGAGGCTGAAGCCTCGTGAGCGAGGGGGATAGGAACAGTCTAGCGCGGCTCCCCGGCTAGGCGTGCCTCGTCCCTTCGCTCACCCTAACCGTAAGCAGGCGGATGAACGGGCGTCTCCAAATGCGGTTCTTCCCGCCGCTTACGCGGCGAGGGGCACGCACACAGTCACAGCCGTTCCCTTACCGTCGCTACGCCAAGTAGCCGTGCCGCCTAACCCCTGCACAAGCTGCAGGATCGTCTGGCGACCCATCCCGGCAGACGGCTGCTCGGGGCCGAAACCTGCGCCGTCGTCGACGACGCGCACCTCGAAGGCTGAGCCCACTACGCCATAGCTTACGTTGATCGCGCCAAAGCGGTTGTCGGGAAACGCGTGCTTGAAGCAGTTGGTGATCAGCTCATTGACGATCATCGCCAGCGGCGACGCCAGCGTTACCGAGAGCTCAGTTGGTGTTCCGCTGACGTTAAGCTGGACACGCCGCCAGGGCCGATACATACTCTTTAGCGCCGAGGCAATCGTACTGATCACCTGGCCAATCTCGACGGGATCGCTTTGTAGCGCCTCAGAAATCTCATAGACCAACGCTGCGCCGCGGACGCGTCCTTTGAGCTGCTGTACTACCTCGCGCTCGGGCCCCGGCGGAAGCTTACGCACAACGGCGTCCACGATCCCGCTGAGCGCCTGCATATGGGTTGTGACGTTGTGCAGAAACTCGCGTCGCAGGGTGACCTCGGTTTGGGTTGCCCCTTCCGAGGCTTCGAGCTGTCGCTGGGTCAGGGTCAACGTATTACGAAGGATCTCGGCCGAGTGCTCGGCCGCCCGCACGCGGCTGTGGCGCTCCAGCAAGTGGCTCACGCGGAGCAGCAGCTCTTCGGGCATGAAGGGCTTTTTCACATAATCATCGGCGCCGGCTTGGAAGCCGTTGGTGATGTTGTCCGGCTGTGTAAGCGCGGTCAGCATCACAACCGGTAGATTATCGGACGCCGTCGCCCGGATCTTTTCGCAGACCTCGTACCCGCTCATATCCGGCAGCATTACGTCGAGGACGATCAGGTCGACTTGTTCGTCTTCCAATATTCTCAGCGCGTCCGCCCCGGAGGAAGCAGACCGCAGCTTGTAGCCGGTCATTGTGAAGATATCACGGAGGACTGACGCAATGTCGGGATCGTCTTCAACAATCAGCAGCGTCGCTGGTTGCGGGGTTACCTCGGCCACCGCTTGCTGAACCATCGAATAGCCTCCTTTATGGCTGTGATCGGCACGGATCAAAAAAACATGAACACGATGGGTGTAGCACTTTTTACGCCATCGACCGGCGCGAAACAAGGAGTGACTGGCACACTAAAGACCAACGTTTCCCTATCCAATATACGTAGAATAACAGCGCCCAGCGGGACAGGCGTTGTTAGCAATAGCTCTACATTAAGTTCTGAGATGCACCTTGGAACAGAGGCTTTGAGCTACAGGCATGGGAGCCCGCCCGAGGCGAGCGTAGCGAAGGTAACCGACATTGTCAAAAAACTGGTTAAGATATCTGTCGCCTGTAAGGCGACCCAAATCTTCAAGGAGGTCGAGTATCAAAAGATCGCCGTCACACCGGTCGACGCTGGGGTTTAAGGAGCCTGTGCGCCTGTACGATCTGCAAGGGCGGCACGGTGCGCTGGAACAGGAAACCGCGGGGCTTGAGCTCGCGCGGCGGATTAGAAAAATCGTGCTATCATCCAAATCGCTCGTAACGCGCGGTGGTGGCGAGCGACACGATCGATCCGGTTAACTACGAGATATCGGTGAGCGCGATGCAGCGTATCTGTGTTTTTTGCGGCTCAAGCTCCGGCAGTCGGCCAACCTACCTTGCGGAAGCGCGGCGGCTCGGCGTGGTACTGGCGGAACGAGGCATTGGGCTGGTGTACGGTGGGGGCCGGGTTGGCCTAATGGGCACAGTGGCGGATAGTGTCCTGGCAGCGGGTGGAGAGGTGATCGGCGTGATCCCAGCTGCGCTGGCCACGAAGGAGCTTGCGCACCGCGATCTAACCGACCTGCGAGTGGTCGGCTCGATGCACGAGCGCAAAGCACTGATGGCGGAGCTCGCGGATGCGTTTATCGCCCTGCCAGGTGGGTACGGCACGTTGGAAGAATTCTTTGAAGTGCTCACCTGGTCGCAGCTGGGGCTTCACGCAAAGCCCTGCGGCCTGCTCAACGTCGACAACTACTACGGCCCGCTGCTCGAGCTGATTCACCACGCGATCGGGGAAGGCTTCGTTCCGCCCGAGCATCGTGCGCTGGTGCAGGTGGCCGATGAGCCTGAGCACCTGCTCAAGCTACTCCAGGCCTTCCAGCCGATCCCGGTCAAAAAGTGGCTCGACCGCTCGGAAACGTAAGCCAGATGAAGCCCTGCGAGGACAACGCTCGGCGCGCCTCTGCCTGGCCACCAAAGCGAATTATGTTGGGTACCAGCAGATGGCCCGTCGTCTAGCACAGCTTGCCGGCGGCGTGGCGGCGCTCCCCCTCGGCGTGCTTGTGGCCGCCGCGACGATTACCCCGATCACGTGGTCCGGCGCGTTCTACCTGCTTGGCAGCGTGCTCGCGGCGGCTGGAGGGCTAACTGCTCCCTGGCGTGTTCAACGCTACCGAGGACTGGCCCGGGCGGGTATCCTGATCATAACCGGTGTTGCCGTTACCCGCCTCCTGGGTCTTGGCGCAAGCCCAAGCTTGCGCCTGATGACGTTACCCCAGCAGGGTGAGGCGCGCTGGCTCAATCGGCTCCTTGCCGAGCAGGATGTGGCGCTCTTCGGCGAGCGAGTGCTGCTGATGAGCCGAACGTTCCTGACGCCGCGTGAGGCCGAAGGCCTGATCCCAGCCCTGCATACCGCATATGTCGGAATGCAAGCCACAGATGGCGCAACATTCTCGCCGTTTCTGAGCACCTACCTCGGCCGCGAGCAGCCCACCTCGTTCGACGTCATCGTAGCGGAACCGAGGGGGAAGCAACCACCCACCGTCGCGGTTGTCTTTCTGCATGGCTTTACAGGTAATTTCACCGTTCAGTGCTGGCTGGTCGCGCAGGCAGCACGCGAGGTCGACGCGCTGACAGTTTGCCCTTCTGTCGGCTGGCGCGGCGATTGGTGGACTGACGAGGGTGCCGCCACCCTGAACACGACACTCGATTATCTCCAGCAGCGTGGCGTCGAGCGCGTCTATCTGGCGGGCTTGTCGAACGGTGCAGTTGGGGCGTGTCGCCTCGCATCGCGGATAACGCCGCCGCTTGCCGGGCTCATCTTGATCTCGGGAGCGGATGCCGGCGCACGGAGCACCGACCTCCCGTTACTGCTGGTTCAGGGCACGCACGACGAGCGGATGCCGGCTGCGCTCGCGCGACAGTTGGCTCGGCAGGCTGGCGAGCGCGCCACCTATCACGAGCTAGACGGGGATCACTTTGTCCTGGCGAAGCGCCACGCGGAAGCTCGGACGATCATTGGGAACTGGCTCCGGCAGCAGGAGCGTCTATCAGTCTGAGAGTGCCAGACCAGGCTGCAGCTCGATTATCGGGAAAGCGCCACTGCTAGCCCGGTGTGGTACGGATCGTGCCTCACTACCTAAGCCATGAGTACGAACGTCGGAAATCTTGTCGTCAGGCACAACGATGCGGAGCAGCGGTTCGAGACCATGGTCGGAGAGAACCTGGCCGTCGCCGAGTACCGTCGGGCGGGTGATCGCATCATCTTTACTCACACCGAGGTGCCCGAGGCGCTTGAGGGACACGGCATTGGGCATAAGCTAGCTCACGCAGCGCTCGAGTATGCTCGCGCGCAGCAGCTACGCGTCGTTCCGCGCTGCCGTTTCATCGCCGGCTACATTCGTAGCCGACCCGAGTACAAGCCGCTCGTGGCCGACGAGTCCGGCAAGCACCATGGAGCGGAGTAGCTGCTCGTCGAACCCGCGTCGCCGCCCTACTGACCGGTGAACTGCAGGTCGGTCAGCAGTCGTGGAGTGCCGCTGTTCGACGAAAGCATGGCGCTACGTGTGACTGCGCTCTTGTAGTCTGAATATGTCTTGTAGGTCGCGCCGCTGTAGCGGAAGTTTCCCTCGCCGTTCACACCCCCGAACACGGCCCAATCAGTCTCCTTGTCCTCGTTAAACCAGACCACCATGCGAATCCCGCGGTTCGAGCTGTGCGCATAGCTGTACAGATCGGTGATCCACATCCATGCAGGACGGGCTACTGGCGCTCGTGCGGCGTCAGTGGGTAATTGAAAACCGCGTGCATCGGATGCGGGATGTGTGCTTTGATGCAGACCGCAATCATGGGTGGCGCCGAGCCCAGATACTCCATGCGGTCCGCCGCATGACGATCGCCCTCTTGCGCTGGCACGGCTTCCGGTATGCCGCGGATGGCTGGCGCGTCGCCTCGGCCAACTTGCACAGCACTGTTCTCTGGCAATTGCAGGAGCCTTGGAAAGCCCTAGGCGTCGGGCCTTCGGCCCCAGATGCAAGCCGCCTGTTTTATAATGGATGGTTGTTGAAGGTCGGATCAGCGTGTATTGGAGACAGCCTTCGTTCAGCCGTTGAGCATAAAGGACACAGGTATGCGTAATCGGGTTACAGAACGAATTGTTACTGTGGGGGGCGGGACCGGCTCGTTCACCATTTTGTCAGAGCTCAAGAAGGTCGCCACCCACCTTTCCGCCGTTGTCGCCATGACCGACTCGGGCGGTTCTTCGCGCCGCTTAATGGACGAATTTGGCCGGCCGCTGCCATTGGGCGACTTGCGCCAAGCGCTTGTGGCGATGTCGCGCTCCAGCCGGCTGTGGGGTGATCTGTTCAGCTATCGCTTCCCGGGCGCGCCAGGGGGAGTTATTGGCGGACACTCACTCGGCAACCTGATTCTCCATGCGCTGCAGGATCAGAATAACGGCGATCTGCTGGGGGCGCTGGAAGATGCCCAGGAGCTGTTAAACGCCGCGGGCCATGTAATCCCCGTAACCTTGACGACCGCGACGCTCTGCGCGGAGCTGTCGGACGGAACGATTGTGCGTGGAGAAACCGAGATCGACCGGCCGGTCGACCGCCCGGTGTTGCCGATTAGCAGGATGTTTCTTGATCCGCGAGCGCAAGTAACATCACGGGCCCGCAAGGCATTGGAGCGTGCCGACAAGGTCTTGATCGGGCCTGGCGACCTGTTTACAAGCATCGTTCCGTGTTTGTTGGTCGAGGGTATTTGCGACGCAATTCGCTCCTGTGATGGCGAGACCATCTACATTTGTAACGTAATGACCAAACACGGCGAGACCGACGCTTTCAAAGCTTCCGATTTTTTGCGCGAAATTCATCATTACCTCGGCCGTCGTGTGGACACGGTCATCGTCAACACAGGCGAGTATCCCGACGAGGTTGTCGCGCGGTATGCGGCGCAGGGTGCATACCCGGTCGAGCCAGACGTTGAGACGCTCCGATCGATGGTGCCGCGGGTTTTGACGGGAACCTTCTTCTCGGCGGAAAAGCTTATTCGCCATGACGCGGAGCGCGTTCTGCTGGCAATCTGGCCCGAGCTCGGGCAATAGGCGGCCCGCGTGTCAGATACGCAGTGAGCATGCCTTCGAGCGGATCCCTGAGGGATGCCCTCGGCATTGGCCTGAGAGCTCTGGATGTCGCGGCCTATAGCTAGCGCACATGAAGCGAAATGCTCAGCCGGTGCGTTGAAGTGCGGCCGTCACGCCCCTGTGCGAACGCTCAAATATACGCACGCAGGACCGCGTGTAGCTGGCGCGGATCGAGCGGCTTCGCAAGAACGTCGCCGTCGGCCGAAGAACCGCTAGCCTGGGATTCTTGCACCTCGGCCGAGAGGATTACGACGTGCGGTGGCTGGTCGCACGCGCGCCGCCGCGAGCACATCCTGGGCGTTCCCATCGGGCAGATACGCGTCCGCGATGATCGTGGTAACGCGCGCGTGCTCGAGTGCTTTCCGTAATTCGGCGACACTGGTGGCCGTCAGGACGCGCGCGGCGGGAAGCGCCTGAACGACGGCGCGCATCACTGCCTGACGACTGGTTGGAACGTCGTCGACGACAAGGAACAACGGTAACGTCATAACAGCCGCTCCACGCACGATACTCGGGCTAAGCCGGGTCTACGATAGCGCTTGCGCCTTACCATCAGGCTTACGATCCACAGCGAAACTGAATGTTGGTGTCCGCAGCGGGGCGATCGTGCAGATTCCCTGGCAATACCTTTGCTACAACTACGCTGCGTATGAGCAGTCGGCTATGAGGCATTGGACGGAGCAGGAGAGGTTACATAATGATCAGTCGACGGGCAGTGATCAGCGGCGTTGTTGGCGCCAGTAGTCTGACGGTGCTGCACGAGGTGGCAAGGCAGAGTGTTCCGCACGCCCCGCGTGTTGATGTGCTCGGCATGCGGGTGATCGCGCAGTCCTTCGCGGCGGTCAATCAGACGCCCCCGTCGCGGTCGGAGCTTTATTGGCTGGCTTTACTCGGCGATCTCGTCTCCAACTCGCTGTACTACAGCTTGGTCGCCATCGGGAACCGTCCGAGTATCTGGCGGCGCGGAGCGCTGCTTGGTGCGGCGGCTGGACTTGGCGCCGCGCTGCTGCCGCGACCACTCGGTCCTGGACGTCAGCCCGACCAGCAGTTTCCAACAACCCATCTGCTAACCTTTGCATGGTATCTCATAGGCGGCCTAGCGGCGAGTGCGGCAGCACAGGCGCTCGCCGCCGACAGTTGAGGTCTCAGTCGGGATGGTGCTTCTGGCCTGGTTTTGCCGGAAGCAGGGTGGCGCCACACGGGGCCGGGGCTCAGGCGCACTATTGCGTGGGCTTCCTGCCGGTCCGGCCGTGATAGGTATGGGTCTGCGCTGGGCATTGCGGACGCAGCAGAGCTTAGAAGGTATGTCAAGGAGGGGTTATGTACGTGGTTCGCTTCGCCTACGACATTTTACCGAAGGATCGAGAGCATGCGGTTGCCCTCATTCGCCGTGAGGTAGAGGCGGCTCGCGCTCGGGGCCTGAACGCACGCCTGTTGATTCCACTTACGCGAGGTCATGGCGGCGCCGCGCTGCACTATGAAGTCGAATTGGAGGATCTTGCGCTCCTAGACGAATTTCGATCGACCGGCATCGGCTCGGCTGAGGAAACCGGCGATTGGATGCGGGAGCTGAGCGGCCTGCTGACCGCGCCACCAGTGGTGGAGATTCTGCGCGTAGCGGCGAACGGTAACGACCCGCGAGCCTAAAGGGAAATTCGCGCCAAGCTGCGGTGATCTCCCGCGGGCGGCGCAAGCAGCTGCAGCCGCCTTGCCCATGTTTGCACATGACCGCTCTTGTCCGCCGCCTAGTGTCCGGGCCCGTTGCTGCCGAAGAATGAGGCGAGGATCCGGCTAATCTAGCGCTACCTCAATCTGCAGCGCCGCATTCATACCAAGGCGTCCACTCACATGCTGGAGTGGAAAGGAGTGCGTAGCATTGACAGGTTACAATGCGCGAGTGTGCTGGCTATAGCGCTCACGTTGCGCTGTCGTTTCTTGGATACCTCAGCCCGTACGGTCTTACCTCGTGATGCTTTTGAGCTAGCCTTCGTCTCGGGCTGGCCGCGGCGCGAAACTTCCTGCTTGCGCCATCCTGCCCGCAACCAGAGCATCTGCCTGATTATCCATTGCGTCGCGTGCGCGGCGAATCAGAGTAAAGCAGAATAGGCCGGCCTGCGGCTGGACCATGTGCCACTAATATTAGGGGCGAGCCGAGGTCAGGACCCTTGGCTCATGCACTCCTGTATCAGCAGTAGTAAGTTCACTAGAACGAAATCTTACCCGGTCACTGTCGATGTAGGTATCTGAAAGCAAACAATCGGCGTCGAGATCGTAGCGCTGCCAAGTTGCGGCGCGAGCACAAACTAACAGTCCCCTGCCGGACAAGGAGCTGTAGTATGACAGCACAACGCCAGGCTGCGTTGCATCGTCGTTCCATCCTCGTACTTCCCGGTATCCTCGCAGTCCTCCTCACCCTGGTCAGCCCGCTCTTCTTCATACACACATTACGAATCGGAGCGAGCAGTAATCGTGGCAAGATCTTCCTGCCTGTCGTGAGCGGTACAGGTGCTGCACTTAGCGTCAAGCTCAAAGGTGTCGCACACGAGCAGACGGTTTCCGGCTGGATAACCGTCCAAGCCGACGTATCATCTAGTACTGCAATATCTAACGTCGGCTTCTACATGGGAAGCAAAGAAGTCGGCAGTGAGCGGACCGCCCCCTTTTACCTCGGCGGTGATGACGATGGTAAGCCGAACGGCTATGACACCCGTCGTTTGCCAAACGGCTCGTATACACTCAAGGCCGTTGCGACTGACAGGACTGGGAAGACCGCTGCGGCTCAGCTGAGCATTACGATCCGGAATAGCCAGTCCACCGCGCCAGCACCTGAGCCCACTCCGCGTCCAGTTGCGCCAACGCCTGTCCCTGCTCCTCCACCAACAGCATCCGCGAGCGGCACGTCAGTTCTGCAAGGGCTGTTCTACGATGCCCCCGACGACACGTCAACGTCGACCGTCGCCGCGCGCGCCAAGGTCATCATTCTGACCCGCGGCAAGATCGGCTGGTTCAACAAGCTCCGCGAGGCCGGCTTTTCAGGACCGGGCCTGCAGTACCTGCTAGGCAACGAGGTTATCGGTCCATGGACAACACTCGGTTCGAGCTGTGACGCATCCTCGACTCCGGTCAACAACAACGTAGCCAATCAGCCCGGCGACTTTTGTAAGTACATCCATCCCAACGAGAGCTGGTTCTTACATAACGAAAGTGGCGAGCGCCTGACCAATCGGCATAGTGATGGGCGATATAGCTACCATATGAATCCCGGCAGCAGTGGCTGGCGCGAGTTCGCCAAGTCCCGCATCGCGCGCGATCTTTACGGCGATAACAAGATCGGCTACGACGGTATCTTCCTGGATAATATCGCGCTGCGGCTGTACAAGCTGCACAATCAGCTTAGCAGCTCCGACGGGACAGTGCGCGAGTATAGCAGCGACAGCGCGTATCGGAGCGCAGTAGTCGGCTATCTATCCGCAGTCGACGAGAAGATCGGCTCGTCCGGCCCGCTCTGGGCCAATTTGATTGACGACTCCGGGGTTAGCGCCGACGCCTACATGCCCTACGTGCATGAGCTTGACGGCTATATGAACGAGGCATGGGCTAGTAACTATCCCGGCCGAGACCCGAAGACCCCTGCGGAGTGGAACAATGTCTTAACAATCACCGAGCGTGCGCTACGCAATGGCAAGTCAGTGCTCGCGGTTGTGCAAGGCTCGCGCGGCGATACGACCCGGCAGCAGTTTGCCTTAGCTTCATATCTTCTCGTCAGCAATGGCAGCAAAATGTTCTTTCGCTACGCCCACGTGAGCGATTACGACCAGTGGTGGCAATACGACAACTACGACGTGCAGCTGGGTCGGCCCAAGGGTGAACGCTTCGAAAGCGGCGGCAAGTGGCGTCGCTACTTTGAATGCGGCTATGTCGAGGTAGACCCGTCGGCTCGGACCGGTAAGATCGTAAGATCTTGTAGCTAACGACGCGCAACAGCGGGAATGCGGCGGGCAATGGAGTCCGCCGCGTTACTGCGTGCCGCCATGTCTGTCGTCGTCATCTCGTTGACCAACGGATTGAGCGAGCGGGAGCCGGATCGTAAGCGTGCTGCCCAGGTCTTCGCCACTCCGTACCTCGACGGTCCCGCGGTGCCGGCTGTCACGGGCCGCTCAACGCGAGGCGCTGCTCGAGCATCTCCGCGTAGCCGAGGAGTGACGTAACGGGGGTTTTCAGCTCATGTGCCGCGCTCAAGAGAAATTCATCCCGTACCACGATGGCTGCCTCGGCTACCGCCCGCCCGCCTTGCCCGCGGAGCAGCAGCCGTGCACGCTCCTCCTCTGCCTGACGCCGCTCCGTTACGTCGCGGAAAAACCAGACTCGGCCGTACCTCGTGCCATCGCGCGGCGGATTGGCGTGCGGTAGCGGTCGATGGTTCTGCCATCCTTGAGCTTGATGTGCTCACGGCTTTCGAGGTCGGGATGAGCATATAGGTAGGCGATCCGCGCCCGAAACTCGTCGGGGTCGATCGACTCCGCCTGAACGGCCTGACCTGCCCGTTCATCTGAACCGGCCGCGATGACATCCTCGGTGATCTTCCACATCTCGGCGGAGCGGTGGTTATACGAAGTGGCGATGGGTGCTGCCGGCACGAGAATGTAGCGTGTTCCCAGATGCGATTGTCCAGACAGTGTGAGTGCGTCCACCGATGTGAACGCGGATGGGGGGTAGTAGGCGCCCACTGCACAACTGTCGGTACCGTGTACCTGGAGGCTAGGGGCAGGGTGCTGATCTCCTGAGGAATTCGGTGAGGTACACACAATACTGGGCGCCTAATCGCGCGCAACCCAGTGTCGCAATGTCATGTTTGCAGGCACGACGCAGCTAATGCCCACGCTGAGCTCCACTCATCCTGCGATCTGCAGCGCGTCGGCGAAATCTTCCGAATCTTCCGTGCTGCGGACCGTGCCGCGTGCAGCCGTCGCGTAGAACGCAAGAAATTAGGGATGAGCGGAGGAAGCGGCGGAAGACTCTTGCCTGACAGGGGTGTTCGGCATGCGGTCGAGGCGCGGGTATCGATCCGCAGTCTCTGCTCTGCGACCAAGCCACCAAGCTCCCTCTGGATTGAACACCGCGTTCCGGCGTTGTCACCCCGATCACTATCGTCAGTGCCAACTACGTGTCATGGGCCTGCGATAGGAGTGAATAACTCAAGTTGCCACACAAGCACGGCCGGCAACCCGGTATAGATCAACCATCTAGTTGACATAAAAAATAATGCTGGTTCAGGGAGGTGTCGACGAGGGCGGAGCTACTGAGGATGAGTGATCCTGTTTGCGCATCGCTTATGCTAGTGGGGCTGCCCCTCGCCCTGATTCCCATGCAGTATGTCCCTGTGGCCTACCTGACTCAAGGAAGCATAGGACGGCGCACTGCAAGACAGTGGACTATCGGCCCATTGCGGTAATACCGGGTCGGTAGTAGGCTCTACTCACGTTCAATAGCCGTCTCTCTCCTTTCAACCAGCAGTCGGTCGCTTGGCCGAGAAACGACCGACTGCTGGTTTAACGCCGGATATCTGGTGCCTCGGCTGCCCATGCTGCGAGACGAGCTCCCCTGCGGCAACGGCGATGCGTGCGTCGCACCTCCAGCTGAGAAATGCTCTCCTACCATGATCAGGCAGCACCACGCGCTACTCGCGGGGCGACAATCCGAGCGAGGGATCCGTGGGCATGCCTGACTACCTCGCTCGAGCGGTTGCACTTTCATACCTTCGAGCGTACGCCGCGCTATAGATTGTCGAGTTCGGGGATGGCCGGCCTACGGTCCACCGGGGTGCTCGTACGGTGAGTGGGCCTTCTGCCGCAGAAGTGGCTGGAGTGATCGTGATGTGGCGCTCGCATCATTTAAACGTCCATATCGCGGTTTCAGGCCGGGTCGCCCAGCAGGGCAAACCGCGCATGGTTGAGGCTGAGGTAGGTGCCGTTGAGCCTGGCCGTAGGGGCGCGCCACACCGACGGGAAGGTTTGAGCCGGCCAGGCTTGGCCGTTCCGGCGGGTCCCACACCGCCTGCAAGACTTATGCCGGATCGCGCATGAGGCCACGCCTTAGCCGGCCCTGACGCGGCTACACGAGGGCCGACACGTAGGTGATCCAGTCGGCAGCGTTGACGACCACGATGCGCACACCGATGGTGGGATGCGTAACCGAGACGAGCCAACGCTTCCGTCCCGTTGTTGTCACCACCGCATGGAGCTCGACGCGACACATCGGCCGTTCGTCTGCGATGCGCTGCTGTACGGCACAGGCTTCATCTTCGGTCATGGTTGCGTGTATAGCGGCCTCCGTTCGTACGTGACCGGGATCGCGCGCACGGTCATGAGGCGGGTTTGCTGGTTAAACGATTTGGCGAGAAACTTGGCTGTGGTTAGATCGTGGGCGAGGGATTGTGCGGCAGGATTGCCGCTCATCAGTTCAACGGGAATGCTGCGCCACAGGGGGCCGGCACCGAGGCGGTTCGCTACGCAGAGCCCGTCCATGACGGGCATCTCCAGCTCTACGAGAATCGCGTGTGGCGGTGCTGCGGCCGCAACGTACTCACGCGCGGCCACACCATGCGCCGCTGTGATTACGGTGTACTCAGACCGGTGAAGCATCCGGAATAGCAGGAGTGCAGACTCGTGTCGTCATCAACGACCATGATGGTGCACCCAGTGTTGGCGATGGCCGCGCTAGCTCTCGCGCGTCGAAGCGCGCAGTGCGATACAGGCAGCCAGGGCGCAGCGAGAAGGAATGGGCGGTGTCCAGGAAGCGCACACAGGGCCGAGAGCCGGCCCTATGTGTCCACCACCGAATGGGTTAGGGGGTGAGGCCCGAGTTAATCTGCGAGAAGACCGTCGAGACGCGCTGGCCGAGGACGGACAGGATGCCAATGACGACAATAGCAATTAACACAAGAATCAGTGCGTACTCGACGAGGCCCTGGCCTTCTTCACGCGCAAAGAAGGTGCGTACTGAAGTGCGCCCCAGATTCTGCACAGGAGCCTTATGAGGTATCCTAGCCGTAG
>JADDQE010000232.1 GCA_016781525.1 bacterium | reverse complement strand
CACGGCATCGAAGATTTTCAGATTGTGCGGGGCGACACCTTAGCTGAACCAAAGCTGGTACAGGGCGACCGTCTGATGCAGTTCGACGTCGTCCTGGCCAACCCACCCTACTCGATCAAGCAGTGGGACCGTGACGCCTTCGCCTCCGATCCTTGGGGACGTAATCTCTACGGCACCCCGCCCCAAGGCCGGGCCGACTACGCGTTCTGGCAGCACATCCTGTGCAGCCTCAAGCCGGGGACCGGCCGCTGCGCCATTCTCTTCCCTCACGGCGTCCTTTTCCGGCAGGAGGAGGCGGAAATGCGGCGCAGAATGATTGAGGCCGATGTCATCGAATGCATCCTTGGCCTCGGACCGAACCTCTTCTACAACTCGCCGATGGAAGCATGTGTCGTCATCTGTCGTACGAACAAACCCGCGGCACGCAAAGGCCGGATTCTCTTCATTAACGCCGTCAACGAGGTCACCCGCGAACGTGCCCAAAGCTTCCTCACTCACGACCACATCGCGCGAATCGTCGCCGCCTATCGTGAGTTCAAAGACGAACCCGGCTTCACTCGTGTGGTGACAATTGATGCGATTCGCAAGCAGGACTCGAACATCAATATTCCGCTCTATGTTGTGAACACCGAGCATCGCCGTACCGAGATCCGCTCGTCAGGAGGCTCGCTGGATGGAACATTTGCTGCGTGGTTAGAGGGAGCAGCAAATGTTCGCCAATGCATTAGTGCCGTGCTGGGGAGCGGACAGTCCAACCAATCCTTGCCCAACCTAAACAAGCTGAGGGTGGACATGCCACTATGGCTTGATCGATCAAAGTGGCAGCGGCTTCGCTTCGATCAAATGGCGGAAAATATTCGAGAGACTGGTCAACCAACACCCGAAAACTCAGCCACCTACATCGGCTTGGAGCACATGGACACAGGCTCTTTGCAAGTGCGCCGCTGGGGTAGTGACGCAGATCTCAAGGGGCAGAAACTCAAGATGCGGAAAGGCGACATCTTGTTCGCCAAACGCAACGCATATCTTCGGCGCGTCGCCATCGCCCCGCATGACGGGTTCTTCTCGGCACATGGGATGATTTTGCGGGCAAAACCCGAAACAGTGCTGCCGGATTTCCTGCCGTTCTTCATGATGAGCGACAAGTTCATGAACCGAGCCGTGGAGATTTCGGTCGGTTCGCTCTCGCCCACGATCAACTGGACTTCGCTGCAACTTCAGGAGTTTGACATCCCGCCCCTCGACCAGCAGCGCCAGATTGCGGAAATTCTTTGGGCAGTAGATAAGGTTGCACAAAGTTACGACTCTCTAATTGACCTGCTAGCAGAGGCTAGAATCGCACAGATTGATGGTTTGATTCCATCCGTTGAAACTGACGATTCAGGGCAAGCGTTCGCTCGATTGGATGAACTAGCCACAATGCAGAATGGTCGACCATTCCCAAGTGCGGAATACCTGGAGCCTAGTGCAAATGGAGTTCGTCTAATTCGACCCGGCAATCTAGCACAGGATGGCACCATGAATTGGTCGCCATCGGCAACTGTGACCTTACCAGAGCGACATCGAAATGAGAACGAAGCATGGTTCATCGGTCCAGACCAAATCCTGATCAATCTAACGGCGCAATCACTTGAAGATGGGTTCATGGGCCGCGTCTGCTTCACTGGTGTATCGGACGAAGGTCTGCTCAATCAGAGAATTGGTAGATTCATTTTAAAAGACGATATCAGTCCCAAGTTTTTCTTCCGTTGTTTACAGACCACGCGCTTCCGTAAGCTAGTCGAGAATCGGTGCGAAGGCAGTAAGGTCCGGCATCTCTATTTTCGCCACTTTGAAGACTTCGCGATCCCAGTGATGAGTGTTACTAAGCAACAGGAGATTGTCAAGAAGCTGGATGCGGCTGATGTAAGCCTTCGGGTGGCGCTGTCTGGAAAAGACACCATCACTGCAATGCGGCAGTCATTGGCCATTACCCTTATCGAGTCAATGCCATGACCTTCAACGAAGCTAACACAGTCGAGCAAATGATTCTTGATGCCATCGCTACGCCTCGCACGGTGCGATCGGGGTTACGTGAGGCACCATTAGGCTATGGCGAGTCACTCGGCAGCGGGTTGCGCCCAGTAGGGTGGGATTATGTACCCGGGACACAGCTTCCGCGACAGAGCGGTCACGTCATGGTGGAACTTTGGGTACGCGAGGCTCTCATCCGGCTCAACCCCGAAATCGCAGCACAACCCGACCGTGCCGACGAAGTTATCTATAATTTGCGCGCGATCCTACTTTCCGTGCAGGCCGATGGACTGGTGCGCGCCAACGAGAACTTTATGGCCTGGCTGCGTGGCGAAAAAACTATGCCATTTGGTCCCAATGGAGAGCATGTGACCGTACAGTTGGTGGATGCTTCCAACCCAGCCAACAATCGGCTGACGGTCTGCAACCAGTGGACCTTCCAGGCAGGCGCGGTGGAGAAGCGGTTCGACGTGGTCTTTGTTGTCAACGGGCTACCGCTAGTCATCGGCGAGGCCAAAACCACTACCCGCAGCGCCGTGACGTGGTTCGACGGGGCGTACCAGGTGAACGAAATTTACGAGAAGCAGGTGCCGGCCATGTTCGTGCCGAACGTCTTCTCTTTCGCCACCGACGGCCGCCTGTTCCGCTACGGTTCCATCCGCATGCCAATCGACATGTGGGGTCCATGGCGCGACGACGAGAACCAGGCGGAAGGCCAACTGCACCACGTCCGGGCGACAGTGCAGAGTATGCTCCGGCCCGAGGTCGTGCTGGATATCCTGCAAAACTTTACACTCTTCGCCACCGATAAGAAGCATCGGCGCATCAAGGTCATCTGCCGCTACCAGCAGTATTTCACCACCAATCAGATCGTGGAGCGCGTGGTCAAGGGCTATCCGAAGAAAGGCTTGATCTGGCATTTCCAGGGTAGCGGCAAGTCATTGCTCATGGTTTTCGCCGCGCAGAAGCTGCGCTTGCACCCGAAGCTGGGCAACCCGACAGTCATGATCGTGGTAGATCGTATCGACCTCGATACGCAAATTACCGCTACTTTCAACGCATCCGACGTGGCGAACATGGTGGGCGTGGCCAGCCGGCAGGAACTTCAGACGCTGCTTGGGCAGGACGTTCGCAAGGTGCTTATCACCACCATCCATAAGTTCGGCGAGGCCGGCGGGAAGCTGAACGAGCGCTCGAACATCATTGTGTTGGTGGATGAAGCACATCGCACCCAAGAAGGTGACCTCGGCCGCAAGATGCGCGATGCGCTGCCGAATGCGTTTCTCTTCGGCCTCACGGGTACGCCGATCAATCGCGCTGACCGCAATACCTACTGGGCCTTCGGCGCAGACGAGGACACTCAGGGCTACATGAGCCGCTACTCCTTTCAAGATTCCATCCGCGACAAGGCCACGCTCCCACTGCACTTCGAGGCACCCGAGGTGAAGCTGAAAATCGACAAGGCCGCCATCGACGAAGCCTACCAGCAACTGACAGGACGGTTGAACGAGCAGGACCGGGATGACCTGGCTAAACGTGCCGCCAAGATGGCGGTGCTAGTTAAAAACCCCGAACGCGTTCGCTCCGTGGTGAGCCACATCATCAAACATTTTCAGTCCAAGGTGGAACCGAACGGCTTCAAGGCGCAGGTAGTCGTTTTTGACCGCGAGTGCTGTGTACTCTACAAGGCCGTGATGGACGAACTCATCGGCCCAAATGCTAGCGCCATTGTTATGAGCGCTGGGCAGACCGATCCTGCTGAATGGAAGCAGCACGTCCGTGATAAAGACGCTGAGGAGAAGTTACTCGACCGCTTCCGCGACCCGGCTGATCCGCTGAAGTTCGTGATCGTCACGAGCAAGCTCCTGACCGGCTTCGACGCGCCGATCCTCCAAGCGATGTATCTGGACAAGCCGATGAAGGACCACAACCTCCTCCAGGCGATCTGCCGCACCAACCGCACGTTCGGGCAGACGAAAACCCACGGTCTAATCGTGGACTACATCGGCATCTTCGACGACGTGGCACGCGCCCTTGATTTCGATGAAAAAGCCGTGCAGCAGGTCGTGTCGAACATTGACGAACTGCGGCAGAAGCTGCCGTTGCAGATGCAGACGTGCCTCGCGTTTTTCCCTGACATAGACAGGAGCGTCGGCGGTTACGAAGGGTTGATGTCCGCCCAGCAATGCCTCCCGAACAACGACGTGCGCGACAAGTTTGCCGCCGAGTATTCCGTCCTTGGCACGATCTGGGAGGCGCTCTCGCCCGACACTGTGCTCACTCCCTATCGGAACGACTACCACTGGCTAACCCAGGTCTACGAGTCGGTGAAGCCGCCTGGTGGCAACGGCAAGTTACTCTGGCACGCACTTGGTGCTAAGACCATCGAACTGATTAACGAGAACGTCCACGTCGAATCTGTGCGCGATGACATCGAGACACTGGTCATGGACGCGCAGGTGCTGGAAGAGCTGCTTAACGACGCCGAGCCAGACAAGAAGGCGCGCGAGATCGAGATTAAGCTCATCGCCCGTCTGCGGAAGCACGCCGGCAACCCCGCGTTCACCGCCCTGGGCGAACGCCTGGAGAAGATCAAGGAACGCCATGAGCAAGGCGTCCTTACGAGCTTGGAATTTCTAAAAGCCATCCTTGAAGTAGCCAAGGAAGTACTCGAAGCAGAGCGGGAGAATGACCCAGAAGAGGAGCGTGATAGGGCCAAGGAAGCGCTGACTGAGCTCTTCAATGAAGCGAAGACCAAGGAAACGCATATCATCGTTGAGCGTATCGTGGCCGACATCGACGACATCGTGAAGAAAGTTCGCTTCGACGACTGGCAAAACACCAGCCAGGGCGAACGCCTTGTACAAAAGAGTCTCCGTGATGTGCTCTACCTGAAATACAAAATTAAGGACCAGGAGTTGTTCAACAAAGCGTATAGCTACATCCGACA
>JADDQE010000156.1 GCA_016781525.1 bacterium | reverse complement strand
ACGTCCACTGCCGCCGTGTGGACGCTCACGAAGCTCCGGCCTGAGGTGTCAGCACAGAGTAGCAGAACCTTGTGTCAGCGGCCGAGGTGTCATCAAAGAACAACAACAGCGGCGACCACTGCCATCCGGCAAGGGTCGCCGCGCTTGAGTGCGAACACCACTATTTTTTGACGGCCGGCGGCTTCTTGGGGTTCTGCTTCTTCTGGTCGTGCACTTTCTTCTGCTTGCTGACGTTCTTAGGACTCTTGTCGCCCATATGGAACCTCCTTGAGCTACAGAGGAATGAACGAACATCACTGGCGAGAGGAACAAGGATCTGCCGGCGATGTAGTATGCCGATCATAGCATGCTTGTCAATCCCCCGACCACCTTTTGTTTCGTGGGCGAAATGGGCAGTTATTCGGCCACGCGCCCAGCAGTAAGGTTTCCGGCTATCGACCCGGTGACCGCCACGAAGTCTGGGACACGCAGTTTGAGGTTGAGGCCCCGCTGGCCCGCGCTAACGAATATTTCGTCGAACTGCTGGGCGGAGCTGTCGAGAAAAACGTCAAAGCCTTTATCCAACAGCGCAAGCGCCGAGATGCCGCCGACGAGCAGACCTGTTTTAGCCTCCGCCTCACGTTGCGTCGCCATGCGTACCCGCTTTTCACGTGCGGCGACGGCCATCCGTTTCAGGTCGAGCTCGCGATCGCTGGGAATGACCGCAAGAATGGGACGGCCACGCTCGCGCAGCACGACCAGCGTTTTGAAAACTTCGCCAACAGGCACCCCCAGCGCCGAGGCTACGCCGGGGCCGGAGTGAATGTCGGGATCAAAGGCGAAGGCTTGATAGGCAATCCGCCGCCCGTCCAATAAACGCATCGAGTTGGTTTTGTTCATAGCTCTACGATCGGTGCTTAGCTCCACTTACTCAGGTCGTCGAGCGCGGACTGGTCGGCATCGCTGATCGTAAAATCGATTCCGGTCAGGGTTTCTTGGAGCTGCTCCGGTGTGCTAGCGCCGAGCAGCGCCGTGGTAAGGTTGGGCGCTCCGACGAGCCACGCAAGCGCAATTTGCGGAATCGTCTTACCGTAGGCGTGGGCGATTTGCTCGAGCTTGTCAATTACCGCAAGGGCGCGCTCATCCGACATATACCGCTTGATGGTCTCACTCCCCGCACTGCGACGGCCACCGGACGGAGACGCCCCGCGCCGAATCCTGCCCGACAGAAACCCGCTAGCGAGCGGACTGTACGCGATTACGCCGAGGTGCTGGTCGACACAAAGCGGACGCAGTTCGCGCTCGAACTCTGCACGATGGACCAGATTATAGTGCACTTGGAGCGTTTGATAGCGTGCGATGTGCTCTTTGTCGCTGGCGCACAGCGCTTTCATGGTGTACCACGCGGGAGAGTTCGAGCAGCCGATGAAGCGCACCTTGCCGTCACGCCGGAGATCATCCAGTGCGTGTAGCGTTTCCTCGAGCGGAGTCTCCTCATCCGGCCAATGCGTTTGATAAAGATCGATATACTCCGTTCGTAAACGCCGCAGACTGCCTTCAACGGCGGCCATGATGTGGCGCCGGCTCAGCCCCTGGTCGCCGGGATCATCACTCATCGGACCACGCACTTTGGTGGCGACTACGACATGGTCACGTGGCTGCCGCTGGAGCCAGCTGCCCACAATTTCCTCGCTGCGGCCTGCATATGACTGCGACGCCCAACGCGAATAGATGTCGGCCGTATCGACGAAGTTGACCCCCGCATCGACCGCCAAATCCAGCATCCTGTGCGAGCTATTCTCATCCGTGGTCCAGCCAAAGGTCATTGTCCCAAGACCCAGCTCTGACACAATCAGGTCTGTCTGTCCAAGCTTGCGATGTCGCATATACCGTCCTTAACGTGAAAATTCCCTGGGTTGGCTCTGCTCCAAACACCATTCCGGGTATCGGTGGTTACAGTCGGCGAAGCGGGATGATTCAATGCGAATCGTAGTCCCTTCATTCGAGGTGCCCACTGGGTGGCCTCTAGCACACTACTCACGAACCGCTTATTTAGCTTAGCTTACCGGTTGCCGCTCCGTCCAACGTCATACCAGCGGTAAACAGCCCGAGCCCGGTCGTGCGGATGCGAAACGGGGCCATCCCTCGAGCAAGCTCATTTAACACGCGGTCCAATGCCTCGTCGCTGTACCCCAGCGCAACATGGTACGAAAAATGCGGGAATGGTTACTTAGATGCCCGTCAGGTTCAGATCATCCGCAAGCGCACGCCAAGCGGCGCGCACGAGGCGGTCGGAGGTTTCGTCGAGCAGTGAGACAACGCCATTCATCAGATACTCCTTCGTGGTCTTGAGGGCCTTCCGCCAGATCCGAACTCTTCTCGGCGGCGCAAACACAGCCTCGTAGACAGACTTGTGATATTATTCACAGCTAGTGGACAGGTGAGACGTATGGCTAACACGGATCCTCAAGACGGAAGGCGACCACGGGTCGTAATTATCGGCGCCGGCTTTGGCGGGCTTCAGGCTGCACGCAGTTTAGCACAAACTCCTGTCGACATCCTGCTTATCGATCGCAATAACTACCATGGCTTCTGGCCGCTGCTCTACCAGGTAGCGACGGCTGCGCTGGAGCCTCAGCAAATTGCGGCACCTGTGCGCGCAATGCTCCGGAGGATGCCGAATGTCCATTTTTTGATGGCCATGGTCGAAGGGATCGACCGCGAGCGCCGCGAAGTTATTACCGACCGCGGCACATTCCCATACGACGATCTGATTGTGTCAGCAGGAAGCGCCACAAACTTCTTTGGGCTGAAGCGGGTCCAAGAGCGCAGCTTCGAGCTGAAAGACGTAGGCGACGCGCTCGGCGTGCGCAATTCGCTGATCTGCCACTTTGAGCAAGCCGTCGCCGAGCATGATCCTAAGAAGTTAGAGCGTTTGCTTACCTTTGTGGTGGTCGGCGGCGGGCCGACCGGTGTCGAGATGGCGGGAGCGATCGCAGAGCTGGTCCGCTTTGTCCTCCGCCGGGATTATCCCTCGATTGATATGCAAATGGTGCGGATCATCCTAATCGAGGGTGCCGACCGTCTCTTGCTCGCCTTTCCAGCACCGCTTGCGCGCAAGGCCCAGCGTAAGCTCGAACAGTTCGGCGTGGAGGTTCGGCTCAACACCAGCGTTGTCGACTATTCGGACGCCGCGCTTCAACTTAAAGACGGGACGACGCTAGCCACCGAAACCATTGTCTGGGCCGCTGGTATTCAAGGCTCGCCCGTAGGTGGGATGCTGGACACCGAGCTCCAGCGAGGTAACCGCGTTGTGGTCACACCCCAACTACAGCTGCCCGACGATCCGAACGTCTGGGTTATTGGCGATTTAGCGTATCTTACAGGGGCGGATGGTAAACCCTATCCCCAGCTGGCGACGGTCGCGATGCAGCAGGGCCGCCTGGTGAGCCACAATATCCGTCAAAAGCTTCAAGGCAAGCCGCTACGATCCTTCCGGTATCTCGACAAGGGTGTCATGGCCACCGTGGGCAGGCGCTCAGCAGTCGCGCGGATTTGGGGTATTAATTGGAGTGGTCCAATCGCCTGGTATCTGTGGCTGGCAGTGCACCTGATGTATCTCATTGGCTTTCGAAACCGTCTGCTGGTTCTGGTCAACTGGGCCTACAACTACTTTACCTACGACCGCGCTGCGCGCGCCCTGGTGGCTGCGGCCAACCTCCCTTCCGGGAATGAGCCGGGGGCTCAGGGTCGGGCCGAGGCGGAAACATTAGTCGAGCGAGATTGGGGTGCGTAGGCAAGCAACCTTGAGAGCAGGTAGGAGAAGGTAATGCGGGTGCTCGCCATCGATATCGGGACCGGGACTCAGGATATCCTGCTCTTCGACAGCAGTGGGCCGGTAGCGAACAGCGTTCAGCTGATCATGCCGTCTCCAACCTTACAAGTTGCCCAGCGGGTGCGTGCAGCTACACAGGCTCGGCGCCCGCTCGTGCTCCACGGCGTGATCATGGGAGGGGGGCCGAGCCACTGGGCCGTCAACGACCATCTTAAGGCGGGCCTGCCGGTATTTGCAACACCGGCAGCAGCCCGCACCTTCGACGACGATCTTGATAAGGTCGTAGCGTCAGGCATCGTGCTGCTGGATGAAACTGACTTAGACAAGTACCAGTCACGAGCCACCGTCGTCGAGCTGCGCGACCTGGATCTAGACGCGATTGTTACCGCGTTGCAGGCCTTCGGCGTTGAGCCAGCGTGGGATATATTGGCCGTCGCCGTCTTCGACCACGGCAACGCCCCGCCCGATGTCAGCGACCGCAAGTTTCGCTTTGATTACCTGGCAGAGCGTTTACAGCTACCACCCGCGCGCGGCTGGCTCACCGATCTCGCGTTCACCCGCGACACGATTCCCAGCGCAATGACCCGATTGGCTGCGGTTGCCGCTACTGCACCCGTCACAACGCCCCTGGTAGTCATGGACACTGCACCGGCGGCGGTTTTAGGCGCGCTTGACGACCCATTTGTCAGACAGCAAGCGGAGGTGGTGGTCGCCAACGTCGGGAACTTTCATGCGCTCGCCTTTCATCTTGCCCATACCGATCGAGAAGCGCACATCCGCGGACTATTCGAACATCATACCGGCGAGCTCAAGCCCGAGCAGTTCCATACCTTTCTCGAACGCTTGGCCGCCGGCGTCCTCACAAACGAGGAGATTTTTTCGTCGCAGGGCCATGGAGCACTCGTTCTCGATCCCACGCCGAGCGCAAGTCCACTACTCGCCACGACCGGTCCGCGGCAAGGATTTCTCCGCCGCTGGCACCATGATAATCCACCCTACCGCGCGGTTCCACACGGCGACATGATGCTGGCAGGTTGTTTCGGTTTGCTTCGTGCAACCGCTGCACAGCTCCCGACGTATAAACAGGACATTGCCGCCGCATTGGAAGGTTAATGCATGCGATACCGTAGCTGAACACTGTTGTCGAGCAGTGACAGCGGTGTCTCGGTTTCGCGTTACCCATCGCAAGACAGGACCGTCAGAGGGGTCTGCCTCGCCAGGGGAAGTGCAAAGTCAGGGTTCGAGTGATAGGCG
>JADDQE010000139.1 GCA_016781525.1 bacterium | reverse complement strand
ATGAACGGCCAAAACGGCGAGTCGATGCAAGAGATGATGCGCGACATGATGGGCCAGTAGATACCACAATCAGGCCTATGGAGCGCACGCCCATACGGGAGCGCTCCATGGACGCTAGGTATGTTACCCAGGAGAAGGAGTCGATGATGCGTTTTTCTAAACAGATTGGAAGTATTGCTACCTTTGGGCTTGTGGCTGTGCTTGTGTATGGAATTGGGACAATCATGCTGGCAGTCTGGCCGATGTGGAGCATGATGTCAGGCATGATGGGCTTTGGACCAGGTTCCATCCTGCTCCTGGCTGCAGCCGCGCTGGTCGTCGGCGCGCTTGTATTCGTCGGTGGCCGCAACCAGAAGCGCAGCACCATCGACGAAGCGGGAGATCAGTGTCCGGAGTGTCGGGCACCTGTCGAGCCAGACTATATTCTTTGTCCGGAGTGCGATACCACCCTCGGTAAGAGTTGTTCAGAGTGTCGGCGGCCACTTAAAGGACATTGGACCCGCTGCCCTCGCTGTGGGGCTGACGTCGCGCCGGATCCAGCAACGCGTCCGCTCGGTCCTGCAGCTGCGCCAAGCAAAGGGCGGCTGGAGCGCTACGAGAAATTTGGCGCGTAATGGAGACAGGAAATATCATTTCGCCCGGTGATACGCCGGCAATCAGTCGTTCCGACAGACATACCTCTGGTTTACCAACCGCTTGGCTCCGCCGCGTCGCCGGGGTGGTCTTCATTTGGCCATTCTTGCCGTGGTCACCACGTCCGTGTCACGCTACCTCTTCGCTGGTCCGGCACTAGCCCTTGCGGATCAGGAGCATGTGACCATGGGACGGCAATTGGGTCGGAGTAAGCTGTACTCCTTCGTCCGTCATCCGCAGTACACGGGCTTTCTGTTGGTGATCATCGGCTTTCTGATCCAGTGGCCAGCTTTACCGACGGTCGTGCTGTTCCCAATCCTGGTGGCTGCGTATTATCGGCTAGCACAGCGCGAAGAGGGTGCATTAACAACGCACTTCGGCAAGCAATACAGCGCGTACCACATTCGGACACCGATGCTCGTGCCTTGGTGGTCGCAACAAGGAAGCAAAGTAGCTGTTTTTGAGCGCTTGCATGCGGAGGAGGCTCCATGAGATACGACTACGGATGGTGGCCCATGGTGGTGCTCAGCATCGTACTGGCGCTGGCCTTCGTTCTGAGCTATCTGAAGCCCGTTGGTCCACGTGAGTGGCGCTCATTCGGGGTGCTAACCGCATTCGTGGTTGCACTGTTTACCGAGATGTATGGCTTTCCACTAACGATCTACTTGCTCACGGCGCTTGTGGGGCGCGCGCCCTTTCCCGATCCGTTTGCTCACAGCAGTGGCAACTTGATTGCAAGTCTGCTGGGTCTCGGTGCGGACTGGGCTGGCGGATTTATGCTGCTTGGCGGCTTGATCATGGCGGTGTCCTTCTGGATTGTTGCCGCTGGATGGCGGACGATTCATAAGGCGCAGGGAATGCTTGTTACGGGTGGGGCATACGCTGTCGTGCGGCACCCGCAGTATGCCGGGCTGATACTTGGGATCCTGGGAACGCTTATCCAATGGCCAACGCTAGTGACCTTAGTGATGGCACCAATTCTGATCGTGACGTACTACAAGCTGGCGCGACGGGAAGAGCGTAAAGCGGTGGCGCGCTTCGGCGAACAGTACATCGCCTACCAGGCGCGGACACCGATGCTTGTGCCTGGTTGGCCAACTCGGACAAAGCACCTTGCAAACGCTGTACCAAAACAGGACCAGGCACCTCACTGGGCTGAACATTTCGCAAATCACCGTTCGAGAATACTTCTTGCTGGCCTTCGGCATACACTACCGCAGGATACAGTGAACACATGATACGTAAACAGACAATCCTGGTGGTCGACGACGAGCCAAAGCTGGTTGATGTGGTGCGGGCCTACCTTGAAAATGACGGATACCGGGTCGTGAGCGCGCGGGACGGGCGTGAAGCATTGGTTCAATTCCATCAGGCCCAGCCCGACCTCAAAATCCTTGACTTGATGCTTCCCGAAATCGACGGCCTGGAAGTTTGCCGGCGCATCCGCCGGGAATCGCGGGTACCGATCATTATGCTCACCGCGCGCGCAGAGGAAGTTGATGAGTTGCTCGGGCTGGAGCTGGGCGCCGACGACTACATTACCAAACCGTTTAGTCCGCGCGCGATCTTGGCTCGGGTCCGGGCTGTGTTAAGGCGGGTTAACGCAGCGGATGAGGACATGGAAGCGCCAGTGGAGGTCGGGCCACTGCGCGTCGACCTCGCCCGACACGAGATCACGTGGGAAGGCGTCTCGCTCGCGCTCACACCAAGTGAGTTTCGCCTGCTTTCCACGCTCGCTACTGGGTCAGGGCGGGTGTTCACGCGCCTCGAGTTGCTGGAACGCATTCAGGGCGATACCTACGCCGGTTATGATCGGACCGTTGATGCCCATGTAAAGAACCTGCGCAAGAAACTGGCTGCGGCTGGCGGCGATGCCGCTGCCGCGATCATTGTAGCGGTCCCGAGCGTCGGCTACAAACTGGAGGAACCAGATGCGTAGCCTCCGGCTGAAGCTCCTGCTGGCCTTTCTGACAGTAGCGCTCGTTACGGTTGTGGTGCTTGGGTGGCTTGTGAGTCGCGCAACCAGTGGAGCATTTGGCGATTATCTGGCTGGCCGTGCTACTGGCGACCTAGGCGCAATGAGTCGCATGATGGACCAGATGATGGGCCAGGGTTCAGGCGGCGCCATGCTAGACCAGATGCTGGGGCCGGCCGAACGTTCCTATCTGCAGTCGGTGCACAGCGCGCTCTGGGTCGCGGGTTGTATTGCCGCGGTCGCAGCGGTAGTGCTGAGCGTGCTGCTCGCTCGCCAAATTACCGCTCCAACGCGGGCGCTCACCATAGCAACGCGTCAGCTGGCAGCGGGCGACTACAAGCAGCGAGTGCCGGTCAGGTCGGACGATGAAGTTGGTGAGCTCGCGACGGCTTTTAATGCGCTGGCAGAGGCGCTCGCGCACCAACAAACACTACGCCGCCAGATGGCGGCGGACATTGCGCATGAGCTCCGGACGCCCTTAGCCGTGATTCAGGCGAACCTTGAGGCGTTGTTGGATGGGATTCGGCCATTATCGAGCGCGGCGATTGCCGACATCCATCAGGAGACGCAACTGCTGGCGCGGCTCATCGCTGACCTTCGCGATCTTTCGTTGGCGGAAGCAGGACAGCTCCCACTGCATCGCGAGCCGACCGATGTGGCTGAACTGGTGCGGCTCAGTGGCGGACGGTTTACGTCACAAGCGGCAGACAAAGGGATACAGTTGGTCGTTGAGTCGGAGGAAGGGCTGCCGCACGTTAATGTTGATCCGGATCGATTCACCAAGGTTCTCGGCAACCTGCTGGACAACGCACTCCGGCATACGCCATCTGGCGGTATCGTAACAATACGTGTGGAGGGTGGCCCACAGCCGGACACCGTGCAAGTGACGGTTCGCGATACAGGGAAGGGCATCGCGCCAGAACACATGCCGAATATTTTCGACCGCTTCTATCGGGCGGACCAGGCGCGCTCGCGTGCCGCAGGCGGAAGTGGCATCGGTCTCGCCGTGGTCAAGCAAATCGTTGAGGCGCACGGGGGGCGGGTCTGGGGCGAAAGCGTCCCGAGGCAGGGCACGTGTTTTGGCCTCGTGTTCCCCGTCGACCGCCCAGCTACCAATGGTCGAGTCGCTGCGGCGGTGGCAAGCACGGCAGCGACACGCTAACTCAGCCGGCGGTGGTGCTTTAAAGCGAGAACTGGTGCCCGCTAGAGTGCCGGCATAAGTCGGATGCCGGCGCTGTCACTGGCTACGTATGCAGAAGGTAGCAGATTAAGTTGGCGAAATCAACATTCAAGCTCGAGAGGGTCATTCCTCGTCGAACGTTTTTACAGCGCTCAGGACTGCTTGCCCTTGGTGTCGCCGTGCTACCAGTGCTTCAGGCCTGTGGACGCAACACCACAGAACGCGACGGAGGAACGGACACCGCCGGTGATGCCCAGAACGTGACGGTGGAGATGAACGACGAGCTCAAGTTTGTGCCCGACAAGTTGACGGTCAAGGTCGGCGACACCGTTAGCTGGCATAACGTCGGGACAATACCGCATACCGCAACGGATGACCCTGTAAAGGCCTTTGACCCCGCGCACGCAAAGCTGCCGGCGGGTGCGGAGCCGTGGGATTCGGGGATCGTCGAGGGTGGTAAGTCCTGGAGCTATGCCTTTGCCACGCCAGGCGAATACACGTATTTTTGTATCCCGCATGAGGCAGCTGGCATGGTAGGCCAGATCACTGTAACAGAATAGCGTAGCCGCCGTTCGGTCGCTTCGTTGACGAATATATGTACATATGGAGGTTCTCGTTGGAAGGTATCGTAATCAGCATTGATCCTGTGATTGTCCACGTTGGGCCCTTTGCCCTGCGCTGGTATAGCCTGTTCTTCGCGCTGGCCGTTGCTGCCGGTGTTTGGCTTGGCCGACGGGAAGCACACCGTAAAGGACTCCCTGTCGAACAGATTGAGGCCCTGGCCCTGTGGTCCATCTTTGGAGGGCTCATAGGTGCCCGAATCTTTCACGTTATCGACAGCTGGGAAGTGTATGCAGCCCATCCGCAGCGGCTTCTGAACGTGTGGGAAGGCGGACTCGCTGTCTATGGAGGGCTGATCGGTGGTGTACTCACCGGTCTGGTGTACGCGGTGCGGCATAAGCTGCCGATCTGGAAAGTAGCGGACGCGGCCGCGCCGGGAATGCTCTTAGGACAGGCAGTCGGCCGGCTAGCATGTATCCCGAATGGTGACGCGTTTGGTGCACCAACAACGGTTCCCTGGGCGTTCATCTATACCAACCCGCAGGCGCTGGTCCCCCGCGATCTGCTTAATGTCCCGACTCACCCGTACGCCGTCTATGAGCTGCTTTTCAACCTTTTGTTGCTCGGACTCCTCTGGCCGTTACGGCGGGTATTCAAAACAGATGGCGTGCTCTTTCTGACGTATGTCGCAACGCAGATGGCCGGGCGGTTTGTGCTCACCTTCTACCGGGCGGAGCAGATCGCTCTGTGGGGACTCCAGCAGGCGCAGGTGGTGGCACTAATCGTCCTACCCGTTGTTTTGATCCTGCTCGTCTGGCGATTGCAACCGGGACAAGGGGGAAAAGGTCAGCTTGCTGAGGCATAAGCGGCGCAGGCCAGAGGTCAGGCTCATGAGTGCATCGCTTAGCTACCTGCACACAGAGTTTCCATCAGCCTGGGTTGATCGCAGGGGTTGGACTGACGGGCAGCACTCGAGTAACCATTATTTTTTTACTGCTGGTACGCTCGCTGATAGTACCAAGTGGTATGAAAGCGATGCGAGTTTTTGGGACACTGGTTCGCGGCACTCCTGTTCAGACCATACCTGTCAGCTCAGAACTTAAATAAGGTATCGACACGGAATGGATAGCAGTATCTTCTTTGGCGGTTCGGTACTCGCGGCGGTCATTGCGGGAATGATTGCGCTCTTTGCGTCGTGCTGCATTTCGGTCATGCTCCCGGCCTACTTCGCCAGTTCCTTTCAGAATCGACGTGTACTGGTAGCTATGACCTTTCTCTTTGCTGTGGGTGTGGCAACGGTGATTCTGCCGCTTGCTATGGGCGCAGCCGTATTGCGGCAGCTCTTTACGACCGAGCACACGACAATCTACGTCGTGGGTGGCACGCTCCTGCTTGGATTAGCAGCATACACACTCCTGGGTGGGCAGATCCACCTACCGATGCCGGGTCGGCGGGCCGGTGGCGGGTCAGGACCGCTTAGCGTGTATTCGCTTGGTGTCTTCTCGGGTGTTGCGAGTTCATGCTGCGCTCCCGTTTTAGCCGGTGTTGTCGCGCTAGCCGGTGCCGCTTCGTCGTTCGCACTCGCTCTGGGACTTGGAATCGCCTATGTCTTCGGCATGGTGGCCCCCTTGTTTGCAATTTCGCTCTTGTGGGAGCGCTTTGACTGGCGGTCGAGCCGTCTGTTTCGCCCGCGTTCCTACACCTGGGGTGTCGGTTCTTTCCGGCGCACAATCAGTGGGACCAATCTGGCGAGCGGAATTCTTCTCGCGCTGATGGGCGGAGCCGCAGTGTGGAACGGATTGGCAAATGACGCGATGCCGGCCTCTACGGGGTGGCAAGCGCGCATTTCCGCTACCTTACAACACTACGGTCAAACTATTTCAACCACTGTCAGTTGGATCCCGGGCTGGATCGCCGGCGCAGTACTCGTTCTCGTCGTCGCACTGCTTGCTCGCCGGGCACTACGGCAGGTTGGCTTAACTGGAGAGAACGACGAACTGGACGCTGGGACGGATCAGGCAACGGACGAGGAGATCCTTGAGCGTCGGCCAGCTTAAGCAATAACATCACCAGGAATAAAGGAGGCGTATACATTGGCTTCTCATTCAACCACCCAAGAAAAGAAACGAACAGGACGAGTAGTACCCAGAGCCGGACGCAAGCATCGGGGGCTGTTAATCATTTTGGCCGTGGTTGGACTGGCAGTCCTGGCACTCGGGGTCATCTTTGTTTCCAACAATCCCGGTGGATCGTCGAGTGGCGTAGCCGGTCAAGCGGACAGGTATCCGTTCCAGATTGGCACGCCAGGTCCTGGACAGGCAGCGCCACCGATTCAGCTGCCCTCGACAGACGGGAGCAGCTTTGATCTCGCAGCCCTTCAGGGCAACACCGTCCTGTTGTACTTCCAGGAAGGGATTATGTGTCAGCCCTGCTGGGACCAGATCAAAGACATCGAAGCGAACATGCCCGAATTTCAAGCGCTGGGGATTGACCAGGTAGTGAGTATCACCACGGACGACCTAGATTTGCTCCGCCAGAAAGTCGCGGATGAAGGATTGTCGACGCCGGTGCTCTCCGATCCGGATCTTGCTGTCTCAAAGGCGTACACCACCAATCTGTACGGAATGATGGGCACGAGCTACAACGGACACACCTTTATTGTTGTCGGTCCGGATGGCACAATCCGCTGGCGGGCCGATTATGGAGGTGCGCCTAAGTACACAATGTACCTGCCGATCCCCAACCTGCTGGCCGACCTACGTGCAGGTCTCGACAAGGGGGTGCTAGAGCAGTAAGCTGCATCGCCCCTTGTCACGATGCTTTGATCTTGCGCTCCTGGCGAACCAGCATCCGACCAGCATGGCCAGTTTGCAGCAGCCCGATCCTGCGAACCGGAGAGCGAGCACATAACCAGCTGGTTACGGCCTTGAGCGATTTTACCCGTGGAAGATTTCCTCCACGAAACCTGTAGTGCGCAGTTCATACGGTGTTGGTAAGCCATATCCACTCGTCGCGCTTTGCGCCTTACACCGTACGACGAGTAAGTCGTAGGGATGTGTCAGGTACAATCACAAGAAAGGAGAGGCGGCTTCACCTTACCGCAAGCGGATGGGATTCCGCCGCCACATTTTATGAATGTCGTGCTACTGACTCAGGAAAACTGTGCCTTCTGCACCGAGGCCAAGGCGATCCTTGAGCGACTGGCCTCGGAGTATGATCTGACGATTTCAACCCTCGATCTTGGCACACCCGAGGGCGAGGCCCTGGCAATACGCGGGGGAATCATGTTTCCGCCTGGAATTTTTATTGACGGGAAATCCTTTTCGTACGGAAGGCCATCTGAGCGGAAGCTCCGCCGTGAATTCGAAGCGCGAGCCAAGGCCTCCAACAGATCTTAACCGCTACGCGAACGTTTCGGTGCTGTGCTCGGGCCCCCTGAAAAGCTGACGGCTTCAGAAGCGGTGCTTGTTCGTGAGCACTGAGTAAACGAGGACCCGGAGTCGCGGTCTCCGTGTTGATCCGGCGCGTATTTGGTATGTATGAGGGACGGGCCCTCGCCACGGTCAGCGTAAACCAAGGACGGTCACCTTGCTCATCTGCGCCACGGTCTCGGCACTTGCACTAGCGAGATCAACTCGAGATCACGATAAAACCCAGCCCGTCCATCTTTGTGCTGCTGGTCTGGCTCTCCATAACTGGTTCCCACAGCAGGTTGACCGCCGAGCTATAGCATAAGCCGGCATTCCGTGCTGTACTTCGACCATGCACGTGATGGGTAGCCAGTGGGGCTACGACCACAAACGTAGATCGTTGCTCAACGCCTGGTACATACTACTTCGCGACGTCCACACTCCCTACAGCCTGTGGAACGCAGCAGCCGCGGCCCACGCCGTTCGCGACTGCTGCCTATAGCACGGGTGCAGTTGCTGATGTAGCACTGTGCTACTGTCGGCAGTCCGCCCTTGCTTGTAGCCGCCCCGGTGGCAGCATTATTTCGCTGCCAAGCATCACAGGCAGGCGGATGACACAATCGCCGTCGCAATCAACAGCGCTAGCGCAACAGCTGCCGTATTTCCTGCACCACTCGATCAATGTCAAGCTCGCGTCCATCATAAAACGCTCGAATACGGCCTTGCGGGTCCACCAGCACGAACCGGCCACTGTGCATCACATCATACTGCGCATGCGCACTTCCGTGTGCGTCACCGGCCCCCGGCGTCGGCGTTTGTGGCGGCAGCACCTGACTTCCAAGGTGAAACCCATCCGCAACGAGGGTTTTCACCTCCTGTTCCGGTCCCGTCAAGAAACGCCACGCGGACGGATCAGCACGATGACGCTCCGCATATGCGCGTAGCACATCGGTCGTGTCTCGCGCAGGGTCGACCGTGAAGGACAATAGCTGGACTTGACTGCCGAGTAGGCCTTCCTCTCGCAACCGCTCCTGGAGAGTCTGCATTCTGATGGAAAGCAGCGGACAGATATCCTTGCAATTCGTGTAGATAAAATTGGCGACCACCACCTTCCCTTGGAATTCGTCAGAGCTGACCGGTCGTTCCAAATGATCGATCAACCTGAAGGAGGGGGCGTCAAAGTAAATTTTAAGCGGCTCCGCCCGTGTCTGGCCGATGCCATACGCCGTAAGTGCAACGAGCAGCAGGCTCGCGCCTGCGACAGCAACGAGTGCGCGTGTTTTTGTTAGCCAAGTCATGATCCTCATTCTTTCTTCTGTCCCCAAGCAAACGTTGTCTAGCGAGTAGGCGGGTGTATTTGCTGTACAACGCGAGCCCGCCACGCGAGCGACGCGGCGATACATTTATTACGTCAAGCACCACGTTGCCCCGCTAAAAGCGGTGGCGGATCCGCAGAGGCCAATGGCAGTGAAGAAGGTGGCGAAGCACGCACATCGTCCTGCGATCGGCCAAACAACCCCGCGATCTTGAAGTCCTCAGTTCGGTAGAATACGCGCGAGCCCTTATCGCGAAATTTGCGCTACTACGTCAACGAGTTGCTTTTCGCTAATGGCCCCGGTCCATCTTCGCGCTACATTGCCATCGCGGTCGATGAAAATGGTCGTCGGCAAACCACTGACCTGGTAGCGGACGGTAATTTCGTTGCCTTCATCTAAACCGGCAGGGTACGTAATGCCCAGTTCCTTAAGGAAGGCTTGGGCGGAGGCCGGGTCATCCTGGACAGCCAGGCCCACAAAGACCACGCCACGCTCGCGGAACGTCTGGTACGTCGTTTCAAAGTAGGGCATTTCCGCGCGGCACGGGGTGCACCAGGAAGCCCAGAAATTCAGTACGACGGCTTTACCCACGAGTTCGCTTGGGCCGAGTCGCTCGCCTTCAAAGGTCGTGAACGTATAGTCTGGAGCGGGCTCAATCGCCGGTCCACCAGCCGCGTGAGCCGAGTGTGACGTGGACAGCGATCCGCTATCACCAGGACGATAGGCAGCCAGCAAGGCCAGGACGAGGCCCACTGCAGTGATACAGAGGAGACCCCATCTATATCTACCAGCAATCCGTGACCTGCCCTTTAGCCAACTCCTCGCCATGGACTTATGGTCTTGATCTTCACTCATGTTACGTTTGTAACGAGTCCACACTGCTGGGTGGGGCAAACGATGAGCGGGGGCAATGGAAGAGGTTAACAAACGGACAACCTTGCGAGTTCCCTCGTGCCACCGCCGCCCACCCATCAACGAATGCGCGCCTGGCTATGTGAATCTCGCCCAGTTATTATGCCGTCCGGGCAGGTGATAATGCACCATGTTCCGGCTGAGTAGTCTCGACAGGACGAGGTTGCTCCTCTGCTACGTGCGCGACCAAACCCTCTTTAATCTGGGCTGCGAGCAGGGCTTCCTGCGCCTTCAATTCGTCGACATGAGCACGCAGCAACTCAAGTCGCCTCTTTCGGTCGGGAGTGTCAGCGAGTCGATCAACGCCCATGGCTTGCTCCGGCATGCCCTGTGTGTTCTTCGCCTGGGAGGTATTGCCACGCATCATCATCCACATCATCAGGCCCATAGCAATCGGGCAGACCAACGCCGGCAGTAACGCTAACAGGTGTTCCATATCCGTTCTTCCTTTCGACGTATGTTTTACCGTTGGCTACACGAGCGCCCGATCGCGCTCAAGCGAAAACGCGAGTTACGACCGTCTTAAGCCCTCGGTGTAGGAGGGCATTCGTACCGCTATCCGAACTCAGTATGAAAGGGCCGAAGCTGCCACATCTGCTACCCTGCCAGCATCGTGTACTTTCATAGGGCACGTACCCATCGGGAGGGCCATCCATTGTCACTACCCGTATGCCGCGTACGATAGTAGAATGGAGCTGCTTTCTAGCTACCGAGCATACTCCATCCAGGTTGGGCACACATGCTAACGGCACACTAAATTGAGTAGCTTCACTGGTTGCTCGTTTCCATAGGCTGCTACAATGCCGACGTTTCTCTACGACTTCACAGGGTACGACCGATGCTGGTACAGACAATAAAAAAATTCATTTACGGAGCAGAGTTGCCCGTCCCAGGGTTCGATACAATTGCCAGATACCCCACAAGCCTTCTTGGTTGACAGATGGCGGGCTGGCCGCTCTTCGACGTGGTGATGAAAGCCCGAGCCAGGTCGACAATGGACCGAAGCCAAGCGCGATGAGACCGAGTAAGAGGATACCAAGGACTAGACAGATAGTGCTCACTAGGCCGTTAACGTGAGCGGGAAGTACCTGGCAGGCCGCTGCATACCATGCATCTATCATAAAATCCTCCCGAGCAGAGTCAACGGACCGCAGCCCATTGGAGCCAGGATAAGCGCCACATTCGCGGCTTGCAGCACCAATAATCCCGTCAAAGCAGAGGCGCCGACAGCGAGGGCATATCGATGTGACCGAGTGACTGTCCCGCTGTCCATTCCTGGGGCCTCGGTGCTGAGCAAGTGCTCGATCCGAATCTCCATGGCGTTACCAGCTCCAACCAGTAACTGTGCTGGTCCAAGCGATGGCCCCCCAAGCGATTGTTGCCACACCTTCCCCAATGCGCTGGCAAGCGCAATCGGGCGCCGCGTTGCTTGTACTGCCAACTCGTCACAGGCAAGCTCTTTTTCGTGTTGCAGTAGCTGATACGCCGCCCAACTTGTCGGCAGATAAAAGAATGCGTCACGCAGCACCGTCGCCAGCCAAACCACGTGATAATCGCGCCGTGCGATGTGGCCTAACTCGTGCGCCAGCACTGACTCAAGCTCACGCTGATCCAGATGCCCGAGCATCCATGTGGTAAGCAACACCGTCGGGCGCTTCACGCCGCACGTGAGGGCTAACGGACGATCAAACGTACACAGCAACACGCGAGGTCGGGTGGCTCCCAGTTGTTGGGCCAGCCGGTCAGCGAGCGCTTGCAGTTCAGGGCCGGCTGGCATACCGCTGCGTCGAACGAGCCGCTCCAGAAGCGCAAGGCGCACAACACCCACAGCTAATGCACCGAGTGCAACGACGCCCATGGCAACTGGTAATGCGATGCCAAGTGTATAGTCCCAGGACGGCACACCGATGAAGCACGTGCGACCCGCAAAATGGTGAACGCCGAGGATACCTAATCCAAGACTGACGACTGGTGCTGCGAGGACAACAAGCTGGATGTCACGACGACGCGACCAACTAGTAAGTCGCCGCGACAGCACCAGTGCAAGATATGCCGACACGACAACTAACAGCACGCTCGAAAGTCCGAGCAAGGTGTGCACTACTCGTTCTCCTCGGCCGCCCGCCGCTGCGCAATCTCCTCCAACAATTCGCGTGCTCGTGTTGCTGTTTGAGGGTCTGGAAGGGCATCAACACTCTTGCGGGTGGGCCCCGAAAAGCTGACAAACAGATCCTGGAGGATTCGCCCGACAAAGCGCGACACAAACTCCTCCTCCGACAAGATCGGATAATAGATATACGCCTGATCCTGCTTTTCCGCCCGCAGCAAATTCTTCTTTGCGAGCCGAGTCATGGTATTCATGACGGTCGTGTAGGCGATTCGCCGACGGTCATATAAGATCTCAAAGACGTCACGAACAGTCGTGCCCTCACTCGCGGGACGCGACCAAATCAGTTCCATGACTTCGGCCTCGAGATCGCCCAGCACCTTGCGAATACCCGGCCGATCGGTCCGAAACACACTAATATCTGGCTCGTTGTTATCCATCACGGATCAGTCCCTTCTCTCGCACTTTTGCTCCCATCGGCGGTCGTACCATTATACCAGACAAACAAAATTATTACCGAGAGAGCAATGGACTCGGCAGTCCTGCAGCGGTACAGTGCGACCTAAGCGATTGAAGGGGGCCCCATAGCACGGAACGGCGCAGTGTACACGGCAACCAGGGACAAAATCACCTCCTGTTCCTCCTGGTGGGTACGTCCGAGAGCAGACTCTAATAGCGGTCACAATCATTGCAGGACCGCGCTGGTTGGTAAACGGTCCAGTGACCACGACCTAATCATCTCCACCGGGAATAGTGGTTTACAACCAGGTGCTGCGTATCGGGCGCTTGAGTTTGGAACCTTCCAGAATCCGAGCTCTTTGCTCACGCTACTAGCTGCCGTCTATAACGAGCGATATCCTCCCTATGTGCCTCATGTGCCTCGCGCCGGCGAGGTATCAGATCGGTAAGGCGTCGGCGCGAGTAGGGTGGCCACCATACAACGTAGCGAACAAGATCGGCACCGACAAGTACCTGCTTCAACACCAATCATGGCGCCCTCATACTCGCGATGTGCTCGTCTCGTTCTAGCCAGCTACGCTTAATGTCGTTCCAAGCGCCGGCACGATTCAGCTTACTCATACCAGGGCTTCACAACAAATTATACATTTATCTGGTACACTTGTGGTGTGTACCATCAATGATGGTACACCGTATCAAAAAAGAACTGATCGCGTGGTGTATCGCCGCTCAATCGTCGCCTGCTATGTTGGCTGGAGCCCGGCCACGTGAGCTAATCCTGAGGGACTTGCCGTCAAGTAGCGGAGCCAACCCTGGATAACTACGTGACAGCTTACGAAGCATCATCCCCGGGGCGCATGCAATCTGGGCCTGCCTTTGGGAAGGCTCGCGAGAAGCGCAAACGGCACTTACCGCGGTTCACAACAGCAAGCATCGTTGAATGTCCAAGTACCGGTGCTTGTCCAACAAGTCAGTGTATCGGCTGTACAAAGTTTTAAGAAGTACGACGAAAGATGACAACACGACCGGGCGCTCCTAACAGATCACAATCAACATTTCGTGGCCGGCAAGTCCCACAAAAGCGTTCACCACGCTTGCTCTTTGTGTTGCTTGGATCCGTGATCGCGCTGGTCATCCTGGCCGCAGCGGGATTGTCGTTAATGAGGAGCCGGGGAGGCCCGGTGGCGGAAACGGCGCCGGCCGGTCCTGTACCGACGATGCCGTCACGCGACCACGTCCAAGAAGGGACCACCGTTGTGTACTCTACCAATCCCCCTACATCAGGCGAGCACTCAGGGAAACCGGCAACCTGGGGAGTCTATCCCAGCACCCCGCCGCCCGACGAGCGACTGGTCCATAACCTTGAACACGGCGGTGTGGTGATGTATTACAACCCGGCGAAACTAGACCCCGAGACGGTTGAACAGTTCAAGGCGCTCACCCGGGATCTTCAGAAAGATCAGAAGTGCGTCATTCTCACTCAGCGCGCGAGTATTCCGGACGACAAGTCAATCGCTTTAACGGCTTGGGGGACACTCGCTATGCTGGAGCAGTACGATGAAGCTGCGATCCGGGCGTTTTGGCGCGACGACGTCGCACAGGGCCCTGAATTTCCCTCAGGGCAGTGCGGTTAAACCATGGCGAACCGCTCACTTACTTAGGTGCTACCACGTTGCACTCAAAGAGGCACCGTAAGCAATCACATCATGATTCGTGTACAAACACAGGAGGTTGGTAATGATTCTTAAGCACGTGCTCGCATTCGTCCTGGCCGCAGCGGTGCTGCAGTTCTCTGCAAGCCCGGCAAATGCTGAAACCCCATCATTGAGGTTGCCGCCCGGCATCGCAGCGCAGGCCGAACCATTGCTGGCAGCAATGATGGACCATTGTACGGAAAGCCATAGATCACCCGAGCACATGGCGATGATGATGGTCGACATGCAAGCATTAGCCGACCGGCTACCGCCAGGCATCTTCTTGCAGGTACTGGATACGATGGCAGAGCTCCCCGTGGCAAAGATGATGGTCGTGCACCATGCCGTGCGTGAAGGTGGGCTCCTCGATCAACCACCAGGGCAGATTTTACGCTACGTTCAGGGTCTTGCTCGCTAACGGACCGGGACGGACGTGTTGGAGGTGGGCAGCCCGCCTCCAACACGAAATTTCTGAGCCAGACTGCACGACGGCAATGGAGCGGCTGAAATCGGCGTGAACTTGGTTGGCGTTCGTCGGCTAGAAACGGATGACAAGAGACCGGCCGTCTTTCGCCTTTGTGACGCTCCGCAGTGGCTAAAGCCACACGGCTTCTTGGACCACGCATGACCGCTTGGCCGACGTTCTGCCCCAATGGACGCGTCCCGCCCATGTTCCCGAAGGAACGAGGTGCACCTATGCGACGGACACCTAGCATGTTTTACCGCAAGCAGGATTTCGGCTTGCGAACCGGCAACACGCGCTACGATCAAGGTGCGCCCGACGTACCACGCTGGGGGTCGGGTAACGATCCAGCCGAAGCTGATCGTGTGATCAGTGTATGGCAACACTGTGACACCTACCGCCACAACGTCTACGGAGCGCTGAAGCTACGAGAAACCCGCCTTACCACTGCCATTGAAATGGCGTGGCTTGCGGCGGGTTCCGTTTCTGCCAAATTGAAGGACAAGAACAGGAAACGCACCTATGTTCAAGCCGCGGTTACGGCGGAGGGAACGGCGTTATGATCACGGGGCGCCTGCTGGGAGGAAGGCATGAACGTCGGTAATCTGGCGCTGGTACTGGGGCTAGCCAGTAATATCACTGCTCCCCCAGCCTACTTTCTCTGGGCGCAGGGACGCGCCGACCTGCGGGGGACCGCTCGACTGTTTACGGGGCTGTTGACGCTCGCAGTCGTTGGAGCGAGCGCGTTTCACATGCGCAACATTCTGACGCACCAGTTTCAGTACGAATACATCAACAATTTTTCAGATCGGTCGCTGCCGACATTGCTGCTGATGTCTACCTTCTGGGGCGGGCAATCAGGCAGCCTCTTGCTGTGGTCCACGTGGAGCGTGCTGTTCGGACTGGTGTTGATCTGGGGCTTGCGGCGCTCGTCGTGGGAGCCCTATGTTCTAACACCCTATCTGCTTGTGACACTCTGTATTACCGGCATCACGCTCGCAGCAGGGCCGTTTCGAACGCTATCCGAAACACCGCTCGATGGTCGTGGCCTCAATCCATTGTTGCAGAATTACTGGATGGCCATCCACCCGCCGATCCTCTTTACCGGCTTTACAACGATGGCCGGGCCGTTTGCTTTTGCAGTTGCCGCGTTGTGGCGGCGGGACTACGATGGCTGGGTCCGGCTGGCACAGCCCTGGACGCTGCTGGCCTGGGCGTGCTTAGGCGCCGGGTTGGCGCTCGGTGGCTTCTGGGCGTACGAGTCGCTTGGCTGGGGTGGTTTCTGGGGTTGGGACCCTGTCGAGAATTCCTCCTTGGTACCCTGGCTCTTTGCCAGTGCGCTGCTGCACGGTCTGGTATTGCAAGGCGCGCGCGGCAGCCTCAAGCGCGGCAACCTCGCGCTGGCAATTTTGGGTTACCTGATGGTTGTCTACTCTACCTTCCTGACGCGCAGCGGGCTGTGGGGGCAAGTATCAATCCATAGCTTTGTCGAGCTCGGGCTAATGCGCTACCTAGTCGCCTATCTCGCGGTCTTTGCGAGCCTTGGCTTCGGGATGCTCGCGTGGCGATGGCAGACAATTGGCCGTCGTGTGCTGTATAGCCATGTTCTATCGCGTGAGTTCGGGCTGCTGATCAGCATCGGGCTCTTTGTCATCATTGCCCTGATCGTCGGCATCGGCACCTCGATGCCGGTGATTTCGATGCTGCCCGGCTTCACCAGCCAGGTCATCGTCGATCTGGGCTTCTATGGTCCAACGGTGGCACCCTTTGGTTTCCTGCTGGTCGTTACCATGGCCGTCGGGCCACTCCTGGGGTGGCAACGCAGCAAATACGGCAGCTTGCGGAACGTGTTGAAGTGGCCCGCGATCCTGACCGGCATTACGCTCTTCGCAGCGTTGCTGTTAAACATCATTTACCCGGTTGCTCTGCTCTTCATTGCTGCTGCTGTTTTCGCTGCCGCCACAAACGCTGTTGTTATTCGGCGGCTCTGGCGGGCCGGGCCGCTCAAGCTCGGCGGGTATCTGTCACATATTGGTGTAGGCCTGCTACTCGTAGGAATCGTAGGCACAAGCCTGTATAAGCAGACCGCGGCGCTACAGCTCACGCAAGATACGCCGCAACAGGTGTTTGGTCGCCAGTTTGTCTTCAGGGGCATGGTGGTCCCCGAAGCTGATCCGCTCAAGCGGCGCGCGGTAGAGATCGAAGTGATCGATCCACAGGCCGGGAGTACCTGGACCGCCCACGCATCATATTACATCTTTGAAAAGACCGGCCAGCTAGTGCAGCATCCGGCGATCGAGTCGGGACTATGGAGTGACCTGTACCTTGCCGTGTCCCAGTATGATCCGGCTCCGCAACTTGCCCCGGGACTGCTGCAGCTCATAAGGGAGACGCCACAGGCAATCGCCGGCTATCTTCTTACATTTAAGCAGTTTGAGCTACCGAATCGAGAAGCGATGCTCCAGGGCCAGGGACCGGTCGTTGTCGAGGCCGTGATCGAGGTGCTGGCCCCTGACGGAACACTGAGTGTCGTGAAACCAGCGCTGCGCGTCGACGAGAACGGCGTTCCGAGCAGCGAGCCGGTCAAACTTTCCGGTGAAGCGACAGCACTGCTCGCGCTTGTCGATCCAGCAAGGCAGACCGCAATTGTTAAGGTCGCGGGCGTGGACCTCAGCACGGTGAAGCCGGACGATTTGAAGGGGCGGGTGTTCGTCGAGGTCAGCCGGGAGCCGGGCATCAAGTTTGCCTGGGGCGGCTTCATTCTTGGCGTGCTGGGCGGTCTGCTCGCGCTCCTACGACGGTGGCGTGAGTCTCGTCCCATGGTGGATGTGCTGCCAACGCCTGCGCCAACACCAGGCTCGCCTAACAACCGTCCCCTGCTCCAGCCCGGCGTTGCTCAGATCGTACCGGCAAATACGGAGGTGCCTTAATGGCAACCGCATACGAGATCCTGGGCATCGGGCAGGATGCGACGCGTGAAGATTTGGAGGCAGCCTACGCCGCCAAGCGCGCTGTCTACGCTGCCGAGCGTCATGCGCACCTCCCTGAAGAGTTTGTGCAACACGCGGCACAACGCCGGGCGGAGTTGGCGGTGGCCTATCACAGTTTACGTTCAGCACTTGCCGCCCCACCGCGCCTTGCACCTGCGAGCGAGCACCGCCGGGATCGGGAAACGATCCTCGCCGTGCTCGTGTTGGTGGTACTGGCGTTAGCAGTGCCAATCCTGCGTGGTATTGCCGTCCCACAGCGAACTGTTACCGCGACCGGGATGGACGCGTCGACGTTGAACGCGAAGCAGGCACCGGATTTTACATTGGAAACTGTGGACGGCCAGCGGGTAAGCTTGTCCGACTTTAAGGGCAAGGTCGTGCTGCTGAATCTGTGGGCCACATGGTGCCCGCCCTGCGTGCGCGAGACGCCACGCCTCGTGCGGGTTTTTGAAAAGTACCAGGACCAGGGATTTGTCGTTCTCGGGATCAACACGACCTACCAGGACGATCCGGCCAAGGTTGCTGAGTTTGTGCGTGACCAGAAAGTATCATACCCTGTGCTGCTCGACCTGAACGATGAGTTTGGGAAGAAGTATGCAGCACGCCTGCTGCCGACCAGCTACCTGGTCGATCGCACCGGCAAGATTGTCACGACCAAAGTTGGGGAGGTCGATGAGGCGCAGCTGGAGGAGCAGGTGCAGGCATTACTGCAGGCGGATGGCAGCAGGCGCTAGCCCCTGGCTATCGACACATAACCCTGACCGCACACGGACTGCCGTCGTGCAGTGGGTCAGTGTAGTCTACCGGAGGGTTGCAGTTGCGGGGACTGCTCGAAATGGTGCGTGGCAGCAGATAAGCCGTGGAGCTACAGCTCCTACGGTAGGACGAGGCGGCACATCCATGATGAATGAGCGCCACGAACCTCCTAACCGTCAGGCCAACATTCGGCGGTTGCAGCACCAGCATGTGTGAGTCGTACCGTGGTGCGACCACGCATGCCGTATCAGGAAATAGTGCACCGAAAGGATAGTTATGGGGACAGCTGTTACATCGGCGCGTCAAAGCAATACTCGGCGCTGGCTCGCACTGGGGATCGGCATGCTCGCTGTCTTGCTCGGAGCCGGCCTGGTCGTACCCGTCATGACCGGAACATCCCTGCAATCAGTGCTCGGGGGCAATGTCGGAATGCTCCTGGCGTTGGCGTTACCGGCGTATCTTGCCGGCGTTCTGAGTATGCTCTCCCCGTGCTGCTTACCCATTCTGCCGGCCTACTTTTCGTTTACCTTTGGCGCGGAGCGCCAGCGTGTCGTCGCCATGTCGATCGCCTTCTTCCTCGGGCTCGCCACAACGATGGTGGTGCTTGGTGCAAGCTTAACTGCGCTCAGCGCGCTCATCTTTCCCTACCGCACGGCCGTTACGCGGGTGGGTGGCATTTTGATTATCGGATTTGGTGTGATGAGCCTGCTGGGCAAAGGCTTTAGTGGTTTACAGCTACGGGATCGACCATCCGCAACCTTGACCGGCACCTATCTGTATGGTCTTACCTTCTCGTTCGGCTGGACAGCATGTGTTGGCCCGATCCTCGGAGCAGTTTTGACCGCCTTAGCGACGAGCGGGCTCTCCGTTCTTGCGGGTGCTACGCTCGCCTTTATTTATGCCCTCGGCCTCGCAACTCCCCTGAC
>JADDQE010000185.1 GCA_016781525.1 bacterium | reverse complement strand
TGCCAACACCTCTATCGGCTGTTGAATGTCTGTGTATGGCATCTAGCAGACATTTGTAACACAGCAACAAAAAAAGTGTTGTAAAAACACGCTCCAGCAGCACCAATGTATCTACCCCACTCTTTGGTAAGCCAGTCTCAGTCACGTCAACTAAAAATTTCCGGGAGGCACATTGACAGCAAGATCCCAGTTATTGGAGCGCCATACCCGAATCTAGCGTCGTATCAACGTCTTCGAACGCATACGAAATCGCTTCGTCCACTGTCATCTCCTGGCCTTCAGTCCATGCAGCTTCCCAGACCGATGCATCAGCCTGGGAGCGGATGCTGGTAACCAGCTGTTCGTACAGTTCACGGTCAACCCGATCTGGCTGTTCATTGATGCTCGTTCGCAATGCTGCCTCGGCTCCGAATAGACGTGCGGCGCGGACTATCTGCCCCTGCCGACCAGCAACACCCCCTAAACCCCATAAATTCTCGCTAATACGAATCGGGTTATCGGCGTCTTGCCACAAAGACAAGCTCGCCGCAAAATGCTGGCGTGCTATGTCGAGCTCTCCGGCAAGCAACTCGACACGCCCCATCTCAACCAGTGCTTCACAAACAACTGGTACGGATTCCACCTCCCGGGCGAGGCGTACAGCTTCAGCGCAATGCGTGCGCGCATCATCGAGTGCTCCCTCGTACATGGCCACGCGTCCCAGTTCCATAACCTGGCCGGCCAAATTGTATTTACGGTGACTGTACGTATGGTCAACCTCCCTCGTCAGCGCGACCGCTTGCTCTATGTGACGGCGAGCTGCGTGCACGTCACCCTGGTTTAATGCGACTACACCTAAGCCATGCAAATGCGACGCAATCCCATGCTTGATACCGAGCGTCTGCGCAATCACCAATCCTTCCTCAAAACATATCGCGGCTTGCTCGTACTTCTCTGCCCTCACAAGCACAAATCCCAAATATAAAAGTGTGCCGTACGTCTCATACTCATTTCCTAATTGTCGGGACAAGACCAGATTGTCTTCAAGCCACCGCTGTGCCGCCGCGAGATATCCATGCTCGGAGGCTAAATATGCTGCCTGGTTCCGTGCTTCCATTAACAGTGAAGGTGACACATCGCTACCGTCTGCCAATACTAGCTCACACCACCGCCTTCCTTCACTCGAATAACCAAAGAAATGCCAAAATGAGATCAGCGCTATGACGAACCGCAAGGCTGTATCACGCGCCCCTGTTTGTAAGCACCACTGCAACGCTGTTCGAATGTTCGGCTGCTCACCTTTCAGAGGCTCCGCCCATCCGGCTCCCAGCGATACATCCGCTGTCTGCTCGGTGCGCTCCGCAAACCGAAGATAGAAGTCCGCATGCGCTTCGTGCACCTGATCCATCTCGCCGCTCAGTTCGAGGCGCTCCAGCGCATACTCACGGATCGTTTCGAGCATCCCAAAGCGCACATTGCCGTCCGGTCCTTCCTCCTGCCGCACCAGGCTCTGGTCAACCAGCGCCTGGACGATGTCCAGAATACTTACTGGCAGGTCATCGGCAAGAGCACACACCGACTCCGCCGCCTCCAGAGTCCAGCCACCAACAAAAATGGCGAGTCGATGGAAGATCGTCTGCTCTGTAGGTGCGAGCAACTGGTAGCTCCACTCAATCGTGCTGCGCAGGGTGTGGTGCCGAGCAGGGAGATCTCGCGAGCCGCCGGTGAGCAGCTTGAGCCGCTGGTCGAGGCGTTGGAGCAGCGCGGTGGGCATAAGTACCTTACTCCGAACCGCCGCTAGTTCAATTGCTAAGGGTAATCCATCGAGGCGGCAGCAAATTTCCGCCACGGCCGCCGCCGTGGCGGGGGTCAGCTGAAACTCTGGCTTGACCCCTTGGGCGCGCTTGATAAACAGGTCTACCGCTTCGTACTGCGACAATGCCTCGAGGTGCGGGAGCGGCTGGCGCTGCGGAAGCGTGAGCGACGGGACTGGAAACTCTTGTTCGCCGGACAGGTGGAGCGACACACGGCTGGTAACGAGCACCTTTAGGTGCAGTGCCTGCGACAGCAAAGTCGGAATGAGGGGCGTGGCCCTCACGACGTGCTCGAAGTTATCGAGCAACAACACCATGTGCTTGTCCCGCAGGTACTCTTGGAGCGTTGCTTCGACCGACTGCCCACTTATTTCTTTCACACGCAAGGTTGTGGCGATCGTGGCAGCAACCAATCCTGGCTCGGTGATAGCTGCCAGCCCCACGAACCAGATGCCATCCGGAAACTCATCCCGCATGGCTTCTGACACCTGCAGCCCGAGCCGCGTCTTGCCGATACCGCCGGGACCGGTGAGCGTGAGCAGGCGCACGTCCGAGCGGCGGACCAGGGCACATACCACTGCCACCTCATGCTCCCGGCCGATGAACGAGGTTGACGCAAGCGGTAGATTACTCGGCGGACGTGCCGTGGGCCTCCAAGGGGCAGTTTCTGCCAATGGCGGGAGGGTAAACAAACCGCCTGCTGCTTCGCCGCGAGCAAAACGGACGAAGGCAGTGCGCTCCTCCAGCGGAATGTGTAACAGCTGCGCTAAGTGCTCAGCGACTTCCTTGGACGGCCGGCGCTCGTCCCCTTCGATCTTCCGAATCGCATCGCCGGAGACCCCAACCTGTTGCCCCAGTTCGGCTTGCGTCAGGTCGAGCAATTTACGGCGTTGCTGCAGCCAGCGGCCAAAGGAAAACGCGTCGTCCATCTCTATCTCCGCACGAAGAGGGTTAGGGGCAGGTGGGCTCAAACGTCCACGTGGCGCAACGTATGGCGCTAGTGTACCAAGCGACGTCGCAGGGTGCCACATAAAGTTGTCCGCTTTCTGTCCGCGCCGTGTCCGGTCAGCGTGACCACACACGCGTTCCACTCTGCTTCAATACAGACACGCCAAACACAACGAAATCAGATACGTGTGATGACCTGAATTATCCCAACCTGTCACACGCCAGCACGACTGCAATTGCCATGGAGACACCTTCGTCGATGAACTTGACCATCGAGTTGAGGCACTTCCGGCACTCAGTACAAGGAGGGAGATGAGAACAATGACGAACACGTAACCGGTACACGCTCACCCAACCCGCAGACTTGACGACAGAGTCGGAATCGAACACATGCCCAAACCCCTATGACTTGGAGTATCACAATGAAGCGCCTCACCACCTTTGTAGTGTCAGCTTGGCTTGCCCTCATGCTCGTTCTGCCCATCTCATCCTTCGCCCAACCCGGTACAGCCACGGACACTATCGACCTGTCAGCACCAGCAGCTCCTGGCGAGTTCTTGATCAAGTTCAAGCCCGGCACACCGAACAAGGATCGCCACGCCGTCGTCCAGGCCCATGGTGGCCACGTCTTTGACCGAATCGCCGGCCTCGATGTTGAAGCAGCCCAGTTCCCAGCACTTACTGGGAATGCACATCCCCATGCCGCCGAAGCCCTCGTAACCGCGCTGCAGCACAACCCGAACGTCGAGTACGTCGAGCCCAACTATATCTACACCGCAACGTACACGCCGAACGATCCACGGCTCAGCCTGCAATACGCCTGGCGCAACATTCAAGCCTACTCCAGCTGGAACATCACACGTGGCAGCTCAAGTAGAGTGATTGCGATCGTTGATAGTGGTATTCAGCGCAATCACCCAGACCTCGACGCTAAAATTATTGGCGGCTACGACTGGGTCCAAAAAGACACCTCGCCGGACGACGTCGATGGTCACGGGACGCATGTCGCGGGTACAGCCGCGGCTGAGACCAATAACACGACCGGTGTTGCCGGTACCTGCCCTAATTGCAGGCTCATGCCCGTCCGCGTGTTGGGTGACAACGGCACCGGGACGGTCGCCAACGTAGCGAACGGCATTATCTTCGCCGCCGACAACGGTGCCAAGGTCATCAATTTGAGCATCGAAGGCAGCGGTTCGTCAACCCTCCAGATGGCGGTCGATTATGCCTGGAACCAAGGCGCATTTCTCGCCTGTGCGGCAGGTAATGACGGCACGAGCAGTACCACGTCTGCTTTCCCGGGAGCGTATGCTAACTGCTTCGCGGTTGCCTCGACTGACAACGCTGACACTCGTGCATCGACATCAAATTATGGGACATGGGTCGAGGCGGCGGCACCTGGGGTTTCGATCTACTCGACCGTTCTCGGCAGCACATATGGGTACGACAGCGGAACATCGATGGCAACGCCACATGTTGCTGGACTTGCTGGTCTCCTCTCATCCCAGGGACTGACCAATACGCAGATCAAACAACGTATGTGCAACACGGCTGATAAAATCTCGGGGACAGGCACATTGTGGACCTGTGGCCGGATTAACGCACTGCGGGCCGTCATGGTTGGTCAACGTACATCGCTGAATTCATTCAACTTCGCCAACTACTACCTCCGCCACCGGGATTATCTTGGGCAGCTGACGACGATTAGCACGGACGTCGACAAACAGGATGCAACGTTCCGCGTGGTGCAAGGTCTGGCTGATCCCTCGGCGATCTCGTTCGAGTCCATCAACTTCCCCGGCTACTTCTTGCGCCACCAAAACTTCCAGCTTAAACTGCAGCCGTATGCCAACGACGACCTCTTCCGCAAAGATGCGACCTTCCGGGTACGGCCGGGATTAGCAAGCTCAACCCGCTCATCGTTCGAGTCTGTCAACTTTCCCGGCTATTACCTCCGCCACAAGGATTTCAAGCTGTACCTCGCACAAGGGACTGACGATCTCTTCAAGAAGGATGCGACCTTCGAAGTCGTCGCACCCTGGTGGCGCTAGGCTGAGCACTCCGCAGACGTAGCTGAACCCGAAGGTCCCACCTGCCAACCAACATGGCAGGTGGGACCTTCGGTGACTAGAAGCCGTCTTAATAATCGTTACGAGCGAGCCAGGCGGCGCATCATCAAGCGGCTCATCGCCGCGTAGATCAATGCCTCGCTCGTCTCACACCGTCGCTCGTATTCCTTGCTTAGGCGCCGGTTCTGGCCGAGCCAGGCAAATGTCCGCTCCACGACCCATCTCCTCGGCAACACCCCACGAAAGCCCCGTTCCGTCCGTGGCATCTTGGTCCATTCGAAACGAAGGCTGCTGAGGTCGTTCAGGTCGCCAATCGGCATCCATTTGGCACT
>JADDQE010000032.1 GCA_016781525.1 bacterium | reverse complement strand
CATATGTTGGATCTATCTCAGACGACCACAGGTTTACGTGACAATACCTGTCGTAGGATGGGTACATGTGGTATTCATAGAGCATTAATCCTCCGTACGAAATCCGTACAGAATCATACCACATTACTTATTTAATAGCGTCTAATAATCTGATTTAAACGTAGTTGAACCGGATCTCATCCACGGTACGTCCAAACACGCCGGTGTCAGGCCGATGATTGAAGCACACCAATCAGCCCACTAATGAGCACCCACTGTCTGCCCAGACGCGTGACGAGCGACAGGTTTGACACACATTTGACGCGCGTTTTGCAGCATTTTGCAGCATTTTGACACCATCTGTCCCTATTTCAGAGGCATTGAGCTGAGCCCAAAAGCCACGTTTACCTAGTCAATTTCACAACACCCCAAAATAGCCCGTTCCAGCAACCTTCCTGTTACCCCCGCGCAAACTCGAAATATATGATCACAGTCAGCCATAATCACGATCTACCTTGTCGCACGTGATCCGCGTTGATCGCCCGCAAAAAAAAAAAACAAATTGACGGAAATTGACAAATCGTGGAAACACATGTGTCACCGCACCCCTAGACACGTACCATAGCCGGTCCAGCGCCGCAACCTATCACACTCCAGCTCGTGCTGTCGACAGCTGGACAGGCGCAGCCGCTCCTCAAAGTTGTGCAGCACGAGCTGTCTGCAATTCGACCACACATTTTTCACGACGAGCAATGTATACAGGTGACTACAGCAGCATTATTTATAGGCCATGCAGACCCCCTAAGCGTGCTTCTCGCTCGGCTTTCAAGGCACGTAAGCGTTCAACGGTACGGCCGTCGTGGTATGAAGTTGTAACCACGGGCTGCACAAGTAGATCACCTTGGCGATTTTCAAAATCCGCATTCGAGTCTCGGCTGAAAGGGTGGGGGGCTGCTGCGGCGTTGGATCACTTTGAAGTTTTTCAATAGTGGGTAGCGAACTACTATTAATTAAACGGGATTGAAAATCGCCAAAGTGATCCATATTCTTTGGTTCAGCCCGTCGATTTTGGTAATGGATAACAGCCTCTTTTGCTTTGTCGCTGTTGCCATGGGGTACGTCAGCGACGGTCAATGTCGGTAGAAAGCCAATCGACGATACATTCCATGGGCTAAAGATCAGCAACGTCGTGGGTTCTGTACTGAGGATGGGCCGGCAACGGTGGGCAGCTTGGCGCAGCTCCTCGATACCGTGAAGTTGGTTCATTGCCTCAAGACGCTCATCTTGTGCCCGATAATCGTCTTTGCCTAGCATTTCCCAACCGCATGAGATTGGAACCGGATCATCAGCCCAAAGTGCCAGGGCCTTGCGCTCGATTGCATCGGGCGGGGTGGTGGGGCTGGCGATGATTGCGAGCGTTCGAGCGTCTTTCAGCGTGTTATTGCCGCGTTGCCCCCCATAATGCAGCCATGTGCCGCCTAGTGCATCGGCAAGCTGGTGCTCAGCCTTGAGGTAGGAAATACCACCGTCGACCGTGATATCCAGGTGATTACACACAGCCATGACGGCTCGGCTTACGCTATCGAGTGTCTTACGGTCCTGGACAATGCGGCGCGTGCTGGCTGTGATCGGGCATTGTACAACTGTGACGTGCGGCGAGAGCGGCACGTCAATCGTGATAATCTGGACTGGCCAAGGGGCATATAGGCGCTGGGCAATCGCTGGATCGGCGCTGGCATCAAGCACGAGCACGGCCGGCGCATCAATGCGGCCGACACACGCCCCAAGCAGGATATGCGGCTCGAACCAGCTCCAGGCCACGCTATCCCATGCTAGGAGCGTGTTGAAGGTATTGGGCCGGGCATCGTGTTCTAGGGCCCGCAAAAGCCGTCCTAGGAAGAGTGGAGGCAGTCGCTCTGGGTCCGCGTTGCCATCAGCTGGGTAGTGTTCTTTAGCGAGAAATGATGTGCGTGCGTCCGCGATGGCGGTATCCAGGGGTATCGGTAAGACGTCCTGCAACGCATCAATCAACGGTTGGCCTCGGAGACTTCCACGCCTGAGCGTATGTGCATGTCCAACAGCGTGGAGCGCCCGTAGCAGTGGCGCGGCGGGATCTTCCTGGCCATCGGGCCCACGGCGATTAATCAGCATGCGAATCTCGTCTTGCGAGCGCGTCTCTTCCTCCAGCAGCGCCGGCAGCGGGCTCTCGTCGATAATCACGACGTCCGCATCTTTCAGGATCTCGCCGTGATTGAGGTGCAGGTGGTTATGCTGGTAGATGGTGATGCGGCCCTTGCGCTGCTTGTACTGGTCCATGTAGGGGCAGTCATCCTGGCACTTGGGCAGCGCATAGCCGAGACGTGACCATGCCGCCAGATGTGCCTGGTCGTAGCAGGTACACAGCCGCTCACGTGATTGCCACACAAAGGCGCGCGTCAGCCGGGGCGCCCATTCACACTCGGCAAGCTCCAGCGAGGGTATTGTCACGTAAACCTGTGGTCGTCTGAGATAGATCCAACATATGCGATACTCTCGGCATGCAGAGCACTAGTGGCCCCTCCTACAAGCGTCACCGTTACCCGGCCGAAATTATCAGCCATGCCATATGGCTGTACTATCGGTTTTCGTTGAGTTTTCGAGATGTTGAAGAACTTCTGGCAGTTCGGGGTGTCGTGCTCAGCTACGAAACCGTTCGCCGTTGGACGCTTAAGTTCGGCCAGCAGTACGCCAATGAGCTCCGGCGCCGGCGGCCTCGTCCGGGCGACAAGTGGCACCTTGATGAGGTTTTTCTGACCATCAACGGTAAAACCGCCTACCTCTGGCGAGCGGTCGACCAGCAGGGAACCGTGCTGGATATCCTCGTGCAGAGCCGCCGCAACAAAAAGGCGGCTAAGAAGTTCTTTCGCAAACTGCTCAAGGGCTGCCAGTACGTGCCGCGGGTGATCATCACCGATAAACTCGCCAGCTACGGTGCCGCGAAGCGGGAGATCCTGCCAGGCGTCGAGCATCGGCAACACAAACGGTTAAATAATCGCGCTGAGAATTCCCACCAACCGACACGGCAACGGGAGCGAACGATGCGGCGCTTCAAATCGGCAGGCCATGCGCAGCGCTTTCTTTCTGCTCACGGCCCGATTCGAGACCATTTCTGTCCGCGTCGGCACCGACTGAAGGCCGGAGCGTACCGACAGGAACGTGCGCATCGATTCCAGGTGTGGAACCAGATAAGTGGGGCACAGCTGGCAGCCTAACGTTGAGGAAGACGTTGAATCTTACTGTCATTTTCTGAGTTACTCGAAAAAGATTACTGATCTTGAAGTTAATGTGACAATGCCTTCGTGAGATCGATCCCGACCACCCGCTGCAGCTGAGCTCGGGCGTTGAAGTTCGGCTTGTTTTTACTCTTGGAGTTGGGCTTTCTAGCCTTGAGTGGTGGGCCAGGTTCGGCCGGCTCGAAGCGCGGCTTCATCGCCGCGAACTGTTGTTCGATCTGCGCGTCGCATGTGGCGATCAGGTGCGTGTAATAGTCAAACAAGGCTAAGGCCTGCTGCAACACAAAGAGGTGTTCCGCACACCACGTGCCCGTCAAGGCTTTCGCGATCTGGTCCTCGCTCGATTTACAACTCCCGTACCGTAGTTGGGCTAAGCGCACGGGATCACGTTCCCCCGCCACGATCGCTCGGATAATGGCTAACCCAGTTGTGCCGGTGACATCGGTCAAGACCTGGGTCAAGTGCAGATTCATCTGCAGCAAGGCTTTTTGCATGTGGAGGATATGGGGGGCACGATGTTGAATGAGTTCAGCCCGGTGGCGGAGGTACGTGCGTAACACGCGCATCTCGGCATCGGGACGGAAGGAGCCACGGAGCAAGCCCAGGGCATGGAGTTGCTGGAGCCACTGAGCATCGTTCCAGTCGGACTTCCTCCCAGGTACGGTCTTGACATGGCGCGCATTGACGACCTGTAGCTGGATGCCGCGGGCCTCAAGCACTTCGAAGATCGGGATCCAGTAGACGCCAGTCGACTCAAGGGCTACCGTCTCAATTCCACATGCAACCAGCCAATCGGCTAAGCGATACAGATCGACGGTAAAGGTACCAAATGCGCGGACAGGCTGTGGATCACACTCCGGTGGGACCGCGACCACAATCTCGTGGCGCCGATGTCCAAGCCGGCGGCATGGGGCTGCACCACGGACAATTGCTCGATGCGCGTGGCCGACGTAGGACGACGGGACGATCGGGGCATAGGACACCTCCGCAGCTAGCGACGAGCCAGCTCAATCACGAGGAACAGCGTAGCCTGCTGATCGGGGTCGAGCATGGGCGAGATGCACGCCACCAGTGAAGAAGTCACGCGTGATTGAGAACCAGGTTGGAGCGCGGGCTCAACCGCACCAGCGAATTGTCGGGTCTGAGCTTCTGGCCCGTTGCAGGTATTCTAACGCGAGATGGCCAGGGGGTTTCTCTGGTAAGGAGTGCGCGCAGTGCATGGATGGTTGGAGCGGACACTTGAAAACGTGGCGAAAATTAATCATCACAGTCGCTTGTTTCGCGTGGTAAGGCCCGTGCTCTCGTCGTGGAGTGCCGCTCAGCTCGAGCGTTGGACGGCAACGAGCAACACGAATGTTCAACCGTAGGTCATACTACGTTTCCTAATATCTGTCTGCTCCACTCCATCCCGGCCGAACTAGTTCTTGCACCACCGCGAGTCGCACGATCCCCGTCTGGCTCAACCGTGCCTTAGCGCTCCCCGGACAATCGCTGGGAGAGAACTCGCGCCGCGTGGTCGGCGATCTCCGTCCCAGATGGCGCTGCGACCTGCCGCATCGCGGCGGCCACCGCTTCTGATGGGGGTGCCAGCTGGGCACCGCACTCGCGGCAGCGTCCGGCTGCTTCTGGGATCGCACTCAAACATTCGGGGCAGTCCTTGGTCGGAGCAGGTTTCGGCTCCGGCCGATACCGGTCCATCAACTTGTTAACCGGTAGGACGACCAGAAAATACACGACCAGGGCGATGAGCAGGAACGAGATGAGTGCGTTAAGGATGGCGCCGATCCCGATCGCCTGACCGGCGATGGTTATGGTCCAACTCGATAGGTTCGGTCCACCGCCAACAAGCCCCAGGAGCGGATTAATCAGGTTGTCGACCACGGAATGGACGACGTTGCCGAAGGCCGCGCCGATCACGACACCGACTGCCAGGTCGATGACGTTCCCCCGCACAATGAATTTTCTGAAGCCGCCCAGTTCCTTGCCAACACCGTGGACAACGGTGGACGCTTTGTCGGTCGAACGAGATACCATAGACGACCTCCTAGTCGATCAGCATTCGCAGAACGAGGTGGTAGTACCGCACAGGTGCCTCCACCAACGCTTCAATCCATGGGACCTCGTGTGCGGGACGCTCCCTCAACGCCCCATCCGTACGCCAAATTCAGGCGTTTATGGTATCAATAAGTGTACCGCACCACGACATACACCAACCCAATCGGTTCTGTTGTGTCCCATTGTGGTATGTCATCCCTGCAGACAAGCAAGCAAGGCAACATGCAAAGCAAACCGTTTTACGGCTCCAGCAGCGTGCCGTATACCGAGAAATCGTACAGCTTCACGTTCTACCTCACTCCTGTCGTACGTATTCCTAACAAAAGGTTAGCGCGCATAAGCGCTGGGTCAAGCTACCACGAGCGGGAGGACCTCGTGCCGCTGCCAGTACCGTTCCCAGCCACCGTTGAGTATCAACGTCCGCAGGGCAGCTAAGCCGTCACTCGTTGCTGCGCTCCATTGCATCCCACGGTTCTTTTGCCGCCGGGCGACGATCAGATCATTGGCCTTCTCGACGTGGCCACTCCCGATATAGCGTTGCTCAATGCGGCGCTGCCTGTAGTTCGGGATCCATGACGCTCGGGCCTGGAGATAGCCGATCAATTCGTCTAGCTTTGCTACGTTCTTGGTTTCAGCCCGCCGCGCTTCGAGCACCGCAACGGCCCCTGGAACATCGCCGCGCCATAAGCGCCGGTAGAGCCGTCTGAGCAACTGTGCCTTGGCAGCCTTGCTCCGGCAGATCCGGCTGCTGAGTTCGAGACAGCGCTGCTGCAAATGGTGCCAATCCAGCAGCATCGTTTTCCGCGGGAGCTGGTTGAGCGTGTCCGTGAAGAACCTGCGGATCCATCGCGCACCATCGGCAATCAGCAGAAGCGAGCCGAGCGAGCCAAGCGCGAGCTCCACCACAACCAGCAACTGCTGGAGAAAAGCGTCACCGACACCGCTGAGATAGCGCCAGCCGCTAGCAGTGACGATACGCGCGGTGCGAAGCTCCAGAAATCGTCCACCTTCTGACTTGCGCGTGAGCACTTCGTCCACGGTCAGCAAGACCTGACTCGTTTCCAGCTCCGGCCCCAAGTGCCGCAGTTCTTCCACCGGACGAGTCGTCTCTGCCCGACGTGCCGCCAGCACCCGCTCCCAGTCCGCCCACGACACACCTTCCGGTGGACGTACCTGCTCGCTAACCAGCGCGGTCTCGACCGCCGCGTTCAATTCTGTCGGCCAGCCCGCCCGACGCCGTGGTTGGTCCGCCGGTACAAGATGCAGGTCGACCGACCCGTAGGCATCCTGCGCCAGCAAGCTGACCACTTCCGCCTGTTCCGCTTGGCGAACAACGTGCCCGTGACTGCGGACGAGGCTGCGTAGCGTCGTCTCTCCAAGGACCTGTGCCTCCTGGGTCTGCCAACCGAGCAAGCGGCTGACCGAGGCAAAGGGCAATTCCTGCGGCAACAGACACGCCCATTCTTGCAGCCCGCGGGTGATACTGATGCCGTTGTGTGCTGGCAACACGGTGTTGCCCGGCATCAGGTGCGTCTGGGTGTCAGCGTGGGAGCAGACCTGTCGGTTCAGTTCGAGCCTACCAAAGCGGCTGGCGACGGTAATGGGCTCGTGCCCATCAGCGGTGATCTGCTCAGTGGGAAAACGCTGACGATGGAACTGGGTCAGGTGGGCATCGATCGTGTCCCATTGTGCCTGCAACAGATGGCGGAGGATGGCATTGCCCGTTTCGTGGGTGGTCCTTTCGAGGTCATCGAGCGCCGTCTCGGGCTGCAGGGTCGAGACGTCCGTGGCTGGCAGATCGAAGCAGGCGAGTTCCGTCATGTCATCTGGCGCGTCCTCCTCGATACTACAGATCAACACCCGTATCCGGCGCATCATTGCCTCCTCATGTCGAACCGTCCGTGTATCCTACTACAACGAAACGACACCGAAGGGATCTGTATATCAGCGCTCGCGAGGCTGTCAACTTGACCCAGGACTTATGCGCGCTAACCACTTAAGCTGCAAGTGCGGCTGGAGTTGCGCTCCGGACAGCTTGCGGGTCCACAGCTCCAGCATGGACGCGCTTCCGATCACGCACCGGCCCTGCCGAGTGACCTGCCAGCCGGAGCGTTGCGCTTGGCCGACTTGGGCTATTGGAGCTTGGAGGAGTTGCAGACCTTCGATCACCAAGAGGTCTTCTGGCTGTCGCGACTGCAAGCGGCCACCGCCGTGTACGACATGGATGGGCAGCGGTGCGATATCCTTTCCTTGCTGGAGGCACACGCCAATGACCGGGTGGACCTCCCGATCCTGCTGGGGGCGACCCATCGGCTGTCGGCTCGGTTGCTGGCCGTGCGGGTGCCGCAGGAAGTCGCCGACCAACGGCGGCGGCGGTTGCGCGAGGACGCCCACCGCAAAGGCAAGGTGGTCACTGCGACGCGCTTGGCGCTGGCGGCCTGGACGATCTTGGTCACGAACGTACCGCCGGACAGATTGGAGCTGCCCGAGGCCCTCGTGTTGGCGCGGACACGATGGCAGATCGAGTTGTTGTTTAAGCTCTGGAAGAGTCATGGCCGAGTGGATGAGGCGCGCAGCGCCAAGCCATGGCGGGTGTTGTGCGAAGTCTACGCGAAACTGCTGGCAATGGTCGTGCAGCATTGGCTGTTCCTGGTGAGTTGCTGGGCCTATCCTGATCGCAGCTTGGCCAAAGCAGCGCAGACCGTGCGTAAGCATGCCTTGCATCTGGCGAGTGCCTTTGGTGACGACGCACACCTCCAGGTAGCAATTGAGGCGATTCAGCGCTGTCTCAAGGCCGGCTGCCGACTGAATCGGCGCAAAAAGGCACCGAATACCTATCAACTGTTACGCGAGCTGACTCCTGAAGGAGTCTTAGCTTGATGCGTATGGGTGCCGTTACTTGACCCCCCATCCATGCACGGTTACTATGCGACGCGACGACGAGGAATTCAGGGATGGCTCAGAACAACCCATTCTTCCACCGTGGTCCCGTACGCGACCCCACGTACTTTTCTGGCCGTGCCCGCGAGGTCGAGTTCCTGGCCGATCTGTTGCGCCAGGGGCAAAGCGTCGCCATCAGCGGTCCGCGCCGCTTCGGGAAAACTTCCTTGCTCTTCTACCTCGCCCACCCCGACGTCGCGGCGGCGCATGCGCTGGGCGACGACACGACTCGCCGAGTCTATCTCGACGGGGGCATGCTCGATGGGCTGAACGAGGAATGGTTTTATGGGGCCGTGGATCGCGCCCTGGGAGGCACGGCAGATACTATCTCGTACCCCCGGTTCGTCGAGCGGCTTCGCACCCTGGCTGCGCAGAACCTGCGCTGCATCCTCGCCGTCGACGAATTCGAGTTGATCGCCGCCAACCCGCGCTTCGGTCGCGAGCTGTTTAACCGGCTGCGTGGGCTGGCGGGGCAGCTGCCGCTGCAATTCATCACCGCCTCCAAAGATCCGCTGGTCCAGCTCACTTTCGCCCACCCCGAAACCCTGAGCTCACCCTTCTTCAATATGTTTGCGCCGCTGTCCCTGACGGTGCTCGCGGACGACGAGGCCGTGGATCTCCTGGTGGGGCTCTCGACTCGCGGTGGGCGGCCATTCGCGCCTGATACGCTCGACTTTCTGTTCGAGCTTGCCGGGCCGCACCCGCTTTTCTTACAGGTAGCGGGCTACCACGCCTTCGCCGCGCTTCGGAGCGAACGCACGGAGGGCACACTCAGCACCGAAGCACGCGTCGCCGTGCGGTCCCAGACGCTTGCCGATCTCGCACCGCACCTTCATTACTACTGGAACAGCCTCGATCCGGAGGCCCGCTACACGCTTGCCGCGGTGCCGCTCTACGGCAGTGAGGAGCGCTCCTCGGCCGTCGAGCGGCTCTACACCGCCGGGCTGCTCCGCAGGGGAACGTACCTCGGCGGGGTGCTGGAGACGTTCGTCCGTCACCAACAGGTTGAGGGCCTGTTGCAGGACGGGCCGTTCATCCTCGACGTGCATCGTGGACTAGCGGCAGTCTGTGGGAAGCTCGTGCATCTCACCCCGACGGAACTTGCCGCGCTGCGACTCTTTCTTAGTCGCCCGGGACACATCGTGACACTTGAAGCCATGGAAGCTGCATTGTGGCCGGGTGAGATCGTCGCGGACCCTGAGCGCGCTCGTGGAGTGGTGAAGAAGCTGCGTGCGGCCCTTGGCCCGGCCGGCAAAGCTATCATCAATTACCGCGGGCAGGGCTACCTCCTCTCCCTCGCCTGATCGTCGACCGTCCCCACATTCGATCTGCAATCGACCCGTAATCGACCCAGTTCCGCCCTTCGCTTCCTAGTGCTCCTCACGTATGCTGAGCCAGTCCATCAAAGCACTACGGAGGTTTGACATGCGTACATTGGCTGGAATTGTTGTCGCGTTGCTGTCGCTCGTGGGCGGCGTCCTGGTCTCCGCTCAGGAACAGGGTCCGATGACGGCGTCGACCGAGCTGAAGGATGCCGGAGGACGGGTCGTCGGCAACGCACTCCTGACGGCGGTCGGTGGTGGCGCAGTGCGGGTACAGGCCTGGGTCGGCGGGTTACCACCGGGCGAGCACGGCATCCATGTTCATACGGTCGGCGCCTGCACGCCCGACTTCAATGCCGCGGGCGGCCACTTCAACCCAGAGGGAGCCAAGCATGGGATCAACAACCCGGCTGGTCCACATGCGGGCGACCTACCGGCACTGATGGTCGGCCCGGATGGCAACGGCGCGCTGGACGTGATCAACCCCCGGATCGGCTTGAACGGCGGGCTGCGTTCACTCTTCGACGCAGACGGCAGTGCCTTGGTTATTCACGCCAACCCGGATGACCAGGTGACCGACCCGACCGGCAATAGTGGTGGCCGCATCGTCTGTGGTGTGATTGGCCGGACGCCCAACCCGGCCGGACTGCTCCGAGCATCGACCGAGCTGAAGGATGCCGGAGGACGGGTCGTCGGCAACGCACTCCTGACGGCGGTCGGTGGTGGCGCAGTGCGGGTACAGGCCTGGGTCGGCGGGTTACCACCGGGCGAGCACGGCATCCATGTTCATACGGTCGGCGCCTGCACGCCCGACTTCAATGCCGCGGGCGGCCACTTCAACCCAGAGGGAGCCAAGCATGGGATCAACAACCCGGCTGGTCCACATGCGGGCGACCTACCGGCACTGATGGTCGGCCCGGATGGCAACGGCGCGCTGGACGTGATCAACCCCCGGATCGGCTTGAACGGCGGGCTGCGTTCACTCTTCGACGCAGACGGCAGTGCCTTGGTTATTCACGCCAACCCGGATGACCAGGTGACCGACCCGACCGGCAATAGTGGTGGCCGCATCGTTTGTGGTGTGATTAGAGCTCTACGTTAGAACGGTAGCCCGGGAGAGTTGGATGACGAGGTGTTGTTCAACCCTCCCTTTCACCAGCAACACATCCATAGGAGACACGACCATGAAGGCTTCAACTTTTATCCGCCTCAGCGGGCCAGCGAGCATCCTGGGTGGCGTACTTTTCGCCGCGAAAATGTGGTACGACCGGAATGACGGACCGCCGTGGCCGACGGATATCACGGACACCTTGATCTTCGTCGTCCCACTCCTCTGGCTCCTCGGGCTGACGGGACTGTATGCTCGATGTAACGAGCGCATCGGAGGGCTTGGAATGCTGGGCTTTGCCCTGGCCTCCAGTGGGGCCGCTATGGCCGCTGTCGGTCCCCTTGCAATGTCCCTCTTCGATAACGATGGGTTATGGTTTGTCCTCGTGTTGGGCTTGCTCATCCTGTTCACCGGCCTGATCATCATCGGCATTGCCACGATCAGGGCGAAGGCGCTACCGGGGTGGAGCGGTGCCTTGCCGCTGATCCTCGGCGCGCTGGGTCTGCTCATGTTCTTTGCCAATCCCGATGATCCTGGCCTAAGCGCGGATATGGTGAGCTTGCTGCGCCCGGTGCGCATGATATCCACGATGTTGTTCGGTGCTGCCTGGATGGTGCTTGGGTACACGTTATGGTCGGAACGGTCGGAACGGTCGGCTCTACCGGTCCAAGCCGAACCGGTCGTCACGTAGATGCCGCGTCGTATAGCCTGGTCGTCTGTATGTAATTCTATTCATAACAAGGAGTTTCACTCATGAACGGTACACAGCGATATGTGTTGAGTGGCCTGGTGGCCGGCACCCTCGCCCTGGGTGTCTTTCAAGGATCGCTTGCAAGGGGCGTCTCGGCTGAAAGGGAAGGGGCACAAGCCGTGCTCCGCAATGCGAATGGCGATCCAGTCGGGATTACGAAATTTACTGAGGAAGCGGGCAAGGTCCTCGTGCGGGTGGTGGTGCATGACCTTCCACCGGGCTTCCATGGCTTTCACGTCCACGCGATTGGCCAGTGTATTCCCGCCGGGTTTATCTCGGCCGGCGGCCACTTCAATCCCGCCGGTCAGACCCACGGGCACCACGGTGGCGACCTCCCGGTCCTCTACGTGAATGGCGACGGTTCGGGTGAAGCCAGGTTTAAGACCGATGGTTTTGCTGTGGCTGACCTCTTCGATGCCGACGGCAGCGCGCTGATCGTCCACGCCCTTCCAGACAACTACGCCAACATCCCAGCCCGCTACGTGTCCGCTCCGGATGCAACCACACTGGCAACGGGCGATGCCGGGAGCCGCATCGCTTGCGGCGTGGTCGAGTAGGGCAATCGATAGGCGATCCTCCGCCGGCGTTGCCGGCGGAGGGCTGCGTTACCAACAGCTTTAGTGCACGGGCGGAGACAAGATATGTGGTACATTAGAGCAGCAGGTATCGGGGCTTCTGCGGGCCTCGTGGCCGGCCTCCTCTGGGGGATCGGCCTGCGGCTGGCAATGCGCATCATGGCGCTGCTGGGCGGCCAGAGCCCGGAGTTCAGCTTCGAAGGCACGCTGCTGATTCTGCTCGTCGGCACATTTATCGGCATCCCCACTGGCCTCCTTTTTGTCGCCATACGGAAGTATCTGCCGGGTTCGGGAAGGTGGAAGGGCCTACTATTCGGACTCCTAGTGGTGCTGGTGCTCGGCTACCCGTTTTACGTAGGACCACTGCAGGACGAGGCGGTGCCGGGCTATGAAATTCTGGCGTTCATAATGTTTGAAGGCTTGCTCGTCAGCTTCGGAATGGCTGTTGCAGCGGTGGCGGGGCGGTTAGAGGAGTCTATCCCGACCGTGGCGCGGAATCGCTTCGGTACGGCCGTGAGCGTTGGAACGCTCGCCGTGCCATGCGGCATCGAGGCGTTGATCATCGTGTTGATGATCGTGAATCCTTTCGAGTAGGAGCGACCGGCGAGCGCCTGTCGGCGCATCGCGCCAAGGTGTATAGCAGTGACACACAACACGCACATGGTCTCCATTCTGATGCGTCCGACATTCCGCCAGGTCATCGCGAGACTGTGGACAATCGTGTTCCTGAGCTTCTTCGTGCTCTATGCTGCGGCCGCGATCATCTGGCTGGCGGCGGGGTTCGTGCCGTTCCTGGTCAATACGTTTCCGTCGCTGCGCGAAGCCCTCCAAGAGTGGGGGCGCGTGACCGAAGCGCCAGCGTGGCTCAACCGCGTTCCGCTCACGCGGAGCCTGACGAAGACCATCCTGTTGGCCTCGTATGGGTCGGGGCCTCCGGCCCAGGTCATTCTGCAGTATCTCTTCAGCCTGCTCAATCTCGTCCTCGGGATCTTCCTGGTGTGGCTCCGGCCATACAACCGCGCGGCACGTCTGCTGGCACTCGGTATGATCGGGACAGCCGCCGTCTTCAACCTCCAGGCCCATGCTGCCGAGGACGTTCTACCGGCACTTGAGGTACTCCATAGTCCCTTCCACCTCATTTCCGGCATAGCCTACGTCTATGGCCTGCTGTTCTTTCCCAGCGGTGAATTTCCCCGCCGGCGGTCGAAGCTGCGCTGGTTCGCGTGGCCGTTGCGCTTTGCGGGCCTCTTGTTCCTCACCTTTACCGGGTTCGTGTTCAATTTCAACGACGGGGAACCAGACGGCCTGGTTGTGCTCTTCGGCGTGGTGATCCCGGTTGCCGGCACAGTTGCCCAGGCGCTGCGCTCCCGCCAGGCCGCGACGGCCGAGGAGCGGCAACAGTCGTGGGTGCTGATGTGGGTGCTGGCCCTGGCCTTCGGTCTGGCGGTGCTTTGCGGGATGGTCCTCCTCGGCCTCGAGGCGGTCCGGCCCGGGCTCCCAGCAGGCAGTTTTTGGAAGTTGAGAGAGCTGGTCTTCCTGGTCTTCCCGTCGCTCTTTGCCGTTATTCCCATAACACTCTTCGTCGTCATGGTGCGCTACCGATTGTGGGACATCGACGGCATCATCAATCGCACGCTGGTCTACGGTTTGCTTACAACCGTCTTGGCGCTTGTGTACGTCGGGACCGTGCTGTTGTTCCACCAGCTACTCTTTGGTACGATCACGAGCCATCAGTCCACGCTGGTCATCATCACGTCCACGCTGCTGATCGCTGCCCTATTCCAGCCCTTGCGCCGACGTGTCCAGACCTTCATCGACCGCCGCTTTTACCGCGAAAAAGTTGACTTCCGGCAAGCGTTTACCGATTTCGCGCGCGACGTTCGGACGATCATCGACCTGCAGGAACTGGTGCGCGTGCTCGTCAACCGCACGGCCGACCTGCTGCATGTTACCCACAGTGCGGTCTTCCTGCGTGGCCCCGATGGGCTCTTCCATCTCGTAGCGTCTAAACCGGCTCAGCGTGAAGCTGCTAGGCAGCTGGTGCCTGCGCCAACTCTCCCACTGGAGGGCGCGGTACGTGAGCGATTGCAGGCCGGCACTGTCGTCGATCAACCAAAGGACGCGATCTTCCCGCTGGTCGTGCCACTGCGCGTGCCCCAGGCCGGCGGAAGTGACCTCGTCGGGGTGTTAGCACTCGGTCCACAGCTCTCGGGGCAGGGCTACTCCTCCGACGACCATGCGCTGCTGATGGGGCTCACCGATCAGGCCGGTACGGCGATCCATGTCGCCCAATTGATCGATGAGAAGCGGGCCGAAGCGCAGCGGCGAGAAGAGACCGAACGACGCCTTCTGGCGCACCGGAATTCGCCGGTCGGCCGGGCGGAGGCCACTGCCCAGGCGATCCTCGCTAAGTCCCAGACCGCACTCGCCGAACTGCACCATCTGGCCCAGCAGGCCGGCCGCGATCCTGGCGTAGCCAGTCTGCTCGACCACCTGCCAAGGGCACTGGCGAATCTCGATGCGAGCCTGCTCGCCGGGCTTGCCGAAGGCTATCACTTTATCTGCTTCAGCCAGCGAGCGCCCGTGTTGCTGCCGGTCGGTCTGGGAGTGCTGATTGATCACCTTCAGTTGCCGTCGTCCGAATCCATAGCCGGTAGGATGGAAGCGCTCCTGCTCTACAGCTTGTGCCGCGAGGCATGCGCGGTAGGTTCTACTGCGCGGATCGTGGAGTTGGTTGAAACTGCGGATTGGGCACGAATGGCACCCGAAGGAGTGCCTGAGCGAACGGATCACCACCCCCTATTCCTGGCAGGCCTTCAACGTGCGCTCGCCGAGCTAAGGCTGGCCGGCGATGCCTTACGAGTGGCACAGCGTGTCGATACGCCGGAGGACAAGCTCACCTACCTTGCGAGTGCTGTCGACCGTCTGAGCGGAGTCGGCCACCTTGCCCGTGCCGAGCTGGGCAGCGGAGACCGGCCGATTGTCGAGCGCATCGGCGAGCGGTGGATGACCATCGTGTCCAGTGCGATGAGCGAGCTGCAAACCAGCGCCCAAGTCACCTGCCGATTGCTTACCCGCAATATGTGGCGGAGTGAGGTCATCGTGCTGGTGCTGAGCGTGCGCAATGTCGGGCGGGCCGCTGCGCTCAACCTTCACGTCGGTCTCGAACCTGCGCCAAAGTACACGGTGCTGGAGTCCACGGCGTCGATTCCGCGCCTCGCACCGGACGAGGAGGCGCAGGTTGAGCTGCGCGTGCGACTGCACCCCCATGGCTCCGGGTTGCCATCGAGGGGGCAGCGGGAACAGCACCCGGGATCTGGAGCGGACCAATTTCGTGCCCGGTTCGTGTTACGGTACGCCGATCTGCGTGGTCCCGAGCAGGTCGAGTACTTTGCCGACATCGTCTACCTGCTGGTAGCCGAAGGGGCGTTTCAGTTCATTCCCAACCCCTATGTCGTTGGTACACCGTTGCGTACGGGCTCGCCGTTATTCTTCGGGCGGGAGGATCTGGTGGCATTCATCCAGGACAATCTCCAAGCGGCGCATCGCAACAGTCTGGTTCTGGTCGGCCAGCGACGTACCGGCAAGACCTCCCTGCTCAAACAGCTCCCAGCCCGGCTCGGTCAGGAATATCTGACCGTGTACCTCGATGGGCAGGCCTTCGGCCTCGACCCGGGTCTGCCGAACTTCTTCCTGGCTCTCGCCACCGAGATTGCATTCGCGCTGGAGGATCGCGGCTTCAGCATCGAGCCGCCTGAATTGAGCCAGTTCGTCGATAGCCCCGCAGCGACCTTTGAGCACCACTTTCTGGTGCGCGTACGTGAAGTGCTGGGAGAGCGGCATCTGCTCCTCTTGCTCGACGAGTTCGAGGAGATCGAAGCAGCCGTACGGCGTGGTACCCTCCCCGATTCGATCTTCGGCTTTTTCCGCCACCTGATTCAGCATGCCGATAATTTGAGCACGATCTTGTGCGGCACGCACCGCCTCGAGGAACTGGCCGCGGACTATTGGAGCATGCTCTTCAACATCAGTCTCTACCGGCACGTCGGCTTTTTGGAGCAGTCGGAGGCACTGCGGCTGATCCAGGAGCCGGTGGCCTCCTTCGGCATGCGCTACGACGATCTGGCCCTCGAGAAGCTCTGGCGGGTCACGGCCGGCCATCCGTATTTCCTCCAACTCCTCTGTCACAGCCTGGTGCAGCGGCACAACACGACGCAGCGCAGCTACGTCACAGTGGACGACGTGAACGCGGCGCTGGCAGAGATGCTCGCACGCGGTCAGGCCCACTTCATGTACCTCTGGTTGGAGTCGACGGCGGAAGAACGGCTGGTGCTGGTGGCCCTGAGCCGGATGCTACCCTTGAGCGGTCGGGTAGCGCTAGCAGAGATCGTCGACTATCTGGCCCAGCGGGGCGTGCATCTGGAGCGGTCCACGGCGAGCGAAGCACTGCACCACCTCGCGCTGCGAGACATCCTCAAGGCGAGCGATGAGCGGGAGCTTGCGCTGGGCGCGGAATATCGCTGGCAGTTCGGATTGTTGGGGCTGTGGGTTGAAAAGTATCAACCATTAAGCGGTGTCGTAGACGAGGTTCGCCAATGAATCGCAGAGATGGCTTGCGTGATCCGGAACAGATCAGCGCTCCGTTCATGGGCCGGACGCAGGAGCTCACGGAGATTGCTACGTTCCTGCGGTGCGATCAATCGGTTTCCATTGTTGGCCCGCCACGGAGCGGAAAGACCGCACTGCTCTGGCATCTCATGCGCTCCACGACCTGGCCCGGCCTAGGCCTCGATGGGGACAACCTCTTCGTCTACCAGGACTGTGAAGCCTTAGGTGCTATCACGCCGACGGTGATCTTCGGCCGGTTTCTCAGAGGAATGGCGAAAGCACTCGCCGAGCGCAGCCTGCCTATGGAAGCGATGCTTGAAACCGCGTCGGCGCAACCAACGCGGCTGGCCTTCGAAGCAGCCGTTCGGAAACTCAACCAGCGCAGGCTACGGGTGGTACTAATCCTCGACGCATTCGACCAACTCAGCGGCAACCCACATCTGGACGTCAGTTTTTATAACGTGCTGCGCTCCATTGCCGGACGCTACCAGCTCGTCTTCCTCACCGCCTCGGTCCGCCCGCTCATCGAGCTTACCTACGCCAGCCAGCGCGAGGACATCGTCTCCAGCCCGTTCTTCAACATCTTTGCGTCATGTTTCCTTGAGTCGCAGACTCTCAAAAAGGTATTGACAACTTGAGGATTAGGCTGAGGCGTTAGTCCGAATCTATGGCATACTCGGCTAATGCAAACAATCACAACGTCTTCCTCCTACAGCGGCTTTCGCTTCCCTCAAGAGGTCATCAGTCATGCGGTTTGGCTCTACTTCCGGTTTAGCCTCAGCTACCGTGACGTCGAAGAACTGCTGGCCGAGCGGGGCAGTATCGTCACCTACGAAACGATCCGCCAATGGTCGCGGAAGTGTGGTCAAACCTACGCTCATCAACTCCGACGTCGCCGAGCACGGCCGGGCGACACGTGGTTTATGGATGAGGTCTTCCTGAAAATCAATGGCAAGACGTCGTACGTATGGCGGGCCGTCGATCAGAACGGCAACGTGCTTGATATCTTGGTGCAGAGCCGGCGCAATACGGCAGCCGCGAGAAAATTCTTCCGCAAGCTCCTCAAAGGCTGTACCTACGTGCCGCGGGTGCTGATCACAGACAAGCTCGGTAGCTATGAAGCCGCCCATAACGAAGTCATGCCGAGCGTCGAACATCGTCGCCACCGGCGCCTGAACAATCGGGCCGAGCATTCGCACCAGCCGACTCGTCAGCATGAACGCGGGTACCCCGCAGGGGTGTTGCGCCGCTTCACGTCGCCTGGTCATGCCCAACGTTTCCTCTCCGCCTTTGGCCCCATTCGAGAACACTTCTGTCCTCGTCGCCATCGTTTGAAGGCAGGGGAGTACCGCGCCGAACGCCAGCGGCGATTCGAGGTCTGGAACGAGGTAACCGGACTGCACACTGCCGCGTAGGCATGGTTGGAAAGGCCCAATCTCCATCCTCTTCGTCCATGGAACAGGCACACCTGCTCCGATCGACCAATAAGTTGACGATGCCAGCCCTGACGTTCGGATGGGCTGACCAAGCCTATGTCAGTGATTTGGTTGAATGGGCTGCCATGCTGCTGGGGATTACACTGGCTATCCTCAAGCGCCCGGCTAGACAGAAGGGCATTGTACTTCTCGCATGGCGCTGGGTTGTGGAACGCACGATAGCCTGGTTGAATCGCTGCCGCCTGAGCAAGGATTTCGAGCATCTCGCCAAGCAGCGTGCCGCTTGGATCGAGTGGGCGTCAATACAACCCATGCTGCGCTAGTTGGCACCACCCCATGATCAAGAACGGTTATGTTGCAACCGCATGGGCAGGTACAATGACCAGTGCAGAATTGGAGAAAGCACTGGCTATGAACTGCATTCGATGCGCGAGCGAGCGGACACGGAAAGATGGACAGACGCGACTTGGCGGACAACGCTGGCGCTGCAACGACTGCGGACGTCGGTTCACTGCTCGTTCTACGAGTGCCTTTTCCCATCATGGCTTTCCTGACGATGTGATCGCCCTGGCAGTGCGCTGGTACGTCCGGTATCGCTTGAGCTACGCTGATGTCGTGGAGTGGTTTGCGGAGCGTGGTCTTGTGGTTGACCGCAGCACCGTTTACCGTTGGGTTAGGCGCTTCCTGCCGCTCTTCGGCGAAGCTGCCCGCTCCCACCGCCGTCCAGTTGGTGGAAAATGGCGAGTTGACGAGACGTACTGCCACCTTAACGGGAAGTGGACCTACATCTATCGTGCGATTGACCAGGATGGCCAGGTCGTTGATGCCTCCTTCTCGGAGCGGCGCAACGCCCGGGCAGCGCAAACCTTCTTCGAACATGCCAGTGACGAGACGGGCGTGCGGCCGGAGCGGGTAACGACGGACAAGGCCAAGTGCTATCCGCCTGCTCTTCGTGCGGTCCTCCCTGATGTTGAGCATCGGACATCGAAGTATCTCAACAATGGCATTGAGCGCGACCACGGACATCTCAAACAGCGGTTATAGCCGATGCGTGGCTTCAAGCAGGCTGCGTCCGCTAACGTTATTGTTCGCGGGCATGCCCTCGTTCGCAATCTGCGCAATGGCTTCTCTGCGCTCACCAGTTTGGTACCAATCACGCTCCGACTTGCCGTTGCTTGGCCACAGTTGGCACAGGCGATTTAAGTCCTGCTCAGCACTGGCTTCTACTTGCTTGATGCCCTCGATTCGTCTTTGGCCGTTCCACTGGGATCCATGAGTACCAGTTGCCCACTCAGTCGCAACAATACCTTTGCGAATGGAGTTGAAAAGACTTCGACGAGCGGTGATTCCATGATCTGGGCCATTTTGTCGCGAATCGTTGTCATATCCCTACCAGGAGTTCGTGAATACCACAGTACGCGCTTGCTCCTGCATTTGGCGCTCATGGGGAAGGGGAACCACGCGGCTAACTGAACAGCACGTTAACCAGACACGTTCCTAGCACCAGTTC
>JADDQE010000253.1 GCA_016781525.1 bacterium | reverse complement strand
ATCGCCCAGGCTGAAGGTGTGGACTCCCTCACCGACCGCCACCACGTCGCCCGCAATTTCATGGCCCGGGACGAGCGGCACGACGCCCAGATTGAGGGTGCCGTCCTGCAAGTGGAGCTCGGTGTGGCAGATACCAGCTGCTCCAACGCGGACAAGCACTTCCCCAGCGCCCGGACGAGGCACCTCGATCTGATCGTAATGAAATGGCTCTCCAGGCCCATGATAGCGGATGGCCTGCATTATTGTCGGCAAAGTGTTTGCGTTCATCCGGCTCACAGCTTCTTCCAGCATGACCCGGCACCATCGGCGCAGGGTCAAACAAAACCACATCTCTCACTATCCAATTAGGATGAGAAGGATGCGGTGAGCTAGCACAGCCGTTAACGGAAGCAAAGCCATAGGCCCGTGTACGCGGCGAACCAGTCGCACCACATTCCCTACGCCAGTCCTAACTGGATCAGGTTCAAGGGGTTGGTGGTCTTGATACCGCCTCTCAGCTACACGCTCCCCCTGCGGTGGCAATATTCACTTATCCCGGCGATCATTACCAACCGCCATGGCTAGTCAAAAAGCAGTATAAACGAACCTGCGGGTTGACGCAATGAATCGATTAAGGACACAGCGGTATGAAAGTCAATGATCTCATGCCAAGTAGGGGCCACAAACCTGGCAACAAGACCGGCGCACAGCGGGACATGCGGGGAGTGAACAAACCAAACATCGGATTCAATGATGAAACAGAACTGTTTACGATAATGTGATTTAGAGCCCTTCGCATCGCGCTCGTGGTACACTTCGCGTTGGGTGATAGCGGGGGCAACAGCCGCAACGATTAGCGCAGTCAAACGCTTGAGGAAGCAACCAAGTGAGTTATCGGCCAGCGCTCATGCTGATCAGTGGTGGTCTCGACTCGGTCACCGCCCTCGCATGGGCGCGACAGCAACGCTATGATATTCAAGGGGCGCTGTCCTTTACCTATGGACAACGCCATGCACGTGAGGTACATGCGGCGGCTCGGATAGCCGTACACTACGGAGTGCCGCACCAGACTGTTGCACTTGCACCTATCGCTGGCTCACGGCTTACCGACCAGGGAGCGATCCCGCAAGGCCATGCCGTCGCCGCGCTCAACGAGCAGATCGCGCCGACCTATGTGCCGAATCGCAATATGATTTTGATCGCCTACGCAGCTGCGCACGCACTGCTTGGGGATGCCACTGAGCTGATCGGCGGCTGGAACCGTGCCGATGCAGCTAACTACCCAGACTGCCGCAAGGACTTTCTGGCAGCGGCAGAGCACACACTGCGTCTCGCCACGCTCCGTGACTTCACAATCGTTTGCCCGCTAATCGACGATGACAAGCCGGCGATTGTGCGCCGCGCGCTTGAGCTGCAAGCCCCCGTCGAGCATACGTGGACGTGCTACCTCGGCGGCGAGGAAGCATGCGGAAGCTGCGACGCATGCCAGCTCCGCATCGCCGGATTCCGTGAGGTCGGGGTGATTGATCCAGTATCTTACGGTAGCAGCATTGATTGGGCGGGTTGCAAGCCATATATGAGGATAAGCCGATGAAGATAGCGATTGTGGCCAAGCAGTTCCGCTTCGAGGCAGCGCACCATCTGCCGTGGCATCAAGGTAAGTGCGCCCGCCCGCATGGTCACTCTTATCAACTTGAAGTCGCCTTGCGCGGGCCGATCAAGTACGCGCCTCGTGCTTCCGACCATGGCATGGTCATGGACTTCGGCGATCTCAAGCAGATCGTTGAGCAGGTAGTCATCGGGCGGCTCGACCACTACGATCTGAACGAGGCCACCGGCGTCTATACTACAGCTGAGAACTTGGCGCACTGGATTTGGGATAAGCTTGTCGCCGCCGGCCTGCCCGAAGAGCTCCTTTACCGGCTACGCTTGTGGGAGACCGACAGCTGCTACGTCGAGATCACGGCGGCGGAGCGCGAATAATGGGTATGAACGTGATGGAGATTTATCGCTCGGTGCAGGGTGAGGGCACGCTTATGGGGGTGCCGACGACCTTTGTGCGATTCTTCGCCTGTAACCTGCGATGTGATTGGTGTGATACGAAATATTCGTGGAGCGTGCGCGAGGGCGGCTGGTGGGATAAACTCAGCCCCATAGACGTCGCACATGAGGTCGAACGCCTCGGTGCGCGGCATGTGGTGCTGACCGGTGGCGAACCAACGCTGCAGCGTGAGCTGCCTGCGCTCGCGCAATTGCTCCAAGCGCGGAAGCATCACCTTACAGTGGAGACGAATGCGACGATCTTCCCCGCAGCGGTCGTGCCGTTGATCGATCTATGGAGTCTATCGCCGAAGCTCGGGAGTGCAGGAGCGTCATATCTCCGTCACGACGTGATCGAGCGCTTCCTCGCTACGCTGGAGCCAGATCAGCAACAGTGGAAATTCGTGGTGCGTGACGATGTCGACGAGGCTGGACTGCGTAACTTGCTCCGGCGCTACCCTGTTTTTGCCCAGCGCCGACTCCCGATTGTGCTGCAGCCCGAAGGCGACGTAGCGAGCCTGGATTACCCGGCCGCTTTGGAGCGCCTCGCGAATCGCGTGCGTGAGCCGTTCTGGGATGACTACTACGTACGAGTGCTGCCACAAATGCATGTGATTGTCTGGGGTCGGCGCAGGTTGGTCTAATCCGTATGAAGGATCTATACCGTCCAAGCAGTGCGTAGGTCGTCTATGCTCTGCTGTCGTGTATCAAGAAAGGGCCAGCCAAAGACACTATGCAAACGCTGTTGTTCACTGATTGTGGGATCACGTATGATGGTCATCAGCTAACGCCGCACTGGATCTACCGTCGGTTCGATCTGCTGGGCGACGCGGTGGTGGCGTTTATCGGGCCGTGTCGCGTTGAACTTAGCGAAATGGTAGATTTGGAAGACGTCAAAGATAACGCGCCGATTTACAGCCCTGAGATGCTGCACCTGATCGCCGAGTTTTTCAGTGGTGACCTGCACCTTGCCGTCTACCGGCAGCGTCTGCTGATTGTGACCGCTAAAGAACTACTCGAGACGTTGACCATGCGACGCGTTACCCGTAAAGGCGATGATCTGTACCTTGACCGGGGCGATGGTCGGCCTGGCAAGTTGTCCGTCTCGATCGCCACGACCAGCGCCACCTCAACGCTCATCCACACTGGCTTCAACGTACACACAGAAGGAACACCGGTACCAACAGTCGGGCTCCACGAGCTGGGCATCGACGTGGCGAGTTTTGCTACAACACTGCTGGCACGCTTTGCGTCCGAGCTCAACAGCATTTGGGACGCGCGTTGCAAGGTGCGCGCGGTTGCCGAGTAGGGACTGAGGAGGGCAGCACCCGAGCCCGCTTGAAGTGCCACCTGGGCGTGGTGCAATCGCTACAGGGATGTGAAGGTAACGAGCGCCATGGCCTCAATAACCTCATTGATCGCACCGTACACATCGCCGGTCAAGCCGGGAAGTCGGCCCAGGGCAAAACGTGCCAGCAGGTAGGTGAGCCCAGCGGCACTCCCAAACGCAGCAAGTCCCCACCAGACGCCAAGCTGGGTGACGGTGCTGATCAGGATAAGCAGGAACACTGTCCACACGGTAGCGGTGACAAGCTGACGCCGGCCGGCTGATTGACGAAATGTAGCGCCAAGCGTTTCACCGCTACGGCCGTATGGAAAGCCAACAGTTGCCAGGACCATCGCCCAGCGGCTCAAGATCGGGGCGAGAAGAACTCCCGCTACCAGAAGGGTGCGCTGGCCGTGCAGCAGTGCGATCAGCGCGCTGTATTTGACGAGAGCCAGACAGACTGCACCAAGCACACCGAAAGCTCCTGTATGGCTATCACGCATGATGGCTAAGCGCTCTTCCGGCGCGCGCGCACAGAAAACTCCGTCACACGTGTCCATCAAGCCATCAAGGTGTAGTCCTCCGGTGAGTAAGACACCGAGCGTGAAGACCAGCGCGGCTACGACTGATGATGGTAGAAAAAGACCGAGACCAAGTGCGGCGGCTAGCTGAATGGTGCCCAGTACCAATCCGACCAGTGGAAACCAGGCAAATGCGTGGCCGAAGGGAACCGCTGATTGCCAGAATCGACTTGGCACTGGAAGAGTTGTAAGAAAGCCGAAGGCTACCGCTAAACTATTCACCGCCAGTACCTCCGAGCAGTTGTTCTGCTATCAAGAAGCGCAAAAGAACGGTGTACGGAACCAGCCACCGAACCATTTGGACCCGCTATACCTATCGCATTCATAACCTGTACGTCGTTGTACAGCCAGCTATGCCTAGCCAGTTAGGGTTGGGCGTTATCGAGCAGACGATCAAGTGCCATTTCGCACTCCTGTAGACACTGCGAAACGCCTTGCTAGACCTGGGTGGTTGGCTCGTCGCGCTTTCGTTCAGCCTCGGCCTGGATACTGATGCCACCGCGCACGTTCTGCGTGATCACGACCCGGCAGGCCCACGGCTGCGTCGCCGTGAAGACCGCGTTGGCGATGGTGCTCGCGAGCGCTTCACAAAAGGCGCACTCGTTGCGAAAGCTCCACAGATACAGCTTAAGGCTCTTTGATTCTATGCAGAGCTGATCGGGCTTGTACTCGATCACGACCGTGCTGAAGTCCGGCTGCTCCGTCACCGGGCACAGGCTCGTCAGCTCGTTGGATGTAAAGGTAACGGTGGTGACGCCATCCGGCTTGGGAAACGTGTCTAATGTTTTACTCGGCGCGGTGGTCCGCTTGCCGAGTGCTTGAAACTCCATGCTTAACTCCCTGCATATCAAGACGTTGGTCCAGATAATCAATCGGCAAAACGTACCGCTTGCCCCGTCACGAGCACTGATCGAGATGGGCAAACGGCAGCATGACCATGAATATTGTGAACTTTTGCACAACAGTGTAGCAGCCGATCGGGGTGCTGACAAGGGCAGCACCCTGATCGCCTTCATCAACGCCTTCAGCGGGCAAAGGCCGAGGCATGGTGGAACCCGCAAGCGTGTTATGCCGCCGGCAGACCGCGATACAGGTGATTGACCGGGCTCTGCCCACCGCCGATTGCATGCGCATGTTCGATGGCGCCAATCAGATAGGCCCTGGCATCACGGACTGCCTGCTCGACTCCTAGACCTCGTGCGAGCAGCGCGGTGATCGCGGCGGCATAGGTACAGCCGGTCCCATGCGTATGCCGAGTCGGGATACGCGGCGACCGAAGCTCGATGAGCTGTTCGCCATCGTACAGGAGATCGACCGGATCGCCGGCCAGATGGCCACCCTTCAACAGCACGTAGCGGGAGCCGAGCGCATGAAGATCGCGAACGGCTGCATGCATCTCGCTTTCGCGCTCGACGGAGCGCTCAAGCAGTACCCCAGCCTCCGGCAGATTGGGCGTAACAATCAGCGCCAGGGGCAGTAGCCGGTCACGGAGAGCAACCACTGCCTCCTCCGCCAGCAGCCGGTCGCCGCTTTTCGCGACCATCACCGGATCCACAACCAGGTTCGTGACGGCGTACTCCTTCAGTTTCGCCGCCACGGTCTCAATAATATCCGCCGATCCCAACATGCCGGTTTTAACCGCATCGGCGCCAATATCGCCCATCACGGCATCGATCTGTGCCGCTACGAGCGCTGGCGGGAGCAGCTCAACCGCAGACACGCCGCAGGTGTTCTGCGCGGTGATCCCGGTGATCACGCTGGCGCCATACGCCCCGTGCGCCATAAATGTTTTCAGGTCGGCCTGAATGCCAGCCCCGCCGCCAGAATCAGAGCCAGCGATCGTCAATGTTTTATACATGGATTATGCCTTTCATTGTCATTGGAAAATAAACCAGCACATCAGCGCCAGCACGCTTGTCGTAGCCATGAGGAGCCAGTCACGCAGCTGGAACCGGTAATCGCGCAACGGTGTGCGGTGTGGGCTACCGAAGCCGCGAGCTTCGAGTGCTTCGGCAAGGTCGTCGGCGAAATGGAGCGCACTGATGAGCACGGGGGCGAGCAGCAGTGGTCCGTTGCGCAGGAGGTAGAGTCCGTCGAAGCGGAGCCCGCGACTGACTAATGCCTCGCGTACCTCGTGCACCAGCCGACCAAGGGTGGGCACAAAGCGCACCGTTCCTTCAAAGAGAAAGGCGACCTGTGGCGAAAGCCCACTGGCGACGAGCGCGTCGCCTAGCTCCTCAGGGGGTGTGGTGGCGAAAAACAGCAGACCGGCCGTGATCACCATCAGGAGCCGCAGCGTTGCGCTCAACGCGGCACCGCCACCAGCGCTGAGCCAGGTAACGACACAGAACAGTGCCAGCGTGGGCAAGATGGTTCGCACGAGGGCCAGCCAGCGCCCCCCAAGCTGGAGTACGAGCAGGAGGTTGCTCTGCACGACCGCTAGCGCGAGAAACTCGAGCCTATGGGTTGCCAGGAGGACCATGGTGGAGCCGAGCACATAGACCAACGCTTTAGACCGCGGGTCGAATGCATCAGAGCCTTTATACACGCCCACATCAAGCATGCCGCCCCTCCATCGTCGCCATGCATTGCCGCAGCGCTTCAGCTGCCGGCAACCCGAGATGCGCCCGGGCCAGCACATCCGCCTGACGGCACACAATCGACGGCTGAGCGTCAGCCACGATCTGACCGTCAACCAGCACAGCCCAACGCGCAGGGAGCGTAAAGGCCCACTCCGTATCGTGCGTTGCCAGCAGCACGGCGGTATCGTCGGCGACACACGCCGCAATCTGTTCGTGCAGCGCGCGTCGACCTGCCGCATCTTGTCCCACCGTTGGCTCGTCCAGCAGCAGCGCGCGTGGACGGCTCACCAGGATCGCTGCGAGCGCGACGCGCCGCTGCTCGCCAGCGCTGAGCCGCTGCGGTACGCGATCGAGAAGCTCGCGTAGCTGAAAGCGCTCAATAATCGTGTCAGACCACGCGGGATCGTTGTGCCGCAGAAAACGCGGGCCCAAGGCAAGTTCTTCGCGGACGGTTGGCGCAACCAGCATCCGAGCTGGCTGTTGCATGACCAGACCAACATCCCGCGCCAGCTCCGCGACCGGCCGTCGCCCAACGGCCCGGCGCATCACCCGCACTGTCCCGCGCTGAGGCCGTAACAAGCCGTTAGCATGCTGGAGTACCGTTGTTTTCCCGGCGCCATTCGCGCCCAGCAGCGCAACCGTTGTTCCAGCCGTACTTGCAAGGTTCAACCCACGGAGGATCGGGGCGGTATCACGCGCGAACCAGACGTCGTCCCACTCGACGATGGGTGGAGTGGGTCCAACGGCAACGGTAGCCTGCGTAGGTGGAAGCTCGATCCCCGCTGCGACCGCCTCCTCAATTGTGAGCGGCACCGCATCAAGCCGGGCTGTGCGGGCCAGCTGCACGAGCGGCGGCATCTCTAGCCCCCATTGGCTGAGCTCATGCGTGAGCACGGCACGCGGCGCTGCGTCAGCCACGATCCGGCCGGCGTGTAAGAGCACCATGCGCGTTGCGGTGGCCACAACCTGCTCCAACCGATGCTCGGCCACAATAATGGTCATGCCCGTGCGATGAAGCTCCGACAAGATTGCACGGAGCTGTGCTGCCGCGGGCGCATCCAGAAATGCGAAGGGTTCATCCAGCACCAGCAGGCGTGGCTGGAGCGCGAGCACACCCGCAAGGACCACCCGCTGCAATTCTCCGCCCGAAAGTGTATGCGGTGCGCGCTGGAGCAGATGCGTCAGGTCAAGGAGATGAGCAACGTCGCGGACCCGCTGCTCAATGGTGATACGAGTGAGCCCGTGAGCGGCCAAACCCCAAGCAATATCGCGGCCAACCGTGGTCGCCACCACGTGCGCTTCCGCGCGCTGGAGCAAGAGCCCAACGCTGGAACTCATGACGTGGGGCGGCGTGCTACTGATGGCATGTCCGGCCACGCGAAGGTCCCCCGTGAGCTCACCGCCATGCAGGTGCGGAATCAGCCCGTTCAGCAAACGGCACAGCGTCGACTTGCCCGAGCCGCTGGCCCCGCCAAGCAGCACAAAGTCACCCTCCTGGATCTCCACGTCAATGTCCGCGAGGGCGGCAAGTTGACCGGGATAGCGGTACGACACTGCCCGGCATTGAACAATTGGAGGGGTCATGGTCGCCTAGTCCACAAAGCCGGCACGTCGTAGCATCCGGACAGCTAGCACACCCAGCACCGCGCCAAGCACGGACGAGAGGAGAAACGGCAGAATTAATGCGGTCAAGCCCAAGGCTCTGCCCATCAGGTATGGTGCGACGAGCAGGGCGGCAACGCTCGCGCCGATCAGCCCGGTGCCGACGACTTCACCAAGGGCTGCGACGTACACATTGCGCGTGGCACGGAAGGCTAGACCAGCCAGGATCACGCCAAAGATACTGCCGGGGAAGGCGAGCGGCGTGCCCAAACCCAGCGTGTTGCGGACAACCGAGGTGACAAGCGCCACGCCAAAGCCCCACCACGGCCCGACAAGCACACCGGCCAGGACGTTAATTAAGTGCTGGGTCGGCGACAACCTGGCGATGCCGGTGGGAATGCTGATGGGTGAGAGCGCGACAGCCAGGGCGGCCAGCACGACACTATAGGCGACACGCTTGGTTGTTGAGCGCGCCATCTGCCGTGAAACAGCCATCGTTATGCCCTTTCTTTAGCAGTTCGTGCTTCGGATACAATCGACCGGAGCTGGCGCGTTGTGGCAGCGGGATCAGCCGCAGATGTGACCGCCGAAGCGACCACGATGCCCGCTGCGCCGGCAGCGATCGCATCCGCCGCATTGTGCTGGCCCAGTCCGCCTACGGCGATCACTGGGACCGGCACCGCCTGCACGATCTCCGCAATCCCCGTGGCGCCGATTGCCGTTCCCGCATCCAGCTTGGTCGCCGTCGTGGCAAATGGTCCGACGCCGAGATAGTCAGCGCCCTCGCTGACAGCACGGGCCGCGTCCGCAGCACCTTCTGGCGAATACCCGATGAGGCCGCGCGGCATGATCGATCGAGCGAGCGCAACGGGAAGATCGTCGACGCCGAGATGGACGCCGTCAGCTCCGATGGCGAGCGCAATATCCGCATGGTCGTTAATGATCAAGGGGACGCCCTGCGCCTGTGTCAGCGGGAGGAGGGCTTGCGCCACGGCCACCTGCTCGCCAACCAACCACGTTTTTGCGCGGAGCTGCAGCACGGTAGCCCCCCCTCTAAGCGCCGCGCGAGCGACATCGAGTGGCTGCCGCTCACCCAGAATCCCCGTGTCAATCAAGACGTACAACCGCCAGTCGATCGTTAAAGCCATTGTATCTTTCCCCATCGTAACAACGCGGTTTCGTCAAGGTTGAAGAGCGCATCGAGCAGCCCGACCCGCAGCGAGCCGGGTCCCCTCGCGGCGGCCGCTAGCTCGCCTGCGACACCGAATGCCAGCAGAGCCGCCGCCGCCGCGAGCACATGATCATCAGCGACGGCAGCACAAGCAGCAACGATCCCGGAAACCATGCAGCCGGTGCCGGTGATCCGTGCAAGCTGCGGCGTCCCATTTTCAATCAATACGGTACGCCGTCCGTCGCTCACTACGTCGGTCGCACCACTAATCGCTGCCACACAGGTATAGCGCTGCGCAATCGCTTGGGCGAGCGCAACGTTATCCGTCGACGCAGCCATGGCATCAACGCCAGGGGCACGGCCAGGCTCCCCAAGCAGCGCCGCCGCCTCACTGCCGTTGAGGCGGACAATGGCAACGGGAAGCGTGGCGAAGAGTTGCTGCGTGTGGCGCAAGCGAAACGGCGTCGCGCCAGCGCCAACAGGATCGACCACGATCGGCACATTCCGGGCGGAAGCAGCACGACCGGCGAGCTCCATCGTGGCATAGCGATCGCCGGTTGGCGTTCCGAGATTCAGGGCAAGTGCGGCACTCCGAATGTCTGCCACTTCTTCGGGCGCGACTGCCATGATGGGTGACGCGCCAAATGCGAGCAGTCCATTCGCCACGTCATTGGCTGTCACCCAGTTGGGAATGTAGTGGATTAGGGGGCGCTGCGTCCGCACATGGAGCGCTATTTGCACGACATTTGCCAACTGTTCTGCCATATCATTCTCGTTCTGAGTCTGGTGTACCAGGGATCAGCACCGCCCGACCCACGAGTTCGCCGCGTTCCAACGCATTCAAGCCATCCTCAAATTGCTCAAGCGGCAAGGTTCGATCGACGACGGTACGCACAACCCCCCGTGCGACGAGATCTACCGCTTCATATAGATCGTGCAGGGTCGCCCCGACAGAACCCAAGACTTGCTGTTCGAAGACGACGAGCTGGATCGGATGGACGGTGAAGCTATCGAGCGAATAACCGATGAAAACGAGCCGCCCACGCCGGCCCAACGCTTTCGACGCCTGCTCCATGGTCTCGGCGGTGCCGACACACTCGAAGATGATGTCGGCACCAGCACCGCCCGTAAGCTCCCGGATCCGCTCCGCCACAGCAGCTTCGCGAGCATTAACGGTTATTTCCGCACCTAACTCGCGCGCCTTGTCCAGCTTCGCAGCACTCCGGCCAACCGCGATCACCCGGGCGCCCGTGGCCCGGGCAAGTTGAATCAGCCCAAAGCCGACGCCGCCAACGCCGTACACCACCACCCACTCACCAACCTGCGGCTGCGCCAGCTTCAGCGCATGAACCGCGGTGGTAACTCCACAGCCGATTGGGGCAGCCTCTACGTCCGCGATCGTCTCGGGAAGTGGTACAGCATTGCGCGCTGGCACCGTCACATACTCGGCGTAGCCACCATCTGAGATAAAGCCATACTCGGCACCGAGCTGAGGACAGAGGTGCTCATCCCCAACGCGGCAGTGGCGGCACCTACCGCAGCCGACGTAGTAGTAGACAATGACCCGCTCGCCGAGACGTTCGGGTGAGACGCCTGCCCCAACGGCGGCGATCCGCCCAACAACTTCGTGGCCCATGGTCAGTGGGGTAATGCCCAGGTTCAGTAAACCGCTTTTGAAGTGCAACTCGGTGTGGCACATCCCCGCTGCCGTGACCTGGACCAGGACCTCATCCGCCTGGGGCTCGCGACGCGCAACCTCTTCCAGCCGAAACGGCTGCTCCGGCCCGTGATACCGCACAGCTCTCATGGTGTCTCAACCTCCATGCAATGGGGAGGTGCCGGATACGAAAAACGCCGCCGACCATGGAGCGGTCAGCGGCGTCTGCTTTGCCGGTCGCTTCCCTCCGCTGGTATAAGCCAGATCAGGTTCAAAGGGTGGGCGACATCGTCGGGTCGCGCTCTCAGCCAAGCTCACCTGGCCCCCCTAGCACGCTGCCCATTCGGCAGCATCCAAATTTGTGGTGAAGTATAGCACACAATGCGATGTGGAAACGCTCCTCTGCCACGGCACCATATTTATTGTCGTCGTACAACCGACGCACTCGGCATTGAGCAGATTTGTTCCTCGCCGCCGAGAGACGGAACCTCTGAAGCTGCCGGGGTCTACAAAGCAGGTCGCCCGAGAGTTGCAGGTGGACCGCAAGCTGAGGTTGTCCAATCCGGCGGATAGCGATAGCTCCTCGGCAGGAGGGAGGAGTATCGGAAACAGGGTCGCAACGTACGCCTAATAGTTGATCTGTAACCCCGATACGTGGTGGTATAAAACTTGCAAGAATTCATGCTGATTGTCTGATTTCAACTCCTGTGATCCGGGTGATCCCGTGCGTTAACGAGCGTTGCACGGAGGCGATGATACAGACACAGGCGAGCCCTCTTCCTCACTGCGTTATTCTAGACAGGGTTCCAAAAGCACGGAACAAGGCTAAGCGTGGGGCGTGCCCGGCTAGCTCGTCGGCCTGGATTCACAGTACCCAAGCACGCGAGGGGTAGCCGGGACAGCACTCAGAGAACGGACATATAGGCGGGCAGGTCTGTTAATCGTCTTTACCGTAACGATACCTTTGGTGGGAGGAAGAACTCTATGATGGTCAAGCGTGTGGTGATGGTCCTCTGTTCCCTTCTCCTTGCCGCAAGTGCGGCGCTGGTCCCAATGACGCATGCAGCAACAAACGTCGAGATTGACGCGCGATTTAGCGCCGTCGATCCAGCCGCCTCGGTGCGAGCCATCTTGACCTTCGATCATTACCCGACGGCGGCCGAGGTTGCGCAGGTGCAGGCAGCTGGCCTGCAAACCCATACCTTCCAGGTGCTGCCGATGATCGCCGTTCAAGGGCTCAAATCGGCGGTGGAAAGCGTGACCGGAATGCAAGGGCTGCGCTCAGTGTACCTGGATCGGCAGCTGGAGTACTTCCTCGACGATAGCGTCAAGTTTATTGGTGCAGATCGAGTTTGGGCGGATTATGGTGTAACCGGAGCTGGCGTTGGTGTTGCCGTGATCGACAGTGGTGTTGATGGGCTGCACCCGGATATCGCCTATCCCACCGTGACCGTCCAGAACATTAAGATTGTGGCGACCAACTTCTTCACGGGCGAGCCCGTCATCCTTGAGAATGTGGCCAACAGCGACACATCGTCGGGTCACGGCACTCACGTTGCAGGGACCATCGCGGGTCGGGGAACCGCTTCGGCTGGCAAGTACACTGGCGTTGCGCCCGGCGCGCATCTGATCGGCATCGGTGCGGGTGATGGACTGCATATTCTGTGGGCGCTGCAGGGCTTCGACTACGCAATCGCCAACCGGGATACGTATAACATCAAGGTCATCTCCAACTCATGGGGCACGAGCGGCGCGTTCTCCGAGGCTGACCCGGTCAATGTGGCCAGTAAGACCGCGTATGACAAGGGCATGGTTGTTGTCTTTGCTGCCGGCAATGCCGGCCCAGGCGAGAACACGCTCAATCCGTATTCGGTTGCCCCGTGGGTGATCGGCGTTGCCGCAGGCTGTACAACGGATCAAGGCGTGCGAGATACCGCCATTCGGTGCGAGCCCGGCAGTTTGTTAGCGCGCTTTTCATCACGGGGTATTCCTGGTGATCCGCTCTACCACCCGACGATTACCGCTCCGGGAGTCTGGATTGCGGCGACGCGAGCGAGTACCGGCGCGTCCATCAATGCGCTGACGCTTGGCCTGAACGTGTATTGCCAGCCGGCCGATCCCGTCCTGTACACCTGCGCCAACGGCACCAGCATGGCAACACCGCACATTTCGGGTGTTGTGGCGCTGATGCTTGAGGCCAAGCCAGGGCTACACCCCGATCTGGTCAAGCAGGCGCTGACCTCGACTGCGACGCCGATGTATCGTCCTGACGGCAGCCTGTACGAGGAGTGGGAAGTCGGCGCCGGGTACGTCGATGCGTACGCGGCCGTCCAAAAAGCGCAGCGGATGGGTCTCAAGAAAGGCTCGATCAAGACCAAGAGCGGCAAGACGTACGAGACCTACACCGAGACCTACAGTTGGTCCGGAACGGTGCAAGCGGGTGTGGCGGAAGCCGGGGCTGCCTCGCACGATTACTATTATCAGGCTATCGTGAACGACGCCGTACGCGCGACGGTGCGGGTTGAGTGGGGGGACGTCGTGCAAGATATTGACCTGTACGTCAATGCGCCCGATGGCTCGCTCATTGGCAAGAGCGCGCAAGGATTGACCAACTTTGAGGAAACAACATTCACAGGCGAGTTCTTGCCGCATGGCAGCTACACGGTTGATGTGCAGGGCTGGCTGACGGTCGCCGTGCCCTACCAGGGAAGCTTTACCGCTGAGTACGTCCTGCGGTAGCAGAAACGCTCACCGCAGATCTGATGATCTGGGACAAGACCCGTCCACGCTGCTGGACGGGTCTTTCTTGCGAGAACGCTTCAGCCTTCACGCTGGTGGGATCGTGCATACTCAATCTGTGGTATGACATGAACGTGTGTAATCCCAAGTAAGCACGTCAACCGGTCCCCAGCCGATAGTAGAGCAGGCGATGTCAAGGGTCGAGGCTTGCAACTGCCAGAGTGGCAGGTGAAGGGGCAGGAGGTGCGCATGCGTTTCGTGATCGGAAAAGCCCCGGAGGGACAAGGAACAAGCGTGGTACGCTTGGCGCTCGACTCTGGTGCGACCCGAGTATCGCTGCATCAGGTAGAGCTTCACAAGCTGAATGAGGCCACGTCTGTCCAGGATGTGGTGGAGGTTGAGAGGGCTACTCCGATCGTCAAAACGTTTGTCGAAACCTTGCTCACGGCTCCGTTCTATGACCCCAATTCGTACGCGATTTCAAGCTGGCATCCTCGCACCGTAATTACCCATGAGTGACCTGCGCACGAAACCCGGCCCATTGTGGTGCCGACAGCGGATGTCTTTGCGGAATTGTGGCAATTCAGCCATGTCACCTTCAGCTTTGTCGGGTGAGGCTTTGTCGCGGCGTTGTTGCTGGCCTATGGCATGATCGAGGACCACCTGCCGCTGATGATCGCCGGGCATCGCCTTTGAAGCTGCACGAGAGCGCATCTGGATCGCGAACGCCTACTTCGTTCCAGATGATGAAACTAAGAAGGCGCTGCTGGCGGCGGTACACCGTGGCGTCGAGGTTTGCTTGCTTGTTCCGGCACGCGGCGATATGAAGATTGTCGTCCCGGCGGCCCGTAGCACCTATGCGGAATTCCTCGAAGCTGGGTGCACAATCTACGAATATCAGCGCACCATGATGCACGCTAAAATCGCCATGATTGACGGGTGCTGGGCGACGATCGGCTCGTGTAACTTCGATCATTGGAGCCTAGATGTTAACCATGAGGCAAATGTGACCGTGAGCGACGCTGATTTTGTGCGGGGAATGGAACAAATATTTACGCATGATCTTGAGCACAGCGAGCGCATCGACCTAGACGCTTGGCGGGAACGACCGCTTACAGATAAATGGAAGGAGTGGGCAGCGGGGATGTTGAAAAGCAAACTCTAGGGTTCGGGTTGCTGGCTCTGGCACTAAAGGCTGCGCAGCCTCGTTGATTGATGCTGCATCGTCTAGCCCGCAATACGTGCAGCGAGCCACCGTAACGTTACCTTAAGCGACGCTTGGGGTGGCTCACCCACATGATCCTGTAGTCGCTGACTACCTGCCCTTCCACCACAGAGCTGCGGAGTTGCCAGTAACTCTCTGGGTTATCCAGCCGCCAGCGCTCGGCGACTGATAGTGCTTGTTCACCGTCGTTCACTATTGTTCACTGCCTGTACACCTTTTTTTTCGCTATTGCCGCCTTGTCGTATCTACAAGTAAAGTATAGTTGACAGGCAGTGATACAGCATTCCAAAAAAAGAGCGCTATCTGGGCTACCTTTGATGTAGATGCAGTAAGCGGTACTAGGAGCAAGCATGACAAGAACGCGGGAGGCGAATAGCGGCGATCGCTACAAGACAGGCGTGCTGATACAATCCCACCATCCCTTCGTCTTGATCATCGCGTGAAAGAACAATTCCTTGCGGTGATTGGCATAATGTTCCGCCCGGCATTGTAATGGAGCGCACACGTGCATGTACAGGCGCAGCGTGTACTTCAGGGGGTGCCGTACCGATACCGACATTGACTATGGTAAATATGGTTGGTATGGCGCAACAGCAAAGCGCTCCAGCTAATGTGTCGAAAGGATAAGGCGACGTGAGCAACGGACCCCGTAGCGGAGAGCAATTAGCTCAAACGGCTTCTCGAGCGTACCTGCAACGCGTCCTGATTGCTGTAGGTGTTGTTGCTGCACTCGGATCCGTGCTGCTGGTATTTTGGTACGGCACGCAGGTATTTCTGCTGATTTTTACGGGGCTGTTGCTTGCCATCTTCTTTGGTGCAATCAGCGATTGGTTGAGCGACCATACGCCCCTTTCGTCCGGTTGGGCACTGGGGGTCACCCTGCTCGGTCTTGTTGGACTCATCGCTCTAGGCGTATGGCTTCTGATTCCAACGATTGAACGGCAGGTGCAGGAGCTATCGCAGCGCTTGCCGCAGTCCATGCAACAGCTCCGTCAGCGTGTTGCGCAGTTACCGTTTGGTCAACACCTGCTGCAGCAGGCTCCGCAGTCGCAACAATTGGTGCCGCCATCGACGAATATACTGGGACAGGCTACCGGAATTTTCTCGACGGCGCTGGGCGTTCTGACGAATATCGTTATTATTCTGTTTGTGGGCATCTATCTCGCCGCGGATCCTGGTTTGTATGAGCGGGGGCTTGTGCGGCTGGTGCCGCTCGCCAAACGTCCGCGGGCGCGTGTTGTGCTTGCCACGCTTGGGTACACCCTACGGCATTGGTTGCTCGGACGGCTGTTAATTATGATCATAAACGGCGTAATTACGTCGATTGCCTTGTGGTTCCTGGGCGTTCCGCTTCCAATCCTTAACGGCATCATCACTGGTCTGCTGAATTTTATTCCAAACATCGGTCCAATTTTGTCTGCCTTGCCCCCTGTGCTGCTGGCGCTTACTCAAGATCCGACGCTCGCATTGTGGGTTATCGGGTTATATATTGTGATTCAAAACCTCGAAGGATTTGTGCTTACGCCGCTTGTACAGCAGCGCACCGTCGATCTTCCACCAGTCTTGATCATTGCCGCGCAGATCCTGCTTGGGATTCTTTTCGGCTTTATTGGGATCCTCATCGCCGTCCCGCTAGCTGCTGTTGTTTTTGTGCTCGTTAAGATGCTGTATGTTGAGGATGTATTAGGCGATACGATCGAGGTCAAGGGTGAGCAGCAAGTGGCGCAGCGCGCAACCTCAACGTAATCACGTACACACATATGTATTTGTGGCCACTCGTCTTAACTGTCGCCGCTCGCATATTAGAACTTAGTATGGCATTGGGGCCGTGCCCCGCGGAGTGCTCCGCGGTGGGGGTCAACCACGAGGACATAGGCGATCATCATACGTGATTCCCATGTTGGCGCTGATCTCGTGAGAAGTAGCACACGACAGAGCTGTTCACCGGCGCTCGATAACCACCATACGTTTCCACGCGCTCCCAAACTACCTCTTGGTATATACCCATAATGGGAATATAATCGATATATTGCACGTGCAGCGACGACAACCGATGCCTTCAACGCGGTAGCAGAGCCTCGACGGCGGCAAATCCTGGACCTTCTGGTCGGCGGCGAGCGCTCCGTGAATGACGGAACTTAACGGCAAGGAGGACGGCCATAGTAGCAGCGGCACATAAGGGGACAGCCGTGGTGCCGCTTCACGAACCACCTTCGCGGTTCGCTTTATCAATAATGCGCTGACGGAGCGCTGTGCTGCAATACAAGGTCACACATGCCCAGGTAAACCCAACGCCAAGCCCCTGGTAGAACAAGCTCCACTTAAAGGCTTTCCAGTACACCACGCTGCTGACCGGCCAGACGAGGATGACAACAAGGCCTTCTTCTAACGACCGGTGGGCTGGCCACGGAAGAACCCGCAGATCATGAATGGGCCGGAGCCGGAAATCAGCGAATGTCCAAAGCGTTGCGGTGAGCAGAACGATGAGTGGTACGATGACCTGCGCAGGAAGATGCACAACAGGATCTCCTCTCTGCAGCGTAATCAGAGATACCGGTCATCGTATTGCGGAAGGCGACCGGCGGCGTGGTAGAAGTCTACCGTGCCGCTGTTTGGTCGTCAACCATTAGTACAGAGAGCGAAGAAAGGTAGTGCGCGTCAGCCCTTCGTGCTTGGTCCAGTACTATCGATCCCCTCTTTGGGTGTTGCTCTCACCCCTAACTACTTTCCCACGCGTCCTGATGATTTCGTTGGTTAGCGTGCTCATAACGTCATTTTGGACTTAGCGGATCAACCTCGGGTTTCATGTCTGAGAACTCTCGCGATATCGCTCGACTGAAGCATGAGCCGGCCGTTACCCACCGCACGGTTGTGCGGCTACGGTCGGCTCTCAACCTCGACCGAATCATCACCGAACGTGTGCTTTACGTACACCTGTTTTACCAATATCAGTAGGACCGCCGCCAAGGGTGTTGCGAAGAGAAGTCCAAGAAACCCAAAGAGCACGCCGAAGAGTACCAACGCCGCGATGGTAAGTGCGGGCGGCAATGAAACTGCCCGCTTTAGAATAAATGGCGTGAGCAGATAGCTTTCTAGTATTTGCACGACAAGGTAGAGCATCAGCACGTATATCGCCTGGTGCATACCTTGTGTCAGGGCGATCAGCACTGCTGGGATAGTAGCTAGAGTAGGCCCAATGTTGGGAATATATTCGAGCACGGCGGCTAACAGGCCAAGTGCCAGCGCAAGTGGCACTCCTATCAGCTACAATCCAGACGTGGTCAACAGGCCAACAATGACCATCGAGCTAAGCCGGCCTATAAGCCACCATGCGTGAAGGAACGGTCCTGCCGGTCTGTGCTGCTCCCAATCGTGTCGCGAAGCCCGATAACGCGCTTTTGTTGTTCCTTGCTCATTGATGCCCTGTATAACCCCGATGGCGAACGACTACCTTCCAAAGCTCTCTTCAGACTGATCTAAAACCAAGTTGTGATGCCTTTGAATAAAGCCTTGCTATAGCCCATGCTCTTGCCGCGTAACCGGTGAGCGACATCAACGCTGCTTCTCGAGCATACTGACGGCCATCCATCCCGCCACCACGCCTCCGACGCTGTCCATGATCAGGTCTATCAGTCGATCAGGCACGCTCTTGATCGTGTTTTTCTGTATGAGCAACCAGTCATACACCCACTCCGCTACTTCCCAGACTCCACCGATAGCAAGGCCAATACTGGTGACCATTAGGATAAAGAGAATGGTATGCTTGTGTGCACCCGTGAGCACGGGCCCATATGCGTAGAGCGCCACGGCTAATGTCATCGCAAAGGTTGTGTAGGCGTGGATCACTTCGTCGAACCAGACGAACTGGCTGTACAGATTGAAAATATAACCGGCAATGTTCACAACGACGGCAATTGCTAGGAGAATCCAGGCAAGCCGGCTATTGGTGGTGGTGGTCTTCATGCCCCGGTGTTCAGATGCGGTGCTCATCGGTAAATTCTCCTTTATTAACTTCGGTCACTTCCATGTCGCGTGCGAGTAGGCGCTACCTGTTGTCCATGGCCGCAACCACGCAGGCATGAGCAGGCGAAGGAACTGCAGCCTCTGTAACACGCCTGCCTGCTTCCACCATCAGTCGCCTAACAGTGCTGCGCGTGGCGCGCTCCAGACCGGCCGGTCCATGCTGCTCTGCCGTACCCGCTGTGCGCATAAGGAGGCAGGCGGGGCATGGGTAGCTGGTTGTGTGCTGATTCGTAGATCATGCATAGACAATGCTTGCGGCGGCCCGACCATTGGCGGTTATTCGCATACCTGCTATTGAATCCGTAAAGCTCCCTCGTCGCACTGTCATGATTAGCGTCGGAATCTTGGCCTGTAACATCGAATGTTGTTCGGGATAACAACAGCAACCGGCGCCGGACGAAGCTCGTTTTGTCCGAACCAGGGCATGACGATTCGCATCAGCTCGATCAAGCGTGACATACTTCGCATCTCCTTCAGCTCGTACTCGTCGCTCTCTTCTGCGACTACAGACACTCTAACGAAGAATAGTCAACAGCCGCATAAACGATGGTGAACATTTTTGTGAATCTTCGTGAATATCGGTTAACAGCACGTGTTCGTGACGAGGTAGAGGACAACCTCAAAAAGGGAGCAGGTGGAGTACATTTTATGCGCCTCGTCCCAATAACCTGGTTGTGTCAAGATCTTTCTGTAAAAGCATTGGGA
>JADDQE010000067.1 GCA_016781525.1 bacterium | reverse complement strand
GGCGGCCGTGGCTACCGCGCTGATCACCCAGTACCGGGCCTACCTGCAGACCGTGTGCAAGCTGCAGCCGGCGACGATCAACCGCCACCTTGTCAGCCTCAAGCGCTACTTTGCCTGGGCTACCGAGCACGGCGCGATCCAGCGCGACCCGGCCAAGGTGGTGAAGTTGGTTCCCCTCGTGCGCCAGCCGCCACGGCATCTGACTGACCAGGAAGAGAACGCGCTCGTTGCGGCGGTTACGGCGTATGGGACACTGCGCGACCGGGCGCTGCTCACCCTCATGCTCCACACGGGACTGCGGGCTGAAGAAGTCTGCACGCTGCAGCGGTCCAACGTGACTCTCGGTAAGCGCAGCGGCCACGTCGCGATCTACGGCAAGCGTAATAAATATCGTGAGGTGCCGCTCAACGGGACGGCGCGTGCGGTGCTGGCTGAGTATCTGCCCACGTTGCCGGCCGACTCGAAGTGGCTGTTCATCTCGAATAAACAAGAAACGCTGACGGATGGATCGAAGCAGCCGGCGCCGCTAACGGAACGGGGGCTTGGCTATCTTGTCGTGAAATATGCGCAACTGGCCAAGGTCGCGGATCTGAGCCCGCATGACCTGCGGCACCGCTTCGGCTACCGTATGGCGCAAACGGTGCCGCTGCATCGGCTGGCGCAGATCATGGGACACGACTCGCTGGACACCACGATGATCTATGTGCAAGGCACCAAGCAGGACCTGCAACAGGCGGTCGAAGCAATTGCTTGGGCATGAGGTCATCGCCATAGTATGATGACCGTGCTAACACGCGTATATGGCCCAAAACTAACTCTTCCGTTTTTCACGCCAATAGTAACTTTGTTTCAGGTTCAGCGTTTGAGTTGACGAGTCCTGTAATTCCTTGGTAAGGTTTGCACAATCTCGTTTCAACCAGTGAGACAGAAGGGCCTACCGTGAATCTTCGCGATTATCTCACGATCAAGGAAGCTGCCGCATTTCTCGGTGTGAGTCCCAATACGCTACGCAATTGGGAACGCGCGGGCAAGATCCGAACATACCGACACCCGATTAATAGCTATCGCCTCTACAAGCAGGCCGAGCTTGAGCAACTGCTGGCTGCGGTTGAGCGGTCCGGCAACAATTGATGAATTGGTCATATGCCGACGGTATAGCAACAGCACCATGTATCCAGGTAGGACGTCCCTAAAAAGCCCACCCCCTCTATCCATGTGGTGCTTGCGCATCATTGTCACGGCCTTGGACTTAATTCCAACATTAACTCAGAGCGCCACTTCATACATTGACACTTCCTTAGCAACGAAGAAAGGCGTGCTGGTAGCACGTACGATCACAACGATATGACATCAAAGCTTACCCAGCTCTCGTTCTCGATGGTTCAGTCTGAAAATGATAGGCCATCACTGTCCACGCAGATCGATGTGTCAATCCTGGAGGGTCATCTTTGGGCAGCGGCTAACATTCTGCGCGGCCCTGTTGATGCTTCAGATTTCAAAACCTACATATTCCCGCTCCTGTTCTTTAAACGCATTTCTGATGTCTACGATGAAGAATATGCGGCTGCCCTGGCAGAATCAGGCGGTGACGAAGAATACGCTCAGTTTCCACAGAACTACCGCTTTCAGATTCCGGATGGCGCGCACTGGCGTGATGTGCGTGTTGTTGCCACCAATGTTGGTCAAGCACTACAAACCGCCATGCGCGCCATCGAGAAGGCAAACCCAGAGACGCTGTACGGCATTTTTGGCGACGCAGCATGGTCCAACAAAGAGCGCCTACCCGACTCGCTGCTCCGTGATTTGATCGAACACTTTTCTCGCATCCCGCTCGGCAACCAGGTGGCGCAGACAGACATCCTTGGCCAGTCCTACGAGTATCTGATCAAAAAGTTCGCCGATGCCACGAACAAAAAGGCAGGCGAATTTTATACCCCACGTGCTGTCGTACGGTTGATGGTAAACATCCTCGACCCCAAGGAGGGCGAGTCGATTTACGATCCGGCATGCGGCACTGGTGGTATGTTGCTGGAGGCGGTTCACCACGTTCGTGAGAGTCATGGCGATGACCGTACCCTCTGGGGCAAACTCTTTGGCCAGGAGAAAAACCTCACCACCTCGGCCATCGCTCGCATGAATCTGTTTCTGCACGGAGCAGCAGATTTCCAGGTCGTGCGTGGTGACACATTACGTCATCCAGCATTTTTTTCCGGCGACAACCTGGCTACGTTCGACTGCGTCATCGCCAATCCACCATTCTCCCTCGAAAAGTGGGGTGAGGAGGTTTGGGCCAGTGACCCGTTTGGACGCAACTTTGCCGGCATGCCACCCGATAAAAGTGGTGACTATGCCTGGGTGCAGCACATGATCAAATCCATGGCCGCGGGCACCGGGCGGATGGCTGTGGTACTGCCGCACGGTGCGCTGTTCCGGATGGGCAAGGAAGGCGAGATTCGGAAGCGGATACTCCAGATGGATTTGCTCGAAGCTGTCATCGGTCTCGGCCCAAACCTGTTTTATGGCACTGGATTGGCCGCCTGCATTCTTGTGTTCCGGCAGCGGAAGGCTCCTGACCGCAAGCACAAGGCCCTGATCATCGATGCGTCGCGCCAGTTCAAGACCGGTCGGGCAACCAATGAGCTGCTCCCGGAACATGTAACGCGCATCTATGGCTGGTACCACGACTACACCGACGTGGAAGGCATCGCACGCCTGGTCACGCTGGACGATATTGCCGCCAACGACTATAACCTCAACATCCCGCGTTACGTCGAGCCAAAGAATGAGCAGGCAGTGCTGACAGTGGACGAAGCCATGGCCCGCTTGCGTGAGAGCGCAGAAGCAGCATTTGCCGCGGAAGACAAACTTATTGACATCTTCAAGCGAGAAGGATTACTCCAATGAAAGACGCCCAGAAACCAGACCACGTTAGCCTAAATACCCTGATCTCTCGCTTGAAGGAAGGACGCTTTGTCATTCCCGACTTCCAACGGGAGTTCGAGTGGCGGCCGTGGGACATCAGTGAACTGATGCGCTCTCTTTTCCTCGACTACTACATCGGCAGTCTTCTACTGTGGAAGGGGAAGAAGGAGAATTTTGAGGCACTGTCGTGCGAACCCGTGTACGGCCACAAAGGTAATGGGAGCCCAGAGTACATTGTTCTTGATGGACAGCAGCGATTGACCGCCATGCTCTACGCGTTTCTAGCTCCAGAGCTTCCACTTCCTAATCGCACGAGTCGCGCCTTCTACTTTATTAGAGTCGATCAGTTTATGCGGGAAGAATACGATAAGGCCTTTAGCTACGATTGGCACACCAGACAATGGACTGCAATTCTCAAGAACCGTGAGGCACAGTTCGCCCAGCATCTGTTTCCGCTATCGGTGATTGGCGCAGGGGGTTGGGATTTGCCAAATTGGGTGCAAGGCTACGAACAGTACTGGACAGCGAAGGCGGCTGAAGCGGAAGCATCCGGCGACCAAGAGACGATCAAGGTGATGGCAACGCACGCGGCAAATGCGAAAGCATTTGGCGACCATCTCAAAGAGATCACCGAACAATACCAAATCTCCTACATCGAACTGGATAGGGATCTGCCCGTCGATAAGGTTTGTGACATCTTCACGCAGATCAACAGCCGCGGCGTTCGCCTCGACGTATTTGACCTCGTCAACGCCCTGCTCAAGCCCAAAGGCCTTCAGCTTAAACACATGTGGCGGAATGCAGCACCACGGCTCGACTTCCTGGAGACGGAAAAGATGAACGTCTACATTCTCCAGGTGATGAGCATCCTGCGTCAAGGCTACTGCTCGCCTAAATATCTGTACTTCCTTCTGCCCGGGCAGGAAAAACCGATCCGCGAGCCAGACGGCACGCGACGCAAGGAAATCCTCATCCCCAACATCGCGGAGTTCGAGGCACGATGGAAGACAGCTGTGGATGCCCTGGAAGATGCCATAAGGGTGCTACGGCATCCCCAGGAGTACGGAGCCGTCAGCTCGAATTTTCTGCCGTACGTCTCTATTCTTCCAGCGTTCGCCGCCATTCGGGCACAATCAAAATCACTTCCCGCACAACGCCAGCTTGACGCTCGCCGCAAACTGCGGCACTGGTACTGGGCCTCCGTCTTTCTCAACCGCTACTCAGGCTCGGTGGAGTCCACCAGCGCACGCGATTTTCTTGACCTGAAAGCATGGTTTGACGATGACGCTGCCGCACCCCCGCTTGTTGCAGAGTTTGCGTCCCGCTTCCGGAACCTGGACCTGCGCAGAGAGACGAAGCGCGGCACCTCTGTTTATAACGGTATCTTCAACCTGCTTGTGCTTCAGGGTGCGCGGGACTGGATGACTGGTGATGTGCCCCAACACGGCGATCTTGACGACCACCACATTATCCCGGCGACGTGGGGCAAGAAGCATCTTGGCGGCAATCTCATCGGCACTATTCTCAACCGCACGCCGCTCACGGCCGACACAAACCGTAACGTCATCCGTGACCGGCTGCCGAACGCCTATCTGCCAGAGCTGATCCAACAAAACGGTGAAAATACGGTACGCGCCATTCTTGAGTCCCATTTTATTTCGCCCGCGGCACTGGAAATTCTGCTCCGCAATCCGTTCACGCCGGAAGATTATGATGCCTTCATCAGTGAGCGCCAACGCACTATCCAGGATGCGATTGAAAATCTCCTGATTAAAGAGCGGCTTGACCTAGAGCCACAGCTGCGTGAACTCGATGCTGATGTAGAAAAAGTCGAACTGCGACTTCGAGCGCTTATCAGTGAAAAACTTGGCGATGACTCAGCCCAACTCCCACCCCACGTTGTTCAAAAGGTAAACGAACGTATCGGGCGCGCACTCAAAAAGAACGCAGCAATGGACGGCGACCGTTATGCAACGATTGTCGGAATGCTCGAATATTTCGACCTGCGTGAGGTCCAGGAAACCATCACTGCTAGGTCGCTCTGGCCAATCTTTGAGACCACGTTTGCCAATAAAGACGCGCTTGCTACGAAGTTTGACCAGCTCGCCGAATTACGCAATGGAATTCGTCACAGCCGCGCCGTCAACCATGTTACGCGGATGGAAGGCGAAGCTTCGATCCTTTGGTTTAACCAGGTGCTCAACAAATGACGCGCATCACCCAACAACAACTTGAATCCTACCTTTGGGGCGCTGCCGTACTCTTGCGCGGCACCATTGACG